>NZ_SGTY01000009.1:101186-189373 GCF_005435095.1 Halorubrum sp. CGM5_25_10-8B | reverse complement strand
GTGTGGGGCGGGGCGGGACTCGAAGGGGCAGCCGTGAGGCGGGCAGAGGCGACGTAAGCACCGCAGGAGCGAGTGAAACGAGCGACGAGGAGCGCAGAGAGCGTCTGCCCGCCTCACGGCTGGGGCTTCGGAGGCGTTCGCCGCCGATTGGCGGGCAGCTATTCACTACAGAACGGCGACATCACTGGGGACGGTTCCCTCCCTAGAAACGTATTAGTCCGCGATCGCTTCCGACTCGGCGGTCATCGCAGACGGGTCCTTCACCCAGAGATCGCCGAACAGGTCGTCCTGCTGGAGGCGGACCGAGCCGCGGTGGGCCATGAACAGCAGCGCGAGGTACGTCATGAACGGGCGGCCGCCGGCGCTCTCGATCTCCGCGAACAGCACTTCCGTGCGCCCGCGGTCGAAGTGCGTCCGGAGGACGCCGTCGATCTCCACGATCACCTCCTCGATGTCCTCGTCGTGGGTGCGGTCGGTCGCCTCGCCCGCGGTCGGCTCGCCGTCCTGCCGGAACTCGTCGCCGGCGCGGTAGTCGAGCGTCTGCGTGCCGCGGGCGTGGCCGTGCGGCGACTCCGAGGTGTCGTACTCCCGGGAGTCCTTCCACCACGAGCCGCGCTCGGCCTCGCGCAGTTCCCGCACGAGCTCGTCGAGCGTCTCCGGCGACCCGCGAGTGTTCTTCCGGTCGAGCCGGCGGTCAATCTCGGCCTCCAGCTTGTCGACCGGGTCGAACCCGTCGGCGGCCGGGTCGGGCGCGCCGCCCTCCATCGCGACCTCCCACGGCTCTGGCTCCGGCTCCTCGTCCTCGTCGTCGTCCGCCAGCATGCCGTCGCTTTTCATCCGGAGGAGGACGCTGGCGTAGAACAGCGCCCGGCCGGTCGTTCGGAGGTCCGTCTCGTCGAGTTTCTCCAAGAAGGCGTCCGTCACTTGGACGATGTCGATGTCCCACGGTTCGATCTCGCCCTCCTCCGCGAGCTGGACGAGGAGCTCGACTGGCTCGACCTCGTCGTCGTCGGTCTCGTCCGGCGGTGCGACATCGGGCACGTCCGACGGTGAGACGTCGGGCACGTCCAAATCGGGCGCGCCGGTCGACTCCGCCTC
Organism: Halorubrum sp. CGM5_25_10-8B; assembly: GCF_005435095.1. NCBI lineage: Archaea > Methanobacteriati > Methanobacteriota > Halobacteria > Halobacteriales > Haloferacaceae > Halorubrum > Halorubrum sp. CGM5_25_10-8B. The sequence goes on along the minus strand of NZ_SGTY01000009.1, from coordinate 188,275 downwards.
GTCTCCGGACGCGTCGTCCGTGAACGGGGGCGCGCCGTCGCGGTCGCTCGTCAGGTCGAGGTCCGGGACGCCGCCGGCGGCCCCGTCGCCCTCCTCAGTCATCCGCGCTCACCTCCTCGTCGGCGTCGTCGCCGAACTGCATCCCGGTCACCGCCGAGAGGTTGTCGCCCTGCATCGTGACGCCGATGGCGCGGTCCGAGCGCTCCAACAGCGCCGCGCGGTGGCCGACGACGACGAACTGCGCCTCCTCGGCCAGCTCCTCTATCATCTCGCCGACGCGCTCGGCGTTGACGGCGTCGAGGAAGGCGTCGATCTCGTCAAGCGCGTAGAACGGCGCGGGGTTGTGGCGCTGAACGGCGAAGATGAAGGACAGGGCGGTGAGCGACTTCTCCCCGCCGCTCATCGCGTCGAGCCGCTGGACCGGCTTGTCCGCGGGCTGGGCCTTCATCGTCAGCCCCTCCTCGAACGGGTCCTCGGGGTTCTCCAAGACGAGCTCCCCCGTCCCGGCCGAGAGGCGTGCGAAGATGTCCTCGAAGTGGTCGTTGATCGACTCGAACGTCTCCATGAACGTCTCCTTCTTCGCCGCCTCGTACCCCTCGATGCGTTCCTCGATGGCGTCGCGCTCCTCGACGAGCACGTCCCGGCGCTCCCGGAGCTCGTCGAGCGCGGCCTCGACCTCCTCGTACTCGTCGATCGCGAGCATGTTCACCGGCTCTAACGCCTCCATCTCGGTCTCCAGCTCCTCGATCCGCGACTCCACCTCGTCGAGGTCGGGGATCTCGTCGGCCTCGTAGGCGCCGACCTGCGACTCTAACTCGTCGATCTCCCACTCCAAGCGGTCGCGGCGGTCGGTGAGGTCCGACAGGTCCGACTCGGCCTCGGCGACGAGCGACCGCTGCTCGTCGCGCGCCTGCGTCGCCTCGCGGATCTCCTCGCGGAGTTCCTCCCGGTCGCTTTTCAGCGCCGAGAGCTCTTCTTCGAGGTCGGCGATCGCCTCCTTCTTCGCTTCGAGCTCCGCCTCCCTCTCCTCGATCGCCGCCTCGTGGTCGGCGATCGCCTCCTCGGCCTCCGCCTTCGCGTTTTGGGCCTCCTCGACGTTGTCGTGGAGGTCGTCGAGCGCGTCCTCGGCGTACCCCTTCTCTAACTCCAGTTCGTTGATCCGGCCGTCGAGCGAGCTCATGCGGTCGTCGAGGTCGCCGATCTCGGCGCGGATCTCGTCGGCGCGCTCGGAGAGCTCGGGGATCTTCGAGTCGGCGAGTTCGGCCTCGATCTCGTCGATCTCGGCCGCGAGCTCGTCGATCTCCGCGTCCGTCTCCGCCAGCTCCTCGTCTAACGCGGTCATCTCCGCGTCGACCGACTCGCGTTCCGCCTCCAGCTCCTCCAGTTCGGCCTCTAGCTCCTCGATCCGGGCTTCCGCCTCCGCGAGGTCGTCTTCTGCGCGCTCGACGTCCGCCTCCAGCGACCGGACGCGCTCGGCCGCGTCGGCCTTCCGGTCGCGCGCGTCCTCGATGTCGTCGTCGAGCGCGTCGATCTCGGACTGGACCGACCGGCGCTCGTCTTCGAGTTCCGAGATCTCCGTCGCGAGCCGTTCGATCTTGCCGCCGCCGGACTTCGTGAACGAGTAGCGGGAGCCGCCGCCGGAGCCGCCGGTCATCGCGCCCGACTTCTCGACGAGGTCGCCGTCGAGGGTGACCATCCGGTAGTCGCCCATCAGATCGCGGGCGGTCGCCATGTCCTCGACGACGAGCGTCGAGCCGAGCACGTACGAGAAGATCGACTCGTACTCGGCGTCGTAGTCGACGAGGTTCCGCGCGAAATCGACGACGCCCGGCAGCGAGGGTTTCCGCGGCAGGCTCCGGTCGTCCATCTCCGTGACGGGGAGGAACGTCGCCCGGCCCGCGTTGCGCCGCTTGAGGTAGTCGATACAGGTCGAGCCGACACCGTCGTCGTCGACGACGACGTTCGCCAGCCGCCCGCCGGCCGCGGTCTCGCAGGCTTCGGCGTACTGGGCTTCGACAGAGGCGAGTTCGCCGACCGCGCCGTGGACGCCGTCGATGCCGCCGTTCTTCACCTCGGTGACCGCCCGGGGCCACGAGGCGTCGCCGCGCTGGTCGGCCGCCGCCTCCAGCTTGGCGTACTCATTCTGCTTCTCGCGGAGGGTGTCCTCGATCGCCTCGAGGCGCTCCTCTGCTTCCGCCTTCTCGGCGAACAGGTCGGCGACCGCGTCCTCGATGGTCGCCTGATTCTTCTCGGCCTTGTCGAGCTCCCCTTTCAGCTCGGAGATCCGCGCTTTGTGTTCCGGGAGCGACTCCCGGGCCTCCTCCAGCTCCTCGCGAGCCTCGCTCACCGCGTTCGAGCGGCGGCGGGCCTCGTCGAGCAGCCGGTCTTTCTCGCGTTGCGTCTCGTTTTTTTCCTCGCGGAGCGACTCGATCGCCTCCTTCTTCTCCGACAGCTCGGCCTTCAGCTCGTCGAACTCGGTGTCGGCACCCTCGATCTTCGCCTCGACGTCGGCCAACTCGGAGCGCTTCGTCGCCAACTCCGATTTCACCGAGGCCTTCTCCACTTTCGTCTCGCGGATCTCGCCTTCCAACTCCTCGATTGTCTCCTCCTTGCGGTCGATCTGGACGAACGCCTGCCGGCGGTCGTTCTCGGCGGACTCGGCGCGCGACTCCGCCGACTCGATCCTGTCTTCCAGCCGCGAGATCCCGCCTTTGATCTCCTCGATCTCCGAGCGGATCTCGATCTGCTCGTCTTCGCCCTTCGTCTCGATCTCGTGGTTGAGGTCTTCGAGGTCCTCCTCCAGCCGGGTGAGCTTCCCCTGTCTGGCGTCGAGTTCCGCGCGGAGCTCACCGAGGTCCGCCTCGGCCTCGTCGATGTCGGCCTCGACGGTCGCGAGCGCGTCGCGCTTCTCCTCCAGCTCGGAGGCCTTGCGGAACCCGCGGTACTCCTCTAACTCGTCGCGGAGCTCCTGGTACTGGAGGGCGGTCTCGCGCTCGTCGGAGAGCCGGTCGAGCCGGTCCTCCTTCTCGCCGATCCGGAGGTCCGCCTCGCCGATGCGGTCCTCGACGGTGTCGAGCTCCTCGTAGGCGGCCTCCTTCTTTTCGTCGAACTCGGCGACGCCCGCGATCTCGTCGATTATTCCCCGCCGCTGGTAGGGGGTCATATTGATGATCTCGGTGACGTCGCCCTGCATGACGACGTTGTACCCCTCCGGCGTCACGCCCGCGGCCGCGAGCAGATCCTGAACGTCCGAGAGGTTCACCGAACGGCCGTTGAGGTAGTAGTACGAGTAGTAGTTGTCCTCGGTCTCCTTGACGCGCCGCTTGATCGTGATCTCGGAGACGTCGCCGACGTTCTCCGTGCCGGCCGCGGAGACGACCTGCGACCGGTCGAGGGTCCCGTCCTCGTTGGAGAGAACCACGGTCACCGAGGCCTCGTTCGGCCCGTCGGCGGCCTCGCCGTCGTCGTGGCCGGGGTTGTAGATGAGGTCGGTGAGCTTCTTGGCGCGGATCCCGCGAGTGCGGGCGAGGCCGAGCGCGAACAGCACGCCGTCGATGATGTTCGACTTCCCCGAGCCGTTCGGGCCGGTGACGACCGTGAAGTCCTCGTAGAAGGGGATCCTCGTCGTTCGCCCGAAGCTCTTGAACCCGTCCAGAACGACTTCAGTGATGTGCATGTGGTCGGAGGCGACCGGTTACGCGACGATGATGTCGTCGCCCTCACTCGACTCGCCCTCGTCGTCCTCGGCGGGCTCCTCGGCCGCCGCGTCGGCGTCGGGCGTCGTCGCCGACTGCTCGGGCACGATGACGTCCTCACCGTCGCTCGCGGCGTCCGCGCTGGCCGCGTCCGCCCCGTCGGACGACTCCTCGACGGACTCGAAGACGTCGACGTGGTCGTCGGAGTGGGTCGTCCGCTCGCCGCCGGACGCCGAGTCGTCCCCGGCCTCCTCGGCCGCGGGGTCGTCTCCCGCCGAGCGATCGGCCGCGGGCTCGGCGTCGGACGCACTCGCCTCGGCGCCGGCCGCCGGGCCGGCGGCGTCGGCCTCGACCGCGACCGACCGCTCGTCTTCGAGCTGTCGGACGCGTTCCTTCATCTCGACGAGCTCCTCGGTGAGCCCGTTGACCGCCGCCTGTAGCTCCGCGACCTGCCGTTCGAGGTCCTCGACGCGGTTACTCATTATATTCACGCATGCTCGCGCGACGCGTATAAATCTGCGTCAGACACATGTGTGACCAAATACCACGATCGGGGGCGAACGCCGCGGCGTATCGACGTTCGGCCAAACATTTCGGATTCGGTAAACGTGTCAGACAACGGGGGAAGATACTTGTACCGACCGGCGGTACGAGTCCGGTATGAGCAAGATCACCTTCCGGGCGGACGACGACCTCGTCGACCGGCTGGAAGCGTGTGACGCCTCCAAGAGCGAGGTGATGCGGGAGGCGCTCCGGACGCACCTCGACGAGGTCGACGCGGAGGACGGCGCGTCCGACGCGTCCGACGCCGCGGCCGGGAGCGTCGACGACGCCCTCGCGGACCGCGTCGACGAGCTGATCGCGGAGCGGCTCGACGCGGCGCTCGACGAGCGGCTCGGCTCGGCGGACGGCGCCGGTCTACCCGCGTACGCGCCCGGCGGCGCCGGCGACGTCAACGTAAACGTCACGCTCGACTCGCCGTCGGCCGGGTCGAGCGAGCCGGCGGAGGCCGTCAGTGTGGCGCGTGAGACGGCCGAGGCGGCGGACTCGGGCGGACGTAAGACGGAGGATAGCGTCGGTGCCCGGAACCGTGAGGCGCAGACGGGCGAAAGTGCTTGCGGTGGCTGCGGCGAGGTCGTCCCGCGAGAGCACGTGTACTGCCCGAACTGCGGAGAAAAGCAGTCGCACAGAGCGTTCTGCGAGTGCGGTGACGAGATCCGGACGGACTGGGCGTTCTGCCCTGGCTGCGGTCGGCGGACCCCGGCCGCAGACGTATTGAAAGACAGGTAACTGGTTGTAAGCGCTCAAATCCGTCGAAATCGACCGACTCAGCGGTCTGTCTTACAACGTCCGATAGTTTTATATTGGTAGCCTCGGTGATTTGAGTTGCGTAAGACGGTCGTCTTACAACGGGCGTCCGGCTCGGGGCACGGCCCCCTGCCCGGGCGGCTCCGGACTGTAAGACACACGCGTCGCGTGTTCGCCGTCTTACCGGGGGAATACAATGGAGCGTGTGACACTACGAATCCCGAAACAGCAGATCGACGAGGTCGAACAGATGGTGGAAACGGGCGAGTTCCCGAACCGGAGCGAGGCGATCCGGTCGGCCGTCCGCGACATGTTGAACGAACAGGACGGCGAGCGCGACGAGCGCGGCCGCAACCGCAGCTGGGCGAAGGTGTAAACTGATGCAAGATCTCGTTCAGGACGCCCTCGACAACGCGGAAGCGGAGAAACGCGACATGGACGTCGACATGGACGACGACGAGTTCGGGGACCCCCGGATCGTCATCGTCGGTGCCGGCGGCGCCGGGAACAACACGGTCAACCGGCTGTACAACATCGGCGTCGACGGCGCCGACACCGTCGCCATCAACACGGACAAACAGCACCTCAAGATGATCGAGGCCGACACCAAGATCCTCGTGGGCAAGTCGCTCACGCAGGGGCTCGGTGCCGGCGGCGACCCCAAGATGGGCGAGCGCGCCACGGAGATGGCGCAGGGGACGATCAAAGAGGTGCTCGGCGACGCGGACCTCGTCTTCGTCACCGCCGGCATGGGCGGCGGCACGGGCACCGGCGCGGCGCCCGTCGTCTCGAAGATCGCCAAAGAGCAGGGTGCCATCGTCGTCGGGATGGTGTCGACCCCGTTCAACGTCGAGCGCGCCCGGACGGTGAAAGCCGAAGAGGGGCTCGAAGACCTCCGGAACGAGGCCGACTCGATCATCGTCCTCGACAACAACCGCCTGCTCGATTACGTCCCGAACCTGCCGATCGGGAAGGCGTTCTCCGTGATGGACCAGATCATCGCGGAGACGGTGAAGGGGATCTCCGAGACGATCACCCAACCGAGCCTCATCAACCTCGACTACGCGGACATGTCGACGATCATGAACCAAGGCGGCGTCGCGGTCATGCTCGTCGGCGAGACGCAGGACAAGAACAAGACCCAAGAGGTGGTCAACGACGCGATGAACCACCCGCTGCTCGACGTCGACTACCGCGGCGCCTCCGGCGGGCTCGTCCACATCACTGGCGGCCCGGACCTCACGCTGAAGGAGGCCGAGGGAATCGCGAACAACATCACCGAGCGGCTGGAGGCGAGCGCCAACGTGATCTGGGGCGCACGCATCCAGGAGGAGTACAAGGGGAAGGTGCGCGTCATGGCGATCATGACGGGCGTCCAGAGCGCGCAGGTACTCGGCCCCTCCACCCAGAAGCAGGCCGACAAGTCACGGGCGGCGGTCAACGCCGACGACCTCGGCGACTCGCGCTCCCGGGCCGCCGAGGCGAACGAGGCAGCAGGCGGTGCGGGCGGCGCAGGCGGCGCGGGCAACAGGGGCGAGCCGGCGGTCTCCGGCGGCACCGACCGCGGCTGGGAGTCCGACGGCGGCAGCGACCAGATCGAGAAGAACAACGGACTCGACGTCATCCGCTGACCCTCGGTCGTCCGGGGATCGACCGCGGTCGACTTTTTCCGACGCGCCGGCGCGCGTCTTCCGCGCTCAGACGGCTTCGATCGATTCTAGCAGCCGGCACTTCCGACAGACGTCGCGACTCGTCTGCGAGCCGCAACGCTCGCACTCGCGGAGGGCGGAGCTCTCGCCGTCGGCGTCGTCTCCCTTCTCGCCGTCCCCGCGGTAGGCGTCGGCCGCGAGCGCGGACAGTTCCTCGTAGCCGGCCATGATCGAGTGGCGCGCGCCGGGGTGGTTCTCCTCTAAGGCGTGGATCGTCGACTGGATCTCGCCGCGGTACGCCTCTTCGGCGTGGGGGCACTCCGCCATGTGCGTGGGGAGGTCGCGGACGTGGCAGTACAGCGCGATCTCCTTTTCGGGCACGTCGCGGAGCGGCTTGGCACGCGGGACGAACGCGTCGGTGTCCCCGCGCTCGTCGAAGGGCCCGAGCGAGGCGTCGAAGTGTTTCGCGACCTGCCGCACGTCGCCTTCGAGGAAGTTCATCATGGCGGTCTGCGCCTCGTCGTCGAGGTTGTGTCCGGTGAGCAGCTTGTCCGCGTCGAACTCGGCGGCGTAGTTCTCCAGCAGGTCGCGGCGGAACACGCCGCAGTACGCGCAGGCCGCCATATTCTCGGGGTCGTCTTCGACCACGTCGTCCATCCGCACGTCGAACTCCTCCTCGTAAGACACGAGTTCGTGGCGCATGGAGAGGTCGTCGGCCAGCTCCACGCAGGCGTCCACGCTCGCGTCGCGGTACCCCTCGATCCCCTCGTGGATCGTTAAGGCGAGCATCTCCACGCGGGGGTCCTTCCCGAACACGTCGTCCAGGATCGTCGTCAGGGCGACGCTGTCTTTCCCGCCGGAGAGGCCGATCACCCAGCGGTCGGGGTCGTCGGGGGTCGCGTCCGGGTCGAGGAGGCCATCCTCGCGGACCCGACGCTTCACGCGCTTCTCGACCGACTGCCGGAGGTGTTCGCCGCAGAGGTGCGCCCCGGAGTAGGCGGCGTGGTGGATCGCGTCGGCCCCGCACTTGTCGCACTCCATCGGTGTCGGGTTGCGGTCGCGCGGGGATACCCGTTTCGGGCCAGCTACGCGAAGAGAGTAGTGAGACGGGGCGGCGGCGACGCCGGCGCAAACGATTCCGAGAGCCCGACCGTTCGCTCGGGAGTGGCGGAACACGGATTGGTCGAAACCGCCTCCGAGGCCCCAGCCGCGAGGCCCCGCACCTCACGCCTCCCCAGCCTCGTCGCCGGCTGCCAGAGGCGCCTCGCGCCTCGCTCCCGCTCACGCCCCGCGGGCGTTCGCGGCGTCCCTCGGGCGTGCTCCTCGCGGCCTGTCGGCCGCTCGCAGGCACGCGCCGTCGAGATCCGCGTAAACGCGTGTTAGACGCCAGTGATCCACGACTGAAGCCGTGGGATTCCTCCCTGTTCCTCTGTGAAACCCCGGACGCGTTGTCGCCGGTTCCGACACCGGTTTGTCGGCGGAACCCCCCGAATCGGCGTGACCGATTCCCCGACTGGGGTCGACCGCGATCCCGACCCGCGACCGCTTCGCGAGGACCCGCCGGCGGAGAGCCGCCGGACCCGGCTCTGGCGGTACGGGTTCAACCTCCTGCCCGCGTACCGGGGGACCGGGGCGCGCGTCGACCACATCGCCGCCGGGTGGCGGTACGTCCGGATTCGGGTTCCGCTGAACTGGCGCACCCGGAACGCGGTCGGCACAATCTTTGGCGGCAGTATCTACGCCGCGATCGACCCGGTGTACATGATGATGCTCCGCCGCGTCCTCGGCGACGGGTTCACCGTGTGGGACAAGTCGGCGGCGCTGGAGTTCATCGAGCCGGGTCGCGACACGCTGTACGCGGAGTTCGAACTGCCGTCCAACGAAACCGAGGCGATCCGCGAGGAACTCGACCCGGGCGAGTCGACCGACCGCGAGTACCTCGTCTCACTCGTCGACGAGGACGGGGGGGTCCACGCGGCCTGCGAGAAGACGCTGTACGTCCGCCGCGACGAGTGAGGAGCCGTCGCGAGGACTGCGAAGGCGTCAGTGAGAAGCCGTCGCGAGCCGGCGGCGGGTCGGCTCAGTCGTCGGCGGCGCGTCCGACGGGGTCGAGCGGCGACACCGAGATGACCAACCGGTCGTCCGCGGTGGTGCTCACCATCTTCGACTCGGCGAACCGGCTGCCGTCCGCCCGGAGCCCCGTGCTCGTCCCGCTCCACCGCTCGCCGCCGGTTACGGCCGGGATGATGTGGGTGCGGATGTGCTCGACTTCGTCGGCGGGGTGGAGCCGCTGCCACGGCTCACCTTCGAGCTCCTCGGGGTCGTACCCGTACAGTTCGCCGTACTCCTCGCCGACGAACTCGAAGGTGCCGTCCGGTCCCACGGTACAGACGCCGTCGAGCGCGACATCCGAGGGACGGCCGTCGTCGAAGCCGGCGTCGAGGCGCCCGCGCTCGCCCGCCTCGGCGCGTTTGACGCGGCGGAGCAGTGCGGTGTAACCGTCCGCACCGCCGTGTTTCGAGACGTAGTCGCTGACGCCTTCGCGGACCATCTCGGCCGCGATCTCGTCGGGACCGGTCGCCGAGAACAGCAGGAACGGGAGCTCCGGCTCGGCCTCGCGCGCCGCCGAGAGCAGTTCGACGCCGGTGAGGCCGGGCATGTCGTAGTCGCTGACGACGCAGTCGAACGACTCGCGCTCGACGCGGCGGAGCGCCTCGCGAGGGTCCGTCTCGGCCGCCGTCTCGCAGCCGAGGTCGTCGTCTCGTTCGAGGTGCGCCGCCACGAGCCGGGCCAGCCCCGGTTCGTCGTCGACGCACAGGAGGCGAAACGTGTCCGTCATTGCGAGTCCTCGGGGAGTGGCGTACTTATCCGTGACCGTTCGATATTCACGGCTGAGAATCGCGGACGAGACCGGTCGTTACGCGGTCGCGCCGGCGACGAGCGCCTCCTCGACCGTCTCGACGAAGCGGTCGGGGTGTTCGACGTGCGGGAGCAGCCGCGCGCGGTCGAAGACGACGAGGCGCGCGTCGGCCGCGTCCGCGAGTTCGCGGCCGTCCGTCAGGGGGCTCACGGTCGCCTCTCGGCCCCAGACGATCGTCGGGGGCACGTCGAGGTCGGCGAGCGCGGCCGCGAGGTCGATCTCGCTGTTGAGCGTCCCGGAGACGAACGACGCGGGTGCGAAGCGCGCGTTCTCGACGTGGGTCGTGCGCCACTCGTAGTCGGTCCACTCCGCGCTCGGGTTCGCCGGGTCGTCGTAGCCGTGGTCGGCGTTGAAGTACCGTATCGACGGCTTCGCCGTGATGGCGTTGAACAGCGCCCGGCCGACGAGCGGCGCGCGGAGCAGTTCGCGGAGCCACCCCTTCGCCGGACTCGGCCCCGCGGTCGCGGTGGGACAGACGGCGAGGAAGCCGCTCAGCTCGACCCCGCCGTCCGCGTCGCCGTCGTCGACCGCGGCGGCCGCGTACGCCGCCGACAGCGAGGAGGCGACGACCGCGGGCTCGTCGAACTCGGCGAGGAAGTCGTGAACGAAGTCCTCGTACAGCGCCGCGGAGTACCGGAGCGGCGGCCGGTCGGAGCGGCCGTACCCCGGGAAGTCGGGCGCGACAACGTGGTACTCGTCGGCCAGGTCGTCGAACACCGCGCGCCACTCGCCGGAGGAACCGGCGGCGTTGATCCCGTGGAGCAACACGAGGTCGGGGTCGTCCGGATCGCCCGCCTCGGTGTACGCGACATCCATCCCGCGCCAGCGGAAGAGGCCGTCGTCGCCGTCGAGCGGGGGCTCCAGTTCGCCCTCGTAGCGGAGGCCGGTGTTGAGCGCGGCGAGCGCGCCGACGCCGAGGACGGCGCCGCCGAGGAGGTTCCTGAGCTTCATACAAACTGTTGGTTCGCTGGCGACTTATACTCGTGGGACGCGGCGGAACACCGCCCCTCGGAGCGGGCCGGGCGTTCGGGGAACCGCCCGTCAGTCGCCGGCGTCGCCGTCCGCGGCCTCGTCGACGCAGTCGGCGATCGGACCGACGATCGCCTCGGCGACCGCGTACGGGTCCGTCTCCCGGTCGCGGACGCGCTCCGCGAGCCGGTCGATCCCGCCGTGCCGTTCGATCTCGGCGGTCGCGAGCGACCCCACGTCCGCCCGCACGAGCGTGCGGATCTCCTCGGCGTACCGGCGCCGCTCCGTCGCCGCGATCCGACCGGACTCCCGGAGGTAGGCCGCGTGCGCGTCGAACGTCTCGATCAGCGCCGCCACGCCCTCGCCGGTGTTCGCGACGGTCTCTAACACGTCGGGCGTCCACGACCCGTCGGAATCGTCCGCGTGCGGATCGGACCCGCTGTGTCCGGACCCACCCGCGCGGTCGCCGTCGCCGTGATCGGACGACGAGCCCCCGGCGCCGGTCGGGGCCGTCGAGGTCGCGCCGTGGTGGCCGGCGTCGCGTCCGGTCGTACCGCCCTCGCGGCGGTGGACCATCTCCTCTAGCTCGGCGACGGTCCGCTGTGCGCCGTCCATGTCGGCCTTGTTGACGACGAACACGTCGCCGATCTCGAGGATTCCGGCCTTCAGCGTCTGGACGTCGTCGCCGGAGCCGGGCTGGACGAGCACCGCGACCGTGTCGGCCGTGCGGACCACGTCCACCTCGTTCTGTCCGGCGCCGACGGTCTCTAACACGACCAAGTCCTTCCCGAAGGCGTCGAGCGCCTTCACGGCGTCCGCGGTCGCCGTCGAGAGTCCCCCGAGCTGACCGCGCGCGCTCATCGACCGGAAGAACACGTCCATGTCGCCGACGTTCGACCCCATCCGGATACGGTCGCCGAGGACGGCGCCGCCGGTGTACGGCGAAGAGGGGTCGACCGCGATCACGCCGACCGTGTCGCCGCGCTCGCGGTAGGCGGCGGCGAGCTTGTCGACGAGCGTCGACTTCCCGGCGCCGGGCGAGCCCGTGATCCCGACCACGTCCGCGCCGCCGGTGTGCTCGTGGAGCGCGGAGACGATCGCCCGGTAGCCCGGCGTCCGGTTCTCAATCTTGGTGATCACGCGGGCGAGGGCGCGGTGGCTCCCCGCGAGGAGGTCCTCGACGAGCGCGGCGTCCGCCTCGGAGAGCGTCGGCGCGTCGGCGACTGCGGATGCGTCCGGCCCGGCCATCTACGCGCGCTCCGGAACGTTGTTCCGGATGAACTCGATCGTCTCCTCCATCGGCGTCCCGGGGCCGAACACCTCGGCGACGCCGAGCTCCTTCAGGTCGTCCTCGTCCTCGTCCGGAATGATCCCGCCGACGAGGACAAGGGTGTCGTCGAACGCGTCGTACTCCTCGAGCCCCTCGATCACCTTCGGGACCAAGGTGTTGTGCGCGCCCGAGAGAATCGAGATGCCGAGCACGTCCACGTCCTCCTGAACCGCCGCCTGAACGATGTCCTCGGGCGCCCGGTGGAGCCCGGAGTAGACGACCTCGAAGCCGGCGTCGCGGAACGCCCGCGCGATCACGTGTGCGCCCCGGTCGTGGCCGTCGAGCCCCACCTTCGCGACCAGACACCGGACGGCCCGCTCCTGCTGTTCGGCACTCATGCCCCATGGTGGGTCACGTGCCCGCTTGATTCTAACGGAAGATAGGGAAGGTCCGAGCGGGGGACCCCCTCCGATCCGGATCCGCCACCGACGCGTTGAACGCGCGGACGACCGTAGATCGTCTCGTGACCGACACCAACGACGGCGATTCCGCTACCGCCGCGAGCGACCGCGGAGGCGGCCTTCCGCCCGAAACGCGGATCGGCCGCGGGGCGCTCCGGGTCGCCGACCTCGACGAGGCGGTCGCGTTCTACCGCGACGTGGTCGGGCTCTCCGTCCTCGACCGCAACGACGGGCGCGCGACGCTCGGGGCGGGAGGGGCCCCGCTGCTCGTGTTGGAACGCGACGCCGACGCGCCGGACCGAGAGCGGAGCGACGCCGGGCTCTTCCACACCGCGTTTCGTGTTCCCTCGCGGGCCGCGCTCGGCGAGGCGCTGGCGCGCGTCCGGGAGGGGTGGCGCCTCGACGGCGCCTCCGACCACCTCGTCAGCGAGGCGCTGTACCTCGACGACCCGGAGGGAAACGGGGTGGAGATATACCGCGATCGGCCGCGGGAGGAGTGGCCCCGCACCGGGAGCGGAACGGCGCGGATGGCGACCGAACCGCTCGATATCGAAGGAGTCGCCGAGACCGCCGGCGACGGGAGCGACGGCGGCGGAGTCGGCTCCGCCGCCCTCGTCGATCGCGCTCCCGCCGACACCGATTTGGGTCACGTACACCTCGAAGTGACCTCGCTGTCGGCGTTCGAGGCGGTGTACGTCGACGGACTCGGCTTCGCGACGGGGATGAGCGGCCCTGACGTCCGGTTCGTCGCGGCCGGCGGCTACCACCACCACCTCGGCGCGAACACGTGGCGAGGGCGGACGACGCCGGCCGGCGGGCGCGGGCTGGCGTGGTTCGAAGTGGTCGTTCCGGACGTGGCCGCGCTGGACGCGGTCCGAACGCGGCTCGACGCGGTCGCGGCCGAGGGCGACGCCGAGTTTGCGGTCGCCGAGCGCGACGACGGGATCGTAGTCACCGACACCGACGGCATCGAGGTCCGCGTTCTGACTGAGTAGTCGGTCCCGCGGGTCCGCTCAGTGGCCGGCCTCGGACCGGCTCACGAACCGCTCACCCGACGATCGTCCGGAGCGTCGACTCGGTCAGGAAGGCGGTGACCCCGAGCGCCTCGGTCGTCATCCACCCGAGGAACACCGCGTACATGGCGAGGAAGACGTACCCCTCCTCGGTCGATATCTCGAAGTCCGTCGCGGACAGCACCACGACGACGAGCGTCGTGTAAAACAGGAACAAAAGCAGCGGGACGGAGGTGAGGAAGCCGATCGACACCCCGCCGGCGAGGATGACGCCGATCGGCAGCGCCGCGACGAGGTTGAACGTGTTCGTCCCGAAGACGTTCGCGACCGCCGCCCGCTTGTCGCCCGCCTGCCCCATCTTCACGCCGACGAGGAGGTCCGGGAACGAGCTCATCACCGAGAGCACGGTCACGGAGATCAGGAACGGCGGCGCGCCGAGCGCGTCGGCGACCTGAAGCGTCATGCCGATCATCGACTCGACGCCGACGAGCACGACGGCCAGCCCGCCCGCGAACAGGCCGAGCTGCTTCGGGACGTTCGTCGACTCGGCCCGTTTCCGATCCGACGCGCCGCTCTTGCCGCCGACGAGCAGGATGACGTACACGCCGTACAGTACCAACAGCCCGACGCCCATCTGCGGGGAGATCCGGGCGAGCTCCCGCCCGTCGGTCCCGAGGACGCCCAAGGCGATCACGCCGAAGAGGGCGAGGACCGCGACCGTGTAGAAGATGGCGTCGCGGTAGACGATCCCTTGCGTCGTCGCCGTGTCGCCGCTCGTGATGGCGACCGCGGCCGGGATGACCAAGATGTTGAACACCGCCGTACCGATGAGCGCCCCGGCGCCGACGCCGAACTCGCCGAGGACCAAGACGGAGATCACGATGATCGCGAGCTCGGGGAACGACGTAGCGGCCGCGACGATCAGCCCGCCCTGTACCGCCTGCGAGACGCCAAAGTGGTCGCTGATCTTCGAGGTCGTGGACTCGACGACGTTCGCGCCCTTCCACGTCAGGAGGAACCCGATCACGCCGAGCGCGATCCAGACGGCGAGCGGCTGGTCGCCGATGAGCTCGTAGAGTATCGTCACCGTGCTATCGGTACGCACGGAGCCGATTAGTGATTCCGGAAGCGCTCGGGTGGTCCGGGCGTCGGTGCGTCAGTCCGCCGGACGGCGCCCGCCGCGCGCGGCGACCGCACCGCGTCGGCGGCCGTTCCGGATTCCCGGACGAATTTCGAGGAACGTTATCCGAACTTGCCCGTGATGTAGTCCTCGACGCGCTGCGCTTCGGGGTCCTCGAAGATCTTCGCCGTGTCGTCGTACTCGACCAGCTCGCCGCCGGTGAGGAACACGGCCGTCCGGTCGGAGATCCGGGCCGCCTGCTGCATGTTGTGCGTGACGATGATGACCGTGTACTCCTCCGCGAGGTCGTCGATCAGGTCCTCTATCTTCGAGGCCGCGACGGGGTCCAACGCGGAGGTCGGCTCGTCCATCAGGATGACCTCCGGGTCGGGTGCGATGGCCCGGGCGATACAGAGGCGCTGCTGTTGCCCGCCGGAGAGTTCGAGGCCCGAGGAGTCCAGCTGGTCTTTCACCTCGTCCCACAGCGCGGCGCCCTTCAGCGACTCCTCGACGCGCTCGTCGACGTCGCCGTCGAACCCCTGGATCTTCAGCCCGTACGCGACGTTGTCGCGGATCGACTTCGGGAACGGGTTCGGCTTCTGGAACACCATCCCGATCTTCCGGCGCAGGGCGACGGGGTCGACGTCGGCGTCGTACACGTTTTTGCCGCCGAACTCCACGTCCCCCTCGACGCGGCAGATCTCGATCATGTCGTTCATCCGGTTAATACACCGGAGGAACGTCGACTTCCCGCAGCCCGAGGGGCCGATGAGCGCGGTGACGCGCTCTTCGGGGATCTCCATCGTCACGTCGTCGATGGCCTGCTCGTCGCCGTAGTAGACGTTCAGGTTCCGCGCCGCCACCGCGGTGCCCGCGGCGGGCGCCGCGCTGTCGTCGTTCGAGTCCGCCTGTACCTCCGTCGTGATGAGCGAGTCGTCTGATGTGGTGTTACTCATGTTAGCTCCCCCGTTCCGCGCGGTTCCGCAGCAGAATCGCCGTCCCGTTCATGCCGACGAGGATGAGAAGTAGCGTGATAACGCCTGCGGCGACGACGCCGTAACGGAAGTCGGCCTGCGGGAAGCCGGCCCACGTGTAGATCTGCATCGGCATGGCGCTGAACCGACTGAACAGGCTGTCCGGCGCCCTGAACACGGTCGTCGCCGCGCCGATCATGATCAGCGGCGCCGTCTCGCCGATCGCGCGGCCGAGCGCGAGGATCGTCCCGGTGAGGATGCCCGGCATCGCCTCGGGCAGCACCACGTTCTTCGTCGTCTGCCAGCGCGTCGCGCCCATGGCGTCGGAGCCGCGCCGGAGGTCGTCCGGCACCGACCGGATCGCCTCCTGCGCGGAGATGATCGTGATCGGGAGGATGAGCAGCGACAGCGTCAGCGCCGCGGTCACCGCCGTCCCGATGCCGAGCCCGAGGAGGTTCGCGAACAGTCCCAGCCCGAGGAGCCCGTAGACGACCGACGGCACCGCCGCGAGGTTCGCGATGTTGACCTGGAGGATCCGCGTCAGCGTCCCGAGCGGCCCGGTCCCCGGCGTGTATTCCTCCAGGAAGACGGAGGTGCCGACCCCGAGCGCGAACGACAGCACGGCGACCAGCGCGATGATGATGACGGACCCGACGATGGCCGGATAGAGTCCGGCGTCCGACGGCGTCCGAGAGGGTGCCGCCGTGAGGAACGACCCGTCGAGCCACGGGTCGGGGGCCGGGAAGCCAAGTGCTCCGACGATCAGCGCGCCCAGGACCGCGCCCGCGGCGAGGAGCAGCGGGAGCCCGAGGCCGGCGAGACCCTCGCCGGCGTCGACGACGCGAGAGACGTACACCGCGGTCGGCACGCCGATCGAGACGAGCACGAGGAGGACCGTCGGGGAGGGCAGCCCGGCGCCGGGCGCCAGGAACCCCCCGGCAGTCGCGGCGGCGAGCGGGACGCCGCCGACGGCGGCCGCGGCGACGCGCCCCCGGCGGTCGGCAACGAGGAGCGCCCCCGCGACCGCGACCGGGACGGCGACCGTCCAGAGGTAGATGATCAGGTCCGACGGGTACGTCGGGATCACCTCGCGGAGGAACACCGCGGCGACCAGTCCGCCGAGGCCGACCGGCGCCGCCGCGGTCCGCGCTCGGGGCGTCGACCGTCGCCGCCCGAACGCGTACAGCCCGACGGCCGGGAGGACCCCGAGCGTGTACGCGAGGAACCACAGCAGCGGGTCGAACACGAGGAACAGCGTGCCGACCGCGAGCCCGACGGCGGCTCCGCCGACCAGCCGCCCGAGGAGTCCGAAGCCGACCGCGCCGACGCGGCCGCCGCTGCCGACGTACGCGAGGTACGCGGTGACCGGGGCCGCGACGACGAAGAGGTACGCGAGCTGCCAGTTGAGCCGCGGAATCGGCACGACGATCGCCTCGATGGCGGTGAACAGCGCGGCGACGGCGACGAGGCCGCCGCCGAGCGCGCCGAGCGCGCGTCGGGTCACGGTCGGGTCGCTCGCGCTGTACAGGCAGAACGCGAGGAACGGGACGACGAGCGTGAGGAAGTACGTCAGCAGCCACTCCGGGCTCGCGTTCGCGAGATCGAAGGCGTCGATGGCGACGTACACGAGGAGCACGCCGAGCGCGACGAGGCCGAACACGCTCGCGCCCAGGGACAGGTACTCGAAGACGATTCCCCGGACTCGACTGACCTCGCCGAAGCCGTTCGCGTTCGCGTTGTCGGTCGCCATCAGTACTCCTCCCGGTAGCGTTGCGCGATGATATCACTGATCACGTTCATGACGAGCGTTACCGCGAACAGCGCGAGGCCGAGCGCGAACATGGAGTTGTACGGGAGCGTCCCGCCGGTGAGGTCGCCGCCGGTGATCTGGACCATCGCGACGGTGATGGTCATCCCGGACTCCAAGAGCACGTCGGCCGGGTTGACGAAGGGGATACCGAAGAGCGCCTCCCGGACCGCGGGCATCCGCGCCTGCGCGCCCATGGCGACGACGACGATCATCGTCTCGCCGATAGCGCGGGAGACGGCGAGGATGTACGAGGAGGCGATCCCGGAGATCGACGCCGGGACGACGATGCCGGTCGACACCTCGAACTTGGTCGCGCCGAGCCCGTAGCCGGCCTGCCGCAGCTCGTCGGGCACGGCGCTCATGGCGTCCTCGGAGATCGACGACACCATCGGGATCGTCATGATCCCGACCATGATCGACGCGGACAGGGCGTTGAACGTGCTCATCTCCGGGAACAGCGTCGCCTTCAGCGCCGGAGTGACGTACACGAGCGCGAAGTACCCGTACACGACCGTCGGGATCCCCGCGAGGATCTCCAACAGCGGTTTCAGGATCGACCGGGCGTTCGGGGTCGCGTACTCGCTGAGGTAGATTGCCGTGAGCGTCCCGATCGGGATCGAGATGAACGCCGCGGTGATCGTCACCGTGATCGTCCCGATGAGAAGCGGGATGATGCCGAACGCCTGCCCGCCGCCGGCCGGGTTCGGGCTCCAGTTGGTGCCGGTGAGGAACTCGGCGATCGAGATCGAGCGGAAGAACACCACCGCGTCCGACAGGAGCGTGACGAAGATTGCGGCCGTGGTGAGCAGGGTTATCGCCGCACACGCCGCGAACAGGCCGCCGTAGGTTCCCTCTTTCAGTCGTGTGAGCCCGCCCCGCCGCGACAGGTCGGGACTCTCTGTGCTGTCAGTCACGAACGGTGGGGTATCGAACGCTGTCGTAAATCAATACACCGGTTCATCGCGCCGGCTCAGCCCTGCGCCTGCTCGATCGCGTCTTCGAGCGTCTGCATCTGTTCCTCCTGCGTCTCCTCGGTGGCGGGCACGTAGCCGACGTCGTTGGCGACGAGCTCCTCGTTCGTCGTCTGTTCGACGAAGTAGCGGGCGAACTCGGCGATGTGCTCCTCGCCGAGCGACTCGATCGACGGGTAGGTGAAGAGGGGCCGCGAGAGCGGCGTGTACTCGCCCGACGAGGCAGTTTCGAGGCTCGGCTCGACCGGCCCGTCGCCGTCGTCGATGCCGAGGGCCTTCAGCTGGTCGGGGTTCTGGAAGTAGTACGCGAAGCCGAAGTAGCCGATCGCGTACGGGTCGCCGGAGACGCCCTGGGCGATCGTGTTGTCCTGCTCAGTCGCCTGATAGTCGCTGGTGTGGCCCTCCTCTTCGAGGATCGCCTCGATGAAGTAGTCGTACGTGCCGGAGGTGTCGGCGGCGCCGAAGCGGTTTATCTCCTCGTTCGGGAACTCGTCGCGGACCTCGTCCCACGTCTGGACGGGGTCGGACTTCCAGATCTGGGCGAGCTCCTCGGTCGTGAGCGAGTCGATCCAGTCGGCGTCGGGGTTGACGACGACCGTGAGCGCGTCGGTCGCCGCGATCAGCTCGACGTACTCGACGCC
This sequence comes from Halorubrum sp. CGM5_25_10-8B, assembly GCF_005435095.1. Lineage (NCBI taxonomy): Archaea > Methanobacteriati > Methanobacteriota > Halobacteria > Halobacteriales > Haloferacaceae > Halorubrum > Halorubrum sp. CGM5_25_10-8B. The sequence continues at coordinate 169,474 of NZ_SGTY01000009.1, read as the reverse complement.
GTTCTCCTCGCATAGCTCCTCCTCCTCGGGCTGGATCGGGCGGCTCGCGTTGTTGAAGTCGGTGTCGCCCGTACAGAAGAAGTTCGAGAATCCGCCGCCGGACCCCGTCGAGCTGATGTCGGGGTCGACGCCGGGGTGCTGCTCGGCGAAGTCCTCCATGACCGCGCTCATCAGCGGGAACACCGTGCTCGAACCGGCGATGTTGATCGGACCGGAGAGCTCGTCGCCGCCCGAGCCGCCGTCTCCGCTCTGCGTACAGCCGGCGAGACCGAGCGCCCCGGCGCCGGCGATCGCCGCGAGCGATTTCCGCCGCGTGATTCCCGTTGCGTCCGCGTCGTGACTGGACTCCATTACGTGTGGGTGGACGAGTTCCGGTTAAGTAGTATGCTATGAACGGTACGTGGTGTCGCATACTCCCCAGTACGGCTATATGCTTCCACATATTCTATATAGTAGTATATACTCCCGAAGAGCGACGGTCGGCGGGGAGAGACGGCGGCGCGCGGCTCCTCGGCGCCGGATCGGGGCGAAACCGGGACGTGGTTTTAAGTCCTCGTACCGGGAGAACCCGGACGAATGACGCCTCCCACGACCGACGGGCCGCCGGCGCCGACGACCTCCCGGGAGGAGGCGTGGGTGGCTCACGCCGCACTGCTCGACGCCGCGCGGAGCGCGACCGACGACGAGGCACCGTACCACCGCCCGATCGAGTCGTTAGAGCGGGGCGCGGCGCTCGACGACGAGGGCGTCGCCCTGCTCCGCGACGCGCTCGTCGACTACCTCGGCGACGCGCCGGTCCGCGACCGCGCCCCCGGGCGAGCGCTGTTGCGGCGCACGGACGAGGCGACGGACCGGCGGTCGCGGCGAGCGTAGGGACGGCGGTCGCGGCGAGCGTCTCGGTCCGGCGGCTCCGACGGACCGAGTCCCCACGCTACGATCCGACCTCCACCGCCTCGATCAGCAGCTCCGCCACGTCAACGATCTCGATCTGGTCCTCGAAGTCCCCCGTCTTCCGCCCGTCCTCGAACATCGTCGTACACATCGGACAGGCCACGACGAACTTCTCGATCGACGCCCCCGCGTCGGTGTCCTCGACGGCCTCACGGAGGCGCTCCTCGCTCGGCTTGACTTCCTCCTCGTGTTCGGTCCAGAGCCCGCCGCCGCCGCCGCCGCAGCAGAACGAGTCGTCCCGCGACCGGGGCATCTCGTGGAGGTCGGCGCCGGTCGCCCGGATGAGCTCGCGGGGCGCCTCGTACTCGTCGTTGTACCGGCCGAGGTGACATGGGTCGTGGTAGGTGACGGTGTAGTCCAGCTCGTCGCCCGAGAGGCCGAGCCGGCCCGCCTCGACCAGCTCCTCGACCACCTGCGTCCAGTGGAACACGTCGACCGCGCCGTCAGCGTTCCACGGCTCCTCGCGCTCGAACGGCATCATCGGGTCGTCCGCGAACTCCGCGAAGTCGACCTCGGGGTACTCGTTTTTGATCGTGTTGTAGGAGTGCGGATCGGTACAGACGATGTTCTCGAACTCGCAGTCAGCGAACGTCTCGACGTGGTGGCCGGCGAGTTCGAGGTAGAGGAACTCCTCGCCGATCCGGCGGATGTCGTTGCCGTCCGTCTTCTCGTCGTCAAAGAGGATGCCGAACGACACGTCCGCCTCGTCGAAGAGGCGGGCGAGCGCACGCGCGACCTTCTTGTTCCGATCGTCGAAGCTCGGGTAGTCGCCGACGTACCAGAGGTACTCCACCTCGGTCTCGCGGGCGTCCGGGACCTCGACGCCGTCGAGGTCGTCGGCCCAGTCGCCGCGGGTCGCCTGGGAGTCGCCGAAGGTGTTCCCCTTCTGCATCACGTCTTGGAACACGTCTTGGAGGTTCGAGTCGACCGCCCCCTCGTCGACGAGCTGGCGGTTCATTTTCGTGAAGGAGGTGAGGTGCTCGATGTCGACCGGGCAGGCGTCCATACACGCCATACAGGACATACAGGACTCCATCGACTCGGCGTCGATGACGCCGCCCTCGTCGGCGACGATGGGGACCGTGCCGCCGTCGGTCGCCGCGGGACCGCCTCCGCCGCCCGAGCCGGCCACCGGGTCGTCGCTCACCGACTCGCGGTACGACTTCAGATCGAGGATGACGTTCCGCGGGTCGAGGTTGCGCCCGACCGTGTCGGCGGGGCAGGCGTCGGTACACCGGCCGCACTTCGTACAGGCGTCGCCGTCCATCAGCTCCTTCCAGGTGAAGTCGTCGAGCGACTCCGCGTTCGTGTGGTCGAGGTCCGCGGGGACGTTCGGGAGCCGCGCGCCCGCCTTCTCGTCGCGGGCGACGACGTTGGCGAACGACGAGATCATGTGGAACGGCTTCGCGTAGGGGATCCACGCCACGAACGCGAACGCCAGCAGCGAGTGGCTCCACCAGAGGACGCCGTATATCGCCTCGGCGCCCGCGGCCGTGAGCCCGGCCGACTCCAGCCCGGTCGCGAGCGCCATCCCGACGAAGCTCACCGTCTCGGTCGCCCGCCCCGGCTGGCCGACCATACTCACGCCCTCGACGACGAAGCCGCCGACGCCGAGCAGGAACAGCGTCCACACGAACGCGTCGTCCTCGAAGGAGGTGTGTTTGCCCCACAGCCGCCCCTCGCGCTGCCGGTAGCGGCGGTACGCGGCCATGCCGACGCCGACGACGAACAGCAGGCCGAACGCGTCGACGGCGAACTGGTACGCGAGGTAGAAGTCGCCGACCCAGAAGGACTCGCCCGTGAGCGGACGGTAGAGGTCGATGTCGATCCCGAGGATGGTCGTCGCGACGAGCAGGACGAGGAACCCCCACAGCACGAACGTGTGCATCACGCCGGTGTAGAGGTCCCCGTCGAACTGGTTCTCGTTCGCGAGGACGGTCTTCGTCGCCCCGATCACCCGTCCGGGGAGGTCCGACAGCCGGTCTCGCGGGTCTTCGCTCCCGCGCGCGTACGCCGCGAACCGCGCGTACACGCCGTACAGGAAGACGAGGATCGCGACGACGGCGAGCCAGTAGAACGCGGCCTTCCCCACCGGACCGATGGTCCAGAAGGTTTCGCGGGTGGCCGCCTGTAAGGGAGTCATGATCGATCACCGGGATACGGCCGGGTTAAAACTTGCCACAGCGCAGCGGTCGCCGCGCGGCGTTCGCGCGAATCGAAGGACTCCCGCCGCGGAGGAGATCCCGGTCCGCGCAAGTGACGACGGCTCAGACGGCCCGAAACAGCGCCGCCGCCAGCAGCGCTCCCGCGAGCGCCAGCGCCGGCGCGTCGATTCGGGTGAGCGTCAGCCGCGGCAGCGTCGGGTTCCACGCGAAACAGCGGGCCGAGAGCGCCGTGGAGAGGCGGTCCGCGCGCCCCAGCGTCCGGGTCGCGCCCGCGACGACGACGCGCTCGATCCGGTCGACGAGCGGGCGTTCGGTGCCGAGCCGGGCCGCCGACGCCTCCCTGACCGCCGTGATCTCCCGCCGGAGAACCGGGAGGAACCGGAAGACGAGCGAGACGCCGACGCCGAGGAACACGCCGGGGCGACCCGAGACGGTCCGCTGGATCGCCGCGCGCGACTCCCGGACCGTCGTGGTACGGACGTACGCCGCGCTGACGACGACGACGAGCAGCACGCGGTAGCTCGACAGCGCCGGGTAGACGGCCGCTCCCGGGTCTATCGCCGGCGGAGACAGCTCGATCGTCGCGACGAGCGGCGCGGCGACGAGGAAGGGGAGGATGACCCTGAACGAGCGGACGACGCCGGCGAGCGACAGCGACGCGAGCCGGGCGACCGCGAGCGCGAGGACGGACAGGACGGCGAGCCCGCGGGGGGTCGTGTACGCGAACGCCGCGGCGGCGAACGCGACCTGAACGGCGATCTTCGCCCGGGGGTCGAGCCGGTGCGCGACAGTCGAGCCGGGGACGTAGCCGATCATCGCGTGTCGGACTCGCCCTCGAGGCGCTCGCTCGCCGGGACGTGGACATCGAGCGCGGGGAGTTCGGCGCGCGCCGCCTCGGGCGGGGCGTCCAACGCGATCGACCCGTCGGCGAGCGCGATCACCCGGTCACACCGGTCGATCAGGCCGCGCAGGTCGTGAGTGACGACGACGATCCCCGTTCCGTCGGCCGAGAGCGACGCGAGGTGAGACAGCAGCGAGCGACGGGCGGGCTCGTCGAGCCCCGAGAACGGCTCGTCGAGGACGAGGTGGTCCGGCTCCATCGCCAGCGCGCCGGCGACCGCGACACGGGCCTTCTCGCCGCCGGAGAGCGCGTCGATCCGCTCGTCGCCCCGCCCGGCGAGGTTGACCGCGTCGAGGGCGGTCGCCACGCGTCGGTCGATCTCGTCGTGGGACAGACCGAGGTTCTCGGGGCCGAACGCCACGTCGGCCGCGATCGTCGCGGCGACGAAGCTGTCCGCCGGGCGTTGGAACACCATCCCGACCGCCGTCCGCGCCGCGACGAGGTCCGCCTCGGCCGGGACGCCGTTGACCCGGACCTCTCCCTCGGTGGGCGAGAGCAGGCCGTTGAAGTGACGGACGAGCGTCGTCTTGCCAGAGCCGTTCGGGCCGGTGACGAGGAGGAACTCGCCGTCGTCGACGGAGAGCGAGACCGAGTCGAGCGCGACCGCCCCGTCGAACGCGTGCGTGAGGTCGCTGACGGCGATCACGCCGGGTCAGGCAGCCGCGATCGCGTCGTTCTTGACGATGCCGACGGCGGCGGCGATCTTGACCGCCTCGACGGGGACGAAGGCGAGCGAAGAGACGAGGAACGCCTGCCACAGCGACGCGTACCACGGGTCGTACTGTATCACCGCGAAGCCGACCGTGCCGAACCCGTAGATGATCGCGGTCCCGGCGACCATCGCTCCCACGAGGACCGGCGTCGGGACCGCGTCGACCTCGGAGAGGCTCGTCCCGCGGTGGGCGACGAGCCCGATCACTCCCGCGGCGAAGGGGTACGACCAGAGGAACCCGAGCGTCGGGCTGGCGATCAGGTAGCTGATCCCCGCGGTGCCGCCGGAGAAGACCGGCGCGCCGACCGCGCCGGCGGCGAGGTACAGGACCATCGAGAGCGACCCCCACACCGGGCCGAGCATGATCCCCGCGAGGAACACGCCGAGGACTTGGAGCGTGATCGGTACCCCTGCCGAGAGCGGGTTCGGGAAGGAGACGTACGCGAACGCCCCGACGAGCGCCGCGAACAGCGCGGCGCGAGCGAGGTTCGTCGCCGCCTCGTCGCCGACGAGATCGACGGACTCCGTGTTCGTTGCCATGACTCAACGGACTCGTAAACCCACTTCAACGTAGCGGTTTACGAGCTCTGGGCGGGCGGGCAGCGCAGCCGGACGTCGAGTCGAGCACTTCGGGACTCTCTCGATAATCTCTGGATAATAACGTTCATCCCTACCCGGCGTCCACGACGCGAGTATGCCGAAGATAAGCGTCGAGATCCCGGCGGAGCTGCTCGCCGACCTCGACGACCACGTGGGCGACGACGGGAAGTTCGTGAACCGCAGCGACGCGGTGCGCGCGTCGATCCGGAAGACCCTCGACCTGCTCGACGAGATCGACGCCCGCCACGACCGGCTCGACGACGACCCGGGGACGGCGGCGGGGTTGGAGGGGAGCGAGTCAACGGAGGAGACCGATGAGTAGTCGGACGGCGGCCGGCGGGAACGGGCCCTTCCGGACCGACCCGCTGGACCGGACGGCGGTCGCGGCGGTGGCGCTTATCACGCTGTTCACGGTCGCGCTCGGGACCGCGCAGCTCACCGCAGCGAAGGTGCTCGCGCTGCCGCTCCCGTTCGCGCTGCCGGTGGTCGGCGCGGAGATCCTGCTGCCCGGCGCCGCGCTCGCGTACGCGCTCACGTTCCTCGCCTCCGACTGCTACGCGGAGCTGTACGGCCGGCGCGCGACGCAGGTGGTCGTCAACGTCGCGTTCCTCGCGAACTTCCTCGTGTTAGCGCTGGTGTGGTCGACGCTCGCGGCGCCCGGTGTCGACCCCGAGGTGTCCGCCGCCTTCCAGGCGGCGCTCGGACCGGCGGCGAACATCGTCGCGGGCAGCCTGCTGGCGTACGTCGTGAGCCAGAACTGGGACGTGTTCGTGTTCCACGCGATCCGCGACCGCACGGGCGAGGGAATGCTGTGGCTCCGCAACATCGGCTCGACCGCCACGAGCCAAGCGATAGACACCGCCATCTTCGTCGGCGTCGCCTTCTACGCCGCCCCGCTCTTGCTTGGGGTCGGGCCGGTGTTCGACCCGCCGGCGCTGCTCGCGCTCGGACTGGGTCAGTACCTGCTGAAGCTCACGATCGCCGTCCTCGACACGCCGGTCGTCTACCTGATCGTCGGCGCGGTCCGAGACTGACTGCTTTCGACGGCGTTCGACCGCGTTTCGTCGCTTTTCGCCTCGCTCGCTGCTCAAGCGACCGCCAGCGCCCGCGCCGGGCGGTCGGGGAGATCGACCGGGACCTGCTCGAAGGAGTCGCCGGCGTCGCGGGTCACGAAGAGCCCATGGTTCGAGAGCGCCCAGATCTCGCCGCCGGACCGCCCGGCCGCGAGGACCGCTCGATACGTCCTCTCCCCGGTCGGAACGCCGCGGTCGTCGAGGCGCTCGAACGCGCCCGCGTCGCCCGTCGCCCCCGTCCCCTCGTCCTCCTCTTCCCCGCCGCGACGGTAGCGGTACAGGTGCGCCTCGCCGCGGCGGTGGGCGGCCGTCGCGCCCCGGGCCGCGCTGACCACGGCGGTGTCCGGGTCCCCGGGGTCGACCGCGAGCCCCCAGACGTAGCCGTGGTCGAGGCCGGCGTCGCGGACGCGCCACGAGTCGCCGCGGTCGTCGCTCTCGGCGAAGCCGTCGCCGGCGGCGGCGTAGACGCGGTCGGGGGCGTCCGGGTGCGTCGCCATCGCGTGGGTGTCGCGGCGCGACCCCGGCGGGCGGTCGGTCCACGTCGCGCCGCCGTCGGCCGTCACGGCGAGCGCACCCGCCTCGATCCCGAGGAGCCAGCGGTCCGGATCGGCGGGACAGGGTTCGATCCACCGGACGTGGTGCGTGTCGGGTCGCGGCGGGAACGACCACTCGGACGCCGAGGGGAGGTCGGTCAGCCCGCCGACCAGTGCCGCCGTCTCGCCGCCGTCGACGGAGCGGTACGCGCGCGAGGGCTCCGTGCCGATCCAGACGACCGAGGGGTCGTGCGGGCTCGTCGCGACCGCGGTGACCGCGTCCGGGCCGGACCCCTCGGGACCGAGCGTCGATGCGGCCGCGCCCGCGAACCGCTCGCCGCCGTCGACGGAGCGGAACAGCCCCGCGTCGAAGGTCCCGGCGAGGACGCGCGGACCGCGGGTTCCGGCTCCCGCCGCGCCGTCGCCGGGGTCCGCGACGGAGAGACAGTCGACGCGCTGGCCGGAGAGGCGAGTCTCGACCGCGCCGGTCGCGGGGTCGACGATGCGGAGCCCGTCGTCGTACGCCGCGTAGACGCGCATGGTTCGACGTTCGCCGGGAGGGCTCAAAAGCGTACGCCGGTCGCCAAGAGGAACGAGTCGCCTAGGGAGGGCGAGAGTCGTCGTCGGAACCGGGCGCCGGCGCGCCGCGAACCGGGTCCGCGAGCGCAAGAGACTTACCGCCGCCACCCGTGTGAACTGTACGCATGGATCTTCGCGTTCAGGGGGACGTTCCTCCCGACCCGTTTCTCGGCGCCGCGGACCTCTTCGAAACCGAGCGCTCCGTGGAGGCGCCGGTCCGCGTCGTGGTCCGCGAGGACCCCGACGAGCGGACGTGGGCCGGCCACTACGACGACCACCACGTCCTGAACGTCTCCCGGCGGGCCGCCACGAGCGCGATGGCGCGCGAACTGGCGATCCACGAGCTCGCGCACATGGCCCGGTACGAGGAGGGACACCCCTCGCACCTTCAGTCCACGGAGGAGGCGTTGTACCTCGGTCTCTCCGGTGAGAAGGTCGAGCGCCGCAAGCTCGCGCACTGCTACCAGATCGCGAACCACATGAAAGACATCTACGCCGACGACATCACGCTCTCGGTGGCGCCCGCGAACAAGCTCCTCGGCTTCCTCGAATCGACGCTGGCGGCCGCGGTCGCGGACCGCCCCGACGTGTCCCGTACCGGTTCACCGCCGGTGACGGCGGGCGCCGACCCGGAGATCACCGCCGTCAACGCCGCGTTCGCGCTCGCCCTCGTGGAGCGACACGACATCGCTGGTCCCGACCACCGCATCTACGACCTCGCGCGCGCGGCCGGCAGCGACACCGACGCCGTCGACGTGGACGCGTTCAAAGCACGGTTCCTGGACCTCGGTCACGACCCCTCGGAGAGCGACTACCGGAAGGCGCTCGTCGCGGCCGCCCGCGCCTACGCCGTTTGAAAGCCGGGGAGGCGTGGGGCTGTGGTGCGGCAGGAGGTTTGGCGGCGGTCTTCGCCGCTTCGGTGATGGCTGTTTATAACTGAACGGCTGGATCTTCTGGCGTTCGTACTGACAATCGCGGTCAGCTACCCACAGACAATCGCATCGAACTCCGAAGATGTCGTAGGCCGCGACTATTCCGCGTCGTTCCGAGCGGGCCCGCCCTCGCCGTCCGTCTCCGCCGCCTCGGTCTCGTCGGTCAAGTCGGTGGCCTCGACCGGGGCGCTCGAGTCCGCCGCCCCCGCGTCGCCGTCGAGGACCGTCACGCGCGCGGACATGATGCGGGTGTTGTCGACGCGCTCGATACGGATCCGGATCTCGTCGAACTCGATCTCTTCGCCCTCCTCGACGAGGCGCCCGGCGCGGTTGAACACGAAGCCCGCGAGCGTCTCGAACTCCTCGCCCTCCGGGAGATCGATCCCGAGGATCTCGTTGACCTCGTCGATGTTCACCTCGCCCTGGACGACCGCGACGTTGTCGTCGACGAACTCCACCGGCGCCTCCTCGTCGCCCTCGAGGATCTCGCCGACGATCTCCTCGACCATGTCCTCTAAGGTGATGATCCCCTCCGTGGTGCCGAACTCGTCGATGACCGTCACCATCTGGAGGCGGTTCTCCTGCATCTCCGCGAGCAGCTCGTCCGCGTTCTTCGACTCCGGGACGTGGAGCGTGGGCTTGACGACGCGCTCGAGGGAGGGCTGGCCCTCGGAGTAGCGCAGTTCGCGGACCAGATCGCGCACCGTCACCACGCCGATGATGTTGTCGAGGTTCCCCTCGTAGACGGGGACGCGCTCGTGGTCGGCCTGGATACACGTCTCGATCGCCTCCTCGACGGAGTCCTCCTTCGCGACCGCGGTGACGTCGAGCCGCGGCGTCATCACCTCCTTGGCGATGGTGTTGTTGAACCGGAAGATGCGGTCGAGCATCTCCCGCTCCTCCTCCTCGATGACGCCCTCGCGCTCGCCCGTCTCGATGATGTCCTGGATCTCGTCGCGGGTGACGTACGTCGACTCGATGGCCGCCGAGCCGCCGATGACGCTGTTGACGCCCTTGACGATGTAGTCGAAGAGGACGACGAGCGGGTAGAGGGCGTACTCGGAGGCCTTCAGCGGGCGGGCGATCCGCAGCGCCCACGACTCGGTGTTCTCGACGGCGTACGACTTGGGTGCGCTCTCGCCGAAGATCAGCACGAGCGTCGTGATCCCGAAGGTCGTCGCCAGCACCGACTGCCCCCGCGAGAGGTAGATCCCGAACAGCGCGGTGGCGATGGAGGTCATCGCCACGTTGACGATGTTGTTCCCGACGAGGATCGTCACCAGCAGGCGGTGGGGGTTCTGTTTCATGTCGCGGATCGTCTTCGCCCCCGTCACCCCCTCGTCGACGAGGCTATCGATGCGGTGTTGCTGCAGCGAGAACATCGCGATCTCGGACGAGGAAAAGAACGCCGAGAGCCCGATGAGAAGCATAATCGCAACGACACCGAGGGCGGTCACGACCTCTTGACCCGGCATCGGTATCTGGAGGACATCGACCACCGGCGCACTAGACGACAAGCCCATGTTCGTTTGTCATCCGTCGGCCCGCGATTAAAGCGTTCCCTTCGACTAACCCGGAAGCGACCCGACCGCCGCGGAAACGGTCGCCGTGCCGCGCACCCGAGCGCGCCCACCGGTGCGCGCGGTGCCCCGAATCGTCGCCGACTCGGATCCGCCGACACCGAGGGTGCCGCTGCCGACACGATTACCCGTCTCGCGGGCGAATCGCGAGGCATGACCGAGCCACAGATCACCCTGTACCGGCTCCAAGCGTGTCCGTACTGCGAGCGCGTGGTCCGGACGCTGAACGAACTCGACGTGGCGTACCGCTCCCGATACGTCGAGCCGATGCACTCGGAGCGCAACGTCGTCAAGCGCGTCTCCGGCGCGCGGAGCGTCCCGGCGATCGTCGACCGCGAGACGGGCGTGACGATGTCCGAGAGCGCGAACATCGTCGAGTACCTCCGCGGCACGTACGGCGACGCGGCGGCCGACGGCGGCCGCGCGGTCGACGCCGAGGGAGGTGCCTGAGATGCCCGACTTCGACGTCGTCTCTCTCCCGGAGACCGACCACGTCGAGGAGGGCGACGCGGCGCCCGACTTCACCCGCCCGCTCGTGAACGGTGAGTACTGGGAGGACCGCTCGCTCGCCGACGTCGTCGACGGGCCGACGCTCCTCCTCTTCCACCCGATGGACGGCGCGTTTCAGGGGACGTACCTCTACAACACGGTCGACGACCACGGGTGGAGCGACGAGGTCGACGTCCTCGGGGTCTCGATCTCGACGCCGTACGCCCACAAGCGCCTGCTCGCCGACCGCGGCGACGGCGTCCGCATCTTCTCTGACCCGGGCGCGGGCGTGATCGAGGAGTACGGCCTCGCGCACGACATCGACGGCATGACGGGGGTCACGGAGAGTCGTCCCGCCGTCTTCCTCCTCGACGCCGACCGAACCGTCGAGTACGCGTGGGTCGCGGGCGAACACCCCGCGTTCCCCGACGCCGAGGCGATCGACGACGCGGTCGCGAACCTCGTCGACTGATACCCTCGCGCTCCGCGGCCGCGTCGTCTCCCGGCGGGCGTCGGTGGGGGCGGCAACGTCCACTCGTCACGCTTTTTCAACTCGGCACCGAATAGCCGCACGTGACCGCCGATACGAGCGACGACGGACCGGACCGATCCGACGAGCTGCGCGCGGCGGCCGCCGCCGTCGACCGCGGCGACCTCGTCGTCTACCCGACCGAGACGGTGTACGGGCTCGGCGCGGACGCGCTCGATCCCGACGCCGTCGAGCGCGTCTTCGACCTGAAGGGCCGCGACCGGTCGAATCCGCTCTCGCTCGGCGTCGCGAGCGTCGACGACGCCCTCCGCCACACCCGCCCGACGGAGCGGGCAGTGGCGTTCGCCCGGGCGTTCCTCCCGGGGCCGGTGACCGTCGTCGTCGAGCGCGGCGACGGCGTGCCGGACGCGCTCACCGCCGGCCGCGACCGCGTCGGGATCCGCGTGCCGGACCACGACCTCGCGCGGGCGCTCATGACCGAGACCGGTCCCCTCACGGCGACGAGCGCCAACGTCTCCGGGACCGGCAGCGTCACCGACCTCGGCGACCTCGACGACCGGGTCCGCGACGGGGTCGCCGCCGTGATCGACGGCGGCGAGACGCCCGGCACCGAGAGCACGGTCGTCGACCCCGAGGCGGGGACGATCCACCGCCGCGGGGCGATGGCGGGCGCCATCGAGGCGTGGCTGGCGGACCCGCCGGTAGACGGGTAGAAGCGCCGGCGAGAAGCGGTCGGCGCGTTAGACGGAGAGGTCGCCCTTCGCCTTGATCACGTCGAGGTCCCCGGCGTCGACCGTCTCGACGTCGAGCCAGTGGGGGACGTACTCGCGTTTGTCGTAGGCGTCGCGCTCGTCCTCGGTGCCGACGGTACACCATAGCTGGGGCTCGTCCGGGCCGTGCCAGCCCCCCTGGACGTTGATGCCGAAACAGACCAGCTCCTCGCCGTCGTGCTCGATCACCGCGTCCTTCCGGATGTCGGGGTCGCCGCGGATGATGAGGTGTTTCATGTGCCGGCGTTTGCGTGTTCCGGGCTTAATCGCTTCGATACCGCGAATCGACGGGCGTCGGGGCGCGACCGCGAACGTCGATTCCGATCAGCCGGAGTAGTAGTACTCGCCGTCGCGCTTCTGCTGGCTGTCGAGCTGTGAGCCCGGCTTATTGATCCGGGGGCGTCCGGTGCGCTCGTCGCGGCGGAAGGTGATCTCGAGGTCGGCGAGGAACTCGTTCATGCCGTCGCGCATGTCCTGCGGCGGCGCCGCGCGGCCGCGCTCGGCCGGCTCGCCGTCGAACACCATCAGCCGGTCGGCCAGCAGGTCGATCATGTAGATGTCGTGGTCGATCACCATCACCGTCGCGTCGTGGTTCTCGGCGTACCGGCGGATCGCCGTCGTCGCCCGGACGCGCTGCTCCACGTCGAGGTGGGCCGAGGGCTCGTCGAGCAGGTAGAGATCGGCGTCGTCGGAGAGACAGGCCGCGATGGCGACGCGCTGACGTTCCCCGCCAGAGAGATCCGAGAGGTTCTGCTCCATCACGCGCTCCAACTGGAGGGGCTGGGCGATCTCGGTGTTCCAGTAGGAGGAGCCGAACTCGTCGGTGATCGACGAGAGGAACGCGTCGACCCGCATGTGCTGGTCGATGTCGATGTACTGCGGCTTGTAGGAGATGTCGAGCGCGAAGTCGAGCTCGCCCTCGTCGGGCTCCAAGTCACCCGTGAACAGCTGCGCGAGCGTGGACTTCCCGATCCCGTTCGGGCCGACGACGCCCAACACCTCGGAGCGGTTGATCTCGCCGCCCTCGACGCGGAGCTCGAACTCGCCGTCGCCGTACGACTTCCGCAGGTCCGGGTACTCGATCAGCGTCTCGCTCCGGGAGGCGACCCGCGGCGCGTGCTCCTCGAAGGTGATCGCCGACGGGCGGATCCGCATGTTCTCGTTGTCGAGGTACCCCTTCAGGTACTCGTTGATCCCCTTCCGCACCGACTTCGGGTCGGTGATGACCCCGTACGCGCCGGGCTCCCCGTACGCGACGTGGAGGGTGTCGGCGAGGAGGTCGAGGATGGCGAGGTCGTGTTCGACGACGAGCATCGACCGGTCGGCCGCGTCGTCGTCGGCGAGCTCGCGGATGAGCCGGGCGACGATCATCCGCTGGCCGATGTCGAGGTACGGCGTGATCTCGTCGAGGAAGTAGAAGTCGGCGTCACGTGCGAGGCACGCCGCGATGGCGACGCGCTGGAGCTCGCCGCCCGAGATGGAGTCGATGTCCTGGTCCATCACCGGGCGGATGTTGAGGCGGTCGACGAGATCGTCGAGCGCGCCGCGCTCGTCGGTCCGCTCCAGGAGTTCGCGGGTGTTCCCGTCGAACTGGTTCGGGATCTGGTCGACGTACTGCGGCTTGCGCGCGACCGTCACGTCGCCGTCGCGGAGCGATTCGAGGTAGCTCTGGATCCCGGTGCCGCGGAAGCGGTCGAGGACGCGCTCCCAGTCGCCGTCGGCGGCGTGGTCGCCGAGGTTCGGGACCATCTCGCCGGCGAGCGCGTGGACGGCCGTGGACTTCCCGATCCCGTTCGGACCGAGGATACCGGTGACGCTGCCCGGCTCCGGCGTGGGGAGGCCGTACAGCGAGAAGGCGTTGTCGCCGTAGCGGTGGACCGGGTCGTCGTCGAGTTCGGAGGGGAGGTTGATGATCTCGATGGCGTCGAACGGGCAGGAGTTGACGCAGATGCCGCACGTCTCGCCGAGACAGATCTCCTCGGAGATGTGAATCTGGTCCGGATCGCCTTCTTCGGCGTCCTCGCCGCGCTCCGTGATACACTCCTTGCCCGTCCGGTTGGGCGGGCAGTCCTTCATACACTCGTAGTTACAGCGGTCGGGCTGACACCGGTCGAGGTCCACGACCGCGATACTGTCGTCCGCCATCTCAGACCCCCAGTTCGACGCCGGACGTCAGGAGGACGGTGTAGCTGATGAACCAGAGGGTGAACGTGAGAAACGCGACGTAGAGGTTGTCTTTGACGCCGAAGTCCCCGACGCCGACCGCTTTAAATATCGGGTACTGCGCGATGACGAACGCCCCGAGCACGAACACCGCGGTCGTGCTCGCGGCGGAGGCCGGATCGGTGCCGACGTAGACGGCCGAAACGACGCCGGCGGCGATCCCGGCGAGACAGCAGATGGTCGTGACGACCACGCCGCGCGCGTGGTCGGAGAGGCCCGAGTCGTCGCTCATGCCTTCGGATCCGCGAGCGCCCGTGAAAAGCCGTTCGTTCCCGCCGCCGGCCGCGACCGCGACGGGAGTACCGCGGGGACATCCGCCGGGTCGGTCCGGCGCGCGTCGCCCCGGCCGAGGCGCGCGCGAGCCGAATCGCTGACTGACTGGTCAGTCCAGCGGGGAGAAATAGGGCCATATTGCCGGTTTGTACCGCGAAAAGCGGCGCATATCTCCGGTATACGGCGGTTCAGCGGCAATGCTCCATCAACATTTATGAGCGTGTGCGGTTTCGAATCGTAACGATGGAAGGAACTCAAACGGAGGGCCTCGACGACCTCCCGCCGAGCGCCAAACTCGTCTTCAAGGTGCTCGAGTACAACGGACCGTTGACCCAGAAGGGGATCGTCCAAGAGTCGATGCTGTCGGCCCGCACCGTCCGGTACGCGCTCGAACGGCTCGAGGGGATCGGCGTCGTCGACGAGGACGTCTACTTCGCGGACGCCAGGCAGAACCTCTACAAGCTCACGGAGCCGGCTCAGGAGTTCACCGCCGACGAGAGCGAGGCCTCCTGTACGGCCGACTGACGGGATCTTCCGATCGTCGGTGCGGTTCCGATCGCCCCCCTTCTCGCGGCGGCCCGATGCGGTCCCTATGACTCCGGACGCTCCGCGCCGCGTGCGCCGCTGACGGCGGTCGCGATCGTGAGGACGACCGCGACCGACAGCGCCGAGGTCGCCGCCAGCACGAACGCCAGCAGGAGGAACCAGACGTCCGGTCCGAAAAGCGGGTACTCGCGCGTGTCGATCACGGGTCCGAGCAGTTCGAGGGTCCTGACGAGGTACAGCAGGACCGCGAGCAGCGCGCCAGCCGCCGCCCCCACTCGGACGTTGCGGTAGAACGACAGCGACTCAAGGAGAACCAGCATCGGGGGCTTCGAACTGTCCTCGCTCACGGGTAGCCGTACGGTCGGCGGCCGCAAAGAGTCATCGGAACGCGACCGAGGCCCCCGGAAGCGGGGGGCGACGAGGCCGATTCGAAGCGGACGGGCGGCCCGTTGACCGAGCCTCGACGACACGGGGAGAGGATATCCTACACGATCGAAACGGACGTATGAAGGCCTGACAGCGTCAGTGACAGTCGTAAAGTGGATCGGCGGGAGAGGAGGCGTATGGCCAAACTGGTGCTGTCCGCGTTCCCGATGATAGACCCGGAGACGTACCGCGAGGTGCTCGCGGACGCCGTCGACGAGCCGGTCGAGATCGAAGTCGCGGAGCTGGGCTCGACCGAGCGGCTGATCGACGCGGCCTCGGGGGCCGACGCTGTCGTCACCGACATCAACACGCCCGTCACGGAGGCGGCGCTCGACGCCACGGACCTCGACGTCGTGGTCCGGTCGGCGGTCGGCGTCGACAACATCGACGTGGAGGCGGCCGCGGAGCGCGGCGTCACCGTCACCCGCGTCCCGGACTACTGTACCGACGAGGTCGCGACGCACTCGGTGACGCTGCTCCTCGCGTGCCTACGGTCGCTGAAGCCGTACGACGACGCCGTCGCGGGCGGCGGGTGGAGCTGGGAGGCCGGCGCGCCGATCCGGCGCGTGAGCGCGTCGACAATCGGGCTGCTCTCGTTCGGGCCGATCGCGCAGCGCGCCGCCGAGCAGCTCTCCGGGTTCGACGCGGACCTCGTCGCGTACGACCCGTTCGTCGGCGCCGACGAGATGGCCGAGTACGGCGTCGAGGAGGTCGATTTCGAGGCGCTGTTCGGCCGGGCCGACCACGTCGGCGTCTACGCCCCCCTGACGGACGCGACCCGGGGAATCGTCGACGCTGACGCGCTGGCGCGCCTCGACGAGGACTCGGTCGTCGTCAACGTGAGTCGCGGTCCGGTCGTCGACGCCGACGCGCTGCTCGACGCCCTGGAGGCGGACGAGATCAAGGCCGCCGGCCTCGACGTGCTCGCCGAGGAACCGCCGGAGGACGACCCACTCGTCGGGCGCGACGACACGGTCGTCACGCCGCACGCGGCGTGGTACAGCGAGGAGGCGAAGGACGACCTCAACCGGAGCGGCGCGGCGGACGTGGCGGCCGTCCTCAACGGCGAGACGCCGGCCGGCCGGGTCGACCCCGACGCGGACTGGCTGTAGTTCGGCGCCGTCGACGGCGCAGGTGCTCCGTCTACAGGCGGTCGAGGGCGTCAAAGTCGTCGTCGTCCGAGTCGCCCGCGTCGTCGAGAACCGGCGAGTCGCTCCCGCCGTCACCGTCGGGGTAGTTCGCGTCGAGCCCCGCAGCCAAGCCGACCCCGAGGTCGTAGGTGTCGCGGACCGTCTGCGCGAGGACGCCGTCGCGGTCGAAGACGACGTAGACGGCGACGAACTCGTACTCCGCGGGGCGCAGCACGAACACCTCCCGCGGGTCGTCGTCGTCCCGCGAGTCGTTCACCCGCGCGACGAGCGGTTCGATCGGGAGCCGCCCGGTTCGGACCTCCTCGAAGGTGTCGCTGCCGGGCGCGTCGGCGAAGAGGTAGAGCGCGCCGTTCGGATCGCCGTCGTTCGACCGGGTCGTGATCGAGCCGACGGGCTCGCCGTCCGCGCGGATCTGTCGCCACGTCTCGACGGCCGCCTCGAACATCCCCTCCACGTCGTCGGCGAAGCGGAACCGGGTCTCGCGGACGACCTCGACCTCGCGGAATCGCGCGGAGCCGTCGGTCCACGCCAGCGTCGCGTCGACGACGAAGCCGGGACGGAGCGCGTCGACGGCGTCCGCGAGGTCGCCGTCGTATCCCTCGGCCGTGGCGTACAGCGGGTCGTACCGGTCCGCGGCGTCGGGGTCCGTCGGATCGACCGGCTCGTCGGCGAGTTCGACGAGGACGAACTCCTCGGCGTCGTCGACGCCGCTCCGAGCCGCGTCGTCGTCGATGTCCGGCCGCTGGCGCCGGTCGTGGACGCGGAACCGGCCGCTCGTCGTCGGGTTCATGCCCGAGAGAACGGGTGGCGGGCGGAAAAGACGGTCGGAAGCGGGCGCCGAAACCGGCGTCGGCCGACCGCGGATCCGTGTCGTTATGGGGCGGGCGGCCCAATGAACCGGTAAATGGGGATCCTCGAGGACAAGTCGAACGCCCGGCTCTTCTACAAGTACCTCTCGAAGGTGTACGACCAGATCAACCGCTTCAACTGGAACGAGGAGATGCGCGCCGAGGCGCTCTCGTGGCTGGAGTTCGGCGACGACCCGACGGTGCTCGACGTCGGCTGCGGCACCGGGTTCGGCACCGAGGGACTGTTAGAGCACGCCGACGACGTCCACGGCCTCGACCAGAGCGTCCACCAGATGGAGAAGGCGTTCGAGAAGTTCGGGAAACACGACCGCGTCGACTTCTATCGCGGCGACGCCGAGCGGCTCCCGTTCCGCGACGACGCGTTCGACGTGGTCTGGTCGTCCGGCTCGATCGAGTACTGGCCGAATCCCGTCGAGGGGCTCCGCGAGCTCCGCCGCGTCGCGAAGCCCGGCGGACAGGTGCTCGTCGTCGGTCCGGACTACCCGAACAACCCGATCCTCCAGCGAGTGGCCGACGCGATCATGCTGTTCTACGACGCCGACGAGGCCGACCGGATGTTCGAGGCCGCCGGCTACGAGGAGTACGAACACCACATCCAGCAGGCGACGCCACAGAGTCCGCGAGCGATCACGACCGTCGCTCGCGTTCCCGGCGGCGACGGAACGGACGACGGGTCGGGTTCGACCGCCGCCAACGCGGAACCCTCGGCGCCCGACGCCGAGTGAGAGCGCGGTTCCCGCGTCGCGCTCGCTTCAGCCCGCTTCGACGGACGCCTCCAGCGACGCGACCGGCTGCCCGTCGGCCGTGATGTCGACGGTGACCGTCCGGCCGGGTTCGAGCGTCGGATCGTTGGTGTCCGCGACGCGGAACGTCGCCGTCTCCCCGACGCGCAGCGTGTCGTCGCCGGCGGCGTTGAACGGACCGGTCGGCCCGGGGTGAAACCCGACGGCCGAAAAGAACGGGAGCGGCGGCTGTTCGTCGAGCGGTTCGCCGTCGATGCTGACGCGGATCGTCACGGCCGAGACGTCGATCGGGTCGCCGCCGCGGTGATCGATCGCGATCCGATCGTCGGTCGCCGACAGCGACAGCACCGCCGACGGCGGCACCGTCGCGCTGGGACCGTCGAGCGCGGCGGCCGCGACGCCGCCGGCCAGCACGACCGTGATCGCGATGAGCAGCACGCCCGCGACGGGCGCCATTCCCCGGCGGCGACGAGCGGCTGGTGGCACGGCGGTCCTGCGGCGGTTCCGTACAAAAGGGTCGGCCCGGGCGGCGGCGAGCGGGGGCGGAAACGCGGGCCGGAACGGGCGGTCCGGACCGGCGGAGACGACCCGGCCGACCGGTCACTCGTCGCCGACCGGCCTCGGGGTCGTCAGGGGTTCGATGTCGTCGAGAACGACGACGTACGGCTCGTCGACGACCGTGATCCGGTACGGCTCGGCGGGCGAGAGCGTCCGAACGACGCCGGCCCCGTCGGTGGTGCCGATCGCCCGACTGTCTCCCCCGCCGACGGACTTCGTGACGGTGACATCGGGAACCGGTTCGCCCGTCTCGTCGTCGAGGACGGTGACGGTCACCGGGCCGCCGGGGTAGGTCCGCTCGACGGTGACGTTGAACCCGTCGCCGGAGGCGGTGACCGGTTCGCTGTCGGGGAACGCCGTCAGGCCGACCCGCTGGTGTTCGACGAACACCTGTTCCGTCCCGCCGCTGACGAACGTCTGGAGGGTGCCGAACTCGTGCGGGATCGTGATACGCTGGACCGAGCCCGCGCCGAACGCGTCGGGCTGGCGGAGCGCGGCCGTCTCAGGGTAGGCCGCCTCGGTCATCTCGATGGCCGCGTCGTTCGAGATGTCGCTGCCGCCGCGGTCCCAGCGGCCCGTGCGGAAGACCTCGCGGACGTACTCGTCCTCGACGACGGTCGCGAGCACGACGGCGCCCTGGCTCGACGCGACGTAGATGTCGCTCGGGGCGGACTGCCCGCGGGCGATGGCGAGGGCGCGGTCGCGGACCGGCCCCTCGTACACCTGTAGCGCCACCTGAAGCTCGTCGAGCCGACCGGGAGAGCTGAAGTCCTCCGTCGCGTCGGCGAGCGCGTCGATCGCGTCGAGCCGCTCGTCGTACTCCTTAGCGGTCGCCGCCACACGGACGAGTTCGTCGAGCAGTTCGCGGTCGGTGATCTCGCCGTCGGCGTGCGAGCTGAAGGCCTCCGACTGGCGGCTGTACAGCGCCACCTCGGCGCGCTCGACGCGGTTGATCTCCGCGAGGATCTGCTGTTGGCGCTCGACGTTCGTCTCGGTGCGCTCGATCCGGTCGACGACGGCCGCCGTCTCGAAGGCGGCGTCGGCGTCGGCGGTCGCGAACCCGAGCGACGATCCGAGGTCGGGGCCCCGGGTGGACGTGCTGACGCGCGTCGCCGCGCCCGACGGCGTCGAGAGCGTCCGGAGCGTGAGGTTCGCCGTTTCGATCTGCGGCGCGAGTTGGCTGGGGGTCGACGGGGAATCCACCGAGGAGGCGAGATCGACGGACCGTGACGGGGACGTGGAGGGCGAGACGGGATCAACGGACTGCGCCGGGCCGGAAGGCAGGACGGAGGCGGCGGGCCGCGCCGGCTCTGAGGCGGGCGAAGCGCCGTCGGAGGCGGCGACGCCGGGGCCGGCGACGCCGGCGACCGGCGCCACGAGCAGCAGGACCGCGACCGCGGCGATCGGGAGGGCTCTCATCGTCTGCTGGTTCGCCCCGCGATACAAAAAATCCACCCACTGCGGTCGGTCACCGGCGCCGTGCGGGTCGGTGTCGCGGTCGACGGCGCGTCCGGCCGCGGACGTGAGTGGGAGTTCGACCGCGTTTCCCGTCGAAAAACAGCGTATGGAAAGCGTTTTGCCCGGCGCGCGAGTGGCCGGAGACGTATGCGGAACCCCGCCTTGCGCGCGTTCTTGGTCGCGATCGTCGCGCTCGCGTTGCTCGCGAGCGTCGGCGGCGCGGTCACCGGCGCGACGACGGCCCCCTCTCCCCTCGACGCGGAGGTCGCCCCGAACCACGCCGGGCCGCTCGACGGCTCGACCGACGTTCGGGGGTCTCTCGGCGGGGAATCAGCGGTTCGCCAACAGACCGACGACGCGATCACCTCGCCGTCGACGACCCGTATCCGACTCGCGTTGAACCCGGACCGGAGCGCCGACTGGACCGTCGCGGTGCGGTACTCGCTGGCCGACGAGAACGAGACCGACGTGTTCCGCACGGCCGGCGAGCGCTTCCGCGGCGGCGAGATCGGGCCGAACGCCGCGCTGTTCGAGGGATTCCGTCGGGAGGCGAGCCGCACCGTCGACCGGTCGATGTCTATCGAGGGCGTCGAGCGGGAGGTCGAGGTGTACGAGGACCCGAGCGAGTTCGACGTCGCCACCGAAGACGCCGTCGCCGTCGGTGAGTTCCGCCTGCGGTTCACCTGGACCGAGTTCCTCGCACAGGACGGCGAGAGCCTGATCCTCGGGGACGCGCTGACGACGCCGGGCAACGAGACGTGGCTGCGTAGCCTCGAGGCGAGCCAGACCCTGGAGGTGGCGACGCCGGAGGGGTACGCCGTCACCGGAACGCCGAGCACCGCCGTGACGCAGCTCTCCGACGGCGACGTGATAATCGAGGGCCCCCAGACGTTCGAGAGCGGCGACCCGGTACGGATCGTGTACGAGCCCGCCGGGGCGGGCGCTCCGTGGGGAATGCTGGCGGCCGCGATACTGCTCGGGGCCACGCTCATCGCCGGCAGCGTCGTCGGGTACCGCCGGATCACCGCAGAGGAGGACGTCTCGGACGAGTCAGCCGCGACCTCCGAGACCGCGGACCCCGGCGGCGCCGACCGGAAGCCGATCGGTGCCGGCGACGGCGGTCCGGAAGACGACGGTTCGGGGGACGACCCCGGCGATTCCGTCGGAAAGGGGGAGGACGGCGACGACGGGCCGGACCTCTCGCTGCTCTCGGACGAGGAACGCGTCGAGCGGCTCCTCGACGAGAACGGCGGCCGGATGCGGCAGGCAGACATCGTCGCCGAGACCGGGTGGTCGGACGCGAAGGTCTCGCAGCTGCTCTCGGCGATGGCCGACGAGGGGCGCGTCGAGAAGCTCCGACTCGGCCGCGAGAACCTCATTTCGCTGCCCGACGGCGAGGACGAGACGGGCGGCGACGGCGAGGAGTAGGCGGAAGCGGCGGCGACAGCGAGGAGACAGCGACGGCGGCGACAGCGCCCGTTCGAGCGCCGAGCGCTGACCCGCGGAAGCGGAAACCGCCGGTCCGTCCTCGCCAGTTCCGAAAACCATTACAGGGCGAGCGACCGAGTAACGATCATGAAGGTTCTGGTGACCGTCAAGGAGGTCGCGGAGGCGGACGACGACTTCGCGATCGAGGGGACCGACATCGCCGAGTCCGATCTCGAGTACGATCTCAACGAGTGGGACGACTACGCCGTCGAGGCGGCGGTCCAGCTGGCCGAGGCCGGGATCGCGGACGAGGTCGTGACCGTCACCGTCGGGCCGGAGCGCTCGGAGGAGACGATCCGGATGGCGCTCGCGAAGGGCGCCGACCGCGCGGTCCGCGTCTGGGACGACGCGCTGGACGGCGGGTTCGCCGACGTCGCCTCGAAGGTCGAGCTGTTCGAGGCGGTCGTCGCGGAGGAGGAGCCGGACCTGATCCTCGGGGGGGTCCAGGCGGCCGACACCGGGTTCGGCGCGACCGGCGTCGCGCTCGCGGAGCGGATCGGCTTCGAGCACGCCGCGGTCGTCAACGACCTCGATGTCGACGCGGACGCGGGGGTGGCCCACGTCCACCGCGAGCTGGAGGGCGGGGTCGAGGAGCTGACCGACGTCGACCTCCCGGCGGTGTTGACCGTCCAGACCGGGCTCAACGAGCCGCGGTACGCGAGCCTCCGCGGGATCCGGCAGGCACAGCGGAAGGAGATAGCGGTGAAGGCGCTGTCCGACCTCGGGCTGACGGCCGAGGACGTCGAGAGCGCGCTGACGCTCACCTCGATGTACGAGCCGGAGAGCGAGTCGGACGCGGAGATCATCGAGGGGGACGCCGGGGAGTCCGCGGGTCGCCTTGCCGAGGTCCTCCGTGACAAGGGGGTGAGCGCGTAATGAGCGTGCTCGTCGCCGCCGAACACCGCCGGGGAGAGCTCCGCGACGTCTCGTACGAGGCGATCACCGCCGGCCGAGAGCTCGCCGACGCGCGGGGAGTCGACCTCCACGTGGCGGTCGTCGCGGGCGACGTCGACGCCTTCGCGGAGGAGCTGAACCGCGAGGGGGTCGACGCGATCCACGCCGTCGCCGACGGCGAGGAGTTCGACCACAACGCCTACCGAGCGGCGGCCTCGACGCTGGCCGACCGCGTCGACGCCGGGGCGGTGGTGCTGCCGAACTCCGTCAACGGGCTCGACTACGCGCCCGCCCTCGCCGAGAGCCTCGGCGTCCCGCTGGTGACCGACGCGGTCGGGATCGAGTACGACGACGGGCTCACCGTCACCCGCGAGATGTACGGCTCGAAGGTCGAGACGACGGTCGACGTCGAGGGCGACCGGTTCGTCCTCACGGTCCGGGGCGGTGAGTGGCCGCCCGCGGAGGGCGTCGGAGACGCGACGGTCGAGACGGCCGACATCGACCTCCCCGAGTCGGGAGCCCGCGTCACCGGCTTCGAGGAGGTCGGCGGCGGCGACGTCGACATCGCGGACGCCGACGTGCTCGTCTCGGTCGGCCGCGGCATCGAGGAGGAGGAGAACATCGAGCTCATCGAGGACCTTGCGGACGCGCTCGGCGCGACGCTGTCCGCCTCTCGACCGATCGTCGACAACGGTTGGCTGCCGAAGAACCGGCAGGTCGGACAGAGCGGGAAGGTCGTCACGCCGGACGTGTACATCGCGGTCGGCATCTCCGGCGCGGTCCAGCACGTCGCCGGCATGAAGGGGTCGGACACGATCGTCGCGATCAACACCGACCCGAACGCGCCGATATTCGACATCGCCGACTACGGGATCGTCGGCGACCTCTTCGACGTGGTGCCCGAACTCATCGACGAGTTCGCGTAGGCGGACCCCGGAGCCGGCGGCAACGCTCTTGTATCGCGGCGGAGTACCGAACGTTCTGACGGCGTTCGCCGTCTCGTCACGATGATCCCGATCCGCACCAGCGTTCCGACCGTCGACGAAGCGGAGGCGCTACTCGCCGGAGTCCGACGGACAGTCGACATCGAGGCGGACGGCGCGGCCGCGGCCCTAGCCGATGAGGAGCCGGATCTGGGCCTCCTCGAGATCGTCTCGGGCCCGTTCGCGTCCGTCGCCGATGTCGACGAGCGGCTGGCGCGGACCGAGTCGTACCTCCGCGAGCGCGGCGACCGGCGCGCGGTGTTTCTCACGGTGTACAGCCGGATGACGGCGACCGTCCGGACCGCGATCGACGACGGCGCGTTCGTCGACCCGGAGTGGGCCGCGTCGTACCTCGTCGCCTTCGCGGAGCGCTACCGCCGGGCGCTGGCGGCGTTCGAGCGCCGCGCGTTCGAGTCGCTCCCGCGACCGTGGCTGATCGCCTTCACCGCAGCGGTCCGCGGCGAGTCGCTCGTCGCGCAGGACGCCCTGCTCGCGATCAACGCGCACATCACCTACGACCTCACGTACACGCTCGGTGAGGTCGAAATCGACCCGGACCGCGATGTCAAGCGCGAGGACCACGACCGCATAAACGCGATCCTCGCCCGGCTCGTCCAGACCGTACAGGACGTCCTCGTCGAGGCGTACGCTGCGGTCGGGATCGCCGGGGTCGACCGGCTGCTCGATCCCCTCGACGACCGGTTGGCCCTGCTCGGCCTGAAGGGCGCTCGGGAGTTCGCCTGGCGGAACGCCGTGTTACGCGCCGACCTCCCGGCGTGGCTCGGGGAGCGATACGTCGACTGGCGCGCCGAGACCGTCGCGACTGGCGCCGCGGCGGCCGTCCTCGCGCCGGATGTAGACGCCGACGCGACGGGGCGCCTGCGAGAGGCGGAGGACGGCGGCGACGCGGCGAGCGCGTTCCGCGAGGCGGTCCGACGGCGGATGTAGCGACGAGAGAAACACTGATGACGGTCCTCGCGGATATGACGACTATGCCACATATCCGGGGGACGGTCCACGGCGTCGCCGCGATGGTGACCCTCGTCGTCGGGTCGATGCTGACGGACGCGATCCGCGAGGAGTACGAGCTGTTCGCGCAGATCGCGGCGACGACGACGCACCTGCTCATCGACGTCGCGGAACTGCCGGTGTCGCGAGAGATCGCGGCGGTGGTCGTCCCCGTCGGCGTGCTGATGGGAGTCTGGGTGTTCGCGTACGAGCTCCAGCGGCTGCTGCGGGCGGAGTGAGAGCCCGGTCTCGGTTCGTTTATCACCCCGCCGACCCTCGGATCGGGCAATGAGCGAGGCCGACGAGCAGCCGGCTGCGACCGCGACGGGCCGGGAGATCTGGATCGAGAAGTACCGGCCGCAGACGCTCGACGACATCCACGGGCAATCGGAGATCGTCGAGCGGCTCCAGAGCTACATCGCGCAGGACGACGTGCCGCACCTGCTCTTCTCGGGGCCCGCGGGCGTCGGGAAGACGACCGCGGCCACCGCCATCGCCCGCGAGATCTACGGCGAGGACAACTGGCGCGGCAACTTCCTCGAACTGAACGCCTCCGACCAACGCGGCATCGATGTCGTCCGCGACCGGATCAAGGGGTTCGCGCGCTCGTCGTTCGGCGGCGACTTCCGGATCGTGTTCCTCGACGAGTCCGACAGCCTTACAGATGATGCACAGGCGGCGCTCCGCCGCACGATGGAGCAGTTCTCCGACAACACCCGGTTCATCCTCTCGTGTAACTACTCGTCGAAGATCATCGACCCGATCCAGTCGCGCTGCGCCGTCTTCCGGTTCTCGCCGCTGTCGGACGAGGCGGTCGGCGGGATGGTCCGCGAGATCGCGTCCGCGGAGTCGATCGAGGTGACCGACGCCGGAGTCGACGCCTTGGTGTACGCGGCCGACGGCGACATGCGCCGCGCGATCAACTCGCTTCAGGCGGCGGCGACGACGGGCGACGTGGTCGACGAGGAGGCGGTGTACGCGATCACGGCGACCGCCCGCCCGGAGGAGATCGAGTCGATGGTGACCGACGCGCTGGAGGGCGACTTCGCTCGCGCGCGCTCGACGCTCGACACGCTGCTCACGGAGACGGGGATGGCCGGCGGCGACGTGATCGACCAGCTCCACCGCTCAGTCTGGGAGTTCGACCTGAACGAACGCGAGGCGGTGCGGCTCATGGAGCGCATCGGCGAGGCCGACTACCGGATCGCCGAGGGCGCCAACGAACAGGTCCAGTTGGAGTCGCTGCTCGCGGCGCTCTCGCTGGACGAGTAGCGATAGACCGGTTTCGAGTCTCCGGGCGCTTGTTTATCCGGTACTGACGACCCAGCGACGGCGAACACTTCCAAAGCCCAGCCGCTCGGTTACATGTCGTTGAGTCCGGGGCGACGACGGACACCCCCGAAGCCCCGCCCCGCACGGCAACCGCGCCTCACGCCTCCCCAGCCTCGTCGGTCGCCCTCCGCGCTGCTCCGGGCGACCGGCTCCCTCGCGCGTGCTCCTCGCGGCCGCCTTCGGCTGCCACTCGGAGGCACGCACCGCCGTGGCGAGCGCGCTTTTTAACTCACGCCGGCGCGGACTCCCGGTATGCTCGTCGTCGTCTCCGACACGCACGCACGCGAGGAGTCGAGGCTTCAGGGGCGGACCGCGGAGGCGGTCCGCGAGGCGGATCTGGTGATCCACGCGGGCGACTTCTACCGCGAGCCGGTCTTAGACGCTTTTCAGTCGACCACCGCCGCCCTCCGGGCGGTCTACGGCAACAACGACGACGCCGCGATCCGCGACCGCGTCCCGGAGGTTCGGACCGTCGAATACGCGGGGGTCAGGTTCGCGGTCACGCACCGACACCGCAGCGGCGACACGGGGCTCGTCATGCTCGGTCGCGGCCGCGACGCCGACGCCGTGATCTGCGGCCACAGCCACCGGCCGCGGTTCGACGACTCAGGCGGGCTCCCGATACTGAATCCGGGCAGCCACGCCCAACCGCGCGGGAACCGGCCGGCGCACGCGGAATTGCGTCCGGTGGACGACGGGGCCGGAGACGGTCTGGACGGGCGACTGGTGACGCCGGACGGGGAGGAGTTCGAGACGTTCCGGATCGGGGCCGAGAGCCGCGAGTAAGGGAGCGGATCACGAGAAGCGGATCGGGCTCGCCGTCGCGTCGGCAGAGACCGATCGCGACGCCCCGCCGACGGCCGGGCCGGCCGACGGTCGTGTCAGCGGTGGAGGACCCGGATCGACGCGGATGTGGGCGCCGGCTGTCGGTCGCTGGTCGGCCGGGGAGGGGGATACCGGACTGGGTAGGGAGCGGGTGCGAGTCCGACCAGCCGGCGGTCGGCCGGCGGGTTCGAGCGTGAGGGCCGAAGCGGGGGGTCGCGATTACACGTAGTCGGGGTATCGACATATACGTGGCTGAGGGACAAAAACGCGTTTTAGTTACCGGGATCCGATCGCCCGAACGCGTCGGAATCGTCCGGGTCACGCGACCGTTCAGCTCGAAACTTATAACCGCGTGCCGACGGATTCAGGCGTATGCTCCCGGTCCAACCGCTGTTCGTACTCCTGTTGGTGGGTCTTCTCGGGCTGTTCTTCTTCGGGTTCCTCCTCGTCCGGCGCACGGTGGCGGGGCTGAACGAGGGGTACAACGACGGGCGACGCTGATGGTCGTCGCCACCGCCGCGACCCTCCTCGTCGCCGCCGCCGCCAGCCTCTTCATGGCGTGGTCGATCGGCGCGGGGTCGTCGGGCTCGACCCCGTTCGCGCCCGCGGTCGGGGCGAACGCAATCTCCGTGATGCGGGCCGGGCTCGTCGTCGGCGTCCTCGGGCTCCTCGGCGCGATCCTCCAGGGCGCGAACGTGACCGAGGCGGTCGGCACCGAACTGATCGGCGGGGTGACGCTCACCGCCGTGGCGGCCATCGTCGCGCTCGTCACGGCCGCCGCGCTGGTCGCGGTCGGCGTGTTCGCCGGCTACCCGATCGCGACGGCGTTCACCGTCACCGGCGCAGTCGTCGGCGTCGGCCTCGCGCTCGGCGGCGACCCGGCGTGGCCGAAGTACGCCGAGATCGCGACGCTGTGGGTGCTCACGCCGTTCGTCGGCGGCGGCGTCGCCTACGGCGTCGCGCGCATGCTCATCGGCGAGTCGCTGCCCGAGCGACCGCTCACGGCCGCGCTCGCCGGCGTCGTCGGCGCGATCCTCGCGAACGTCGGGTTCGCGCTGCTCGGTCCCGCCGGCCAGCAGGCGTCGGTGGCGAGCGTCCTCGGGGCGGGGCTGGGCGGCAGCGGCGCGGGTCCCGCCGCGGTGAGCGTCGCGATCGCCGCGCTCGTTTCGGTCGCCGTGTACGCGGACCTCGGCCGCGACCGCGAGGGGGCACAGCGGCGGTTCCTGCTCGCGATGGGCGGGCTCGTCGCGTTCTCGGCCGGCGGGTCGCAGGTCGGCCTCGCGATCGGCCCGCTCGTCCCGATCTTCAGCGAGGTCGGCGTCCCGCTGTGGGCGCTACTCGTCGGCGGCGGCGTCGGGCTGTTGGCCGGGTCGTGGACCGGCGCGCCGCGGATGATCAAGGCGCTCGCGCAGGACTACGCCTCGATGGGGCCGCGACGGTCGATATCGGCGCTCATCCCGTCGTTCGCGATCGCGCAGACCGCCGTCGCGTTCGGGATCCCCGTGTCGTTCAACGAGATCATCGTCTCGGCGATCGTCGGCGCGGGCTACGCCGCGGGCGACGCCGGCGTGAGCCGGAAGAAGATGGGGTACACGGTCCTCGCGTGGATCGGGTCGCTCGTCGGCGCGTTCGTGCTCGGGTTCGGCCTCTACTCGGCGGTCGACTTCGTCGCGTGACGGGCGGCGCCGCTCCGCTTCACCCTCAGGCGCGTCCCTCGGGGTACGTCGGCAGCCGCGCGGACCGCGCGCTCCCGTCGACGAACGGGAGGTCGACGGCGGTGGCCGGACTCTCCTCGCCGTCGACGCGGACGGCGACCTCGCCGAGGGCGGCGTCGAACCCGACGAGCGCCAGCGCGACTGGCACGTCCGTCGCGGGGCCGACGGCCGCCCGCGTCACCTCGCCGATCGCCTCGTCACCGTCGAAGACGGCCGCACCGGACGCGGGGAGCGCGGCGTCGATCCCCTGCGGGTCCGCGTTCGGGTCGACGCCGTCGACCGCCTCGGCGACGCCGTCGAGTTCGAGGCCGACGAGCCGTCGGCTCGGCCGCCCCTGATTCTCCACGCGCGAGACGACCTCCTGCCCGACGTAACACCCCTTCTCGAAGTCGAGCGCGTTCCGGAGGCCGAGGACGTTCGGGACCGTGCCCGCCAGTTCGTACTCGAAGAGGGGCGTTCCGGCCTCGGTCGCGAGCGCGTCCCACGTTCGGTACCCGAACGGCGCGGCGTTGAGCCCGCGGTTGATCAGGGTGTCGAACACGTCGCCCGCGTCGGCGGCGGCGCAGACGATCTCGTACCCCTCCTCGCCGAGCGGCGCGTCCGTCGCGATCACGGTGACGCCGGCGTCGACCATCGACCCGCGGACGAACGAGAGGGGCCCCTCCGGCGCGCCCGGTCCGCCGAGGACGGAGGCGACCTTCTCGGTCGACTTCGGGCCGTGAACCCCGAACACGCCGAACTCGTCGGACACGTCGTCGATCGCGACGTCCTGAATGAACACGTTCTCCGCCCAGTCGGCGGCGACCGACTCGACCCGTTCCGGGGGGAGGAAGACGAGCAGCCGCTCGTCGGCGTTGTACACGTACATGTCCGTCTCGATCCCGCCTTGAGGATCGAGCAGGAGGGCGTACGTTCCCTCGCCGTCCTCGGCGGGGACGCGGTTCGAGACGGCGTTGTCCACGAACTCGACGCGGTCGCTCCCCCTGACGGCGAGGACGCCGTACCCCATCTCGATCACGCCCGCGACGTTTCGGACCGCCTTGCCGACGCGGACGGGCTTCCCGTAGTGGTCGACGACCTCGCGACCGCCGCGGTCGCGGTACGCGGCGCCGTGCGCGTCGTGGGTACCGGAGACGAGCGTCATGGTCGAACGGTGGCGATCGAGGGGCAAAAGGCCGCCGTCTCCGACGGCTACAGTCCGAGTCGGTCCCGGATCGCGTCGACGAGGCTCTCGGAGGGGTCGTCGTCGGGCGCCTCCGGGTCCGGAACGACCTTCTCGTGGGCGTACACCCGAACGTGCTCCTCGGACTCGACGGTGATCAGCGAGTCCTCCTTCAGCGTCGAGAGGGCCTCCTCGACGGCGTCGATGTCTGCGTCGACGGCCGCGCGCAGTTCGAGGACGGTCATTCCCTCGTCGCCGCGGTCGACGAGCGCGTCGAGCAGCGCGACCTCGACATCCGGCCGGTCGCGGTATTCCGGCTTTGCGGCCATACCCGTCCCTTGTGCGGGCCGGACTTTACGTCTACCGGCGATCGGAGAGGGATTGGCGACCGGAGAGGTATCGGGCGACAGATCGTGGGGAAGGTACGCCGGTCGCGCCGCGTCAGCGGACGATCCGCGAACAGGTGCCACAGAGGTTCTCCTCTTTCACGTCGACCTCGCGGACGGTCGGGGAAAACGACATCACGCACTTGCTGTTGTCGCAGTGCTCCAGGCCGAGAGTGTGACCGATCTCGTGGACGACCTCCTTGCGGACGCGGTCGCCAAACACGTCGACCGCGGGCTTGGTGGAGACGCCGCCGTCGGAGGAGGTGCGGAGGCGGTGCGTGGAGATGACGGAGCCGCTGCCGTTGAGGTACGCGAGGCCGAACACGTAGTTCCGGCGGCGGTAGTAGAGGTCCTCGGGCGTGATGCCGATGTTCTTCTCGCCGCCGCCGACCCGAGTGACCGTCTCGATGAGGTCCTCGGCGCGGTACTGGTCCCTATCTGCCTCGAAGGCGGAGTCGGGGATCGGCTGATCGTCGTGGACCGTCACGTCGCAGTCGTATACGGAACGCAGCGCACCGGAGGCCTCCCGTTTCACTCGGGGGGTGACCTCCCCGACCGGGACGATGTCCACGAGCATGGAACCGCTTTTGAACGCCGCGGTCATAAAGGCCGCGCCGTGGTACGACCACCCCCGTCGGAGCGGGCGCTCGTCGCCGCACTCGGGCGGTACGAACGATTGATCGAGGTCGGAGTCGGCCGCCGGCCGGGCGTCGCCCGTGCGCTCGCCGATCGGGGCCACGAGGTCGTCGCGATCGACATCGAAGTGAGCGAGGCGGCGCAGGACGCGGCGGCGGGGAGGCAGGCGCCGAGCGGGGGAACGCTCCGCGTCGTCGCCGCGGACGTGACGGCGCTCGCGGCCGACGACGAGCGGGCGGCGCAGAGCGCGCTCGGGATCGGCGCGAGCGACGAGATCGCCGGCGAGGCTCCGGACGCGCCCGGCGGCGTCGACGCCGTGTACGCTCGGAACCTCCCGGCGGAGCTACAGCGGGCGACCGTCGCGCTCGCGGAGCGACTCGGCGCCGCCTGCCTGTTCACCACGCTCGGGTTCGAGGAGCCGGTCGTGGACGTCTCTCGGAAGTCGACGGAGTCGGGAACTGTCGTGTTCGTCGCGCGGTGACGGAACGGACCGGCGGCCGGGACGCCGCACGGCTCGAACCGGCGACGCCGACCGCGAACCCGAACGTTCATTCGGGCGCCAGTCGGGGGTACCCGTATGCAGGTCGACGCAGTCGTCCTCGACATCGACGGGGTGTTGGTCGACGTGGCGGACTCCTACCGTCGGGCGATCCTCGAATCGGTCGACCGGGTCTGCGGCAAGCCGATCGACCCGGACGCGGTCCAGGCGTTCAAGGACGCCGGCGGGTTCAACAACGACTGGGAGCTGACCGACGCGGCGGCGTTGTTCGTGTTGGCCCGCCGCGAGGGGCTCCGGATGGACGTCGACGAGTTCACCGAGCGCGTCCGCGAGCTCGGGGGCGGGCTCGACGCCGCCAAGGAGGTCGTCGGCGACCTCCCGCGAGTCGCACAGGCCCGCGTCCGCGACCAGTGGGACCGGGACGCGCTCCGCGAGACGTTTCAGGCGCTGTACCTCGGCAGCGAGCTGTACCGCGAGTTAGAGGGGGGCGAGCCGCCGTTCGAGGCCGACGGGTACATCCACGACGAGCCGACGCTCGTCGACCCCGAGACGATCGCCGACCTCACCGGGCGGTTCGACGTGGGCGTCCTCACCGGGCGGCCGGCGGCCGAGGCCGACATCGCCTTGGACCGCGTCGGCCTCGACGTGCCCGAGGACCGGCGGTTCACGATGGACGACTGGGAAGAGGGGAAGCCGCACCCGCGGGCGCTCGTCGAGCTCGCCGAGCGGTTCGGCGCCGGGCGGGTCGCGTTCGCGGGCGACACCCTCGACGACGTGCGGACCGCACGCAACGCCGACGAGTCTGACGAGACGCGCGTCTACTACGGGGTTGGCGTCCTCACCGGCGGGCTCACCGGCGAGGCGGGGCGCGAGAAGTTCGCCGGTAACGGCGCGGACGCCGTGGTCGAAGACGTGAACGAACTGGTCGGGCTACTGGAGTAGTCGTCGTCGCGTCGGCTCGGGCACCGTGCGCCCCTCCCGCGTTAACCGCTCCGTGACGGATCTCGCCGGCGATCGCGGATACCGCCGGTATCCGGGACACGTCGGGTCCGGTGAGCGACGACCCCGCGAACGAGACCGCGACCGACGTGACGCTCCAGCAGGAGTAGACGGCCAGATACAGCGGGGAATCGGTGAAAAACCGGAATGGGCCTTGCCGGATTCGAACCGGCGATCAACTCGTTATGAGCGAGTCGCTTTAACCGGACTAAGCTAAAGGCCCGCCACGGATCGATTTGTCTCTCGGTTCCTCTTTATCCTATCGGGTTGGAACCAAGCGAAGCTAATGTTTCGTTGAGATGGTAATCCTCGTGCCAATTGATGTTTTTGATATGTTATGTTTGACCGCTCGTACCGGATAGTCATCTGTGTGTCACCAGCATCTTCGATAAGTATCAGTTACGATCGCTTCGGCCGCTTGGCCGCGCTTCTGTGGCTCCTCGAGTGAAGCAAATTGCTCGCTTCGATTCGGCATACTCAGTCAGAGCGGAAACGAGCAAAATAGGACTACGGTCTGGTGAGAGCATAGACGAGAAACGTACGAAGGGAGGCGCCGAAGCCAGGACTCGAACCTGGGACCGCCTCGTTAACAGCGAGGCGCTCTACCAACTGAGCTACTTCGGCCTGTTTTCGGGTACTCGCGTCCTTTTGATATGGCTTTCGTTTCCGCCCGACGGCGCGGAAGCCGACGGGCCGGACCGCGGGACGGCGGCGGCGCTCCGTCGGCCCGCCGCGCCGCCGATCCGACCGACACGTTTTCGGCCGGACCGCGAGACCGTTCGGTATGGACGATCTGGAGGCGGTGCTGTCACGGGTCCGCGAGCGCGTCCTTCCCGAGCCGGAAGAGCGGGAGCGACTGCGAGCGGCGGCCACGGCACTGACCGACCGGACCCACGAGGCGATCGCCGACCTCCCCGTCGGCGCCGACGTGGTCCAAGTCGGGTCGACGGCGCGGGGCACGTGGGTCGCGGGCGACCGCGACATCGACCTGTTCGTCCGGTTCGACGCAGATCTCGACCGCGCCGAGCTGGAGGAGTACGGGCTGGCGGTCGGGCACGCGGTCCTCCCCGACGGCCACGAGGAGTACGCCGAACACCCGTACGTGAAGGGGAACTACGAGGGGTTCGACGTGGACCTCGTCCCCTGTCACGACGTGGAGACGGCGGGGGATCTGGTCTCCGCGGTCGACCGCACCCCGTTCCACGACGCGTACCTCTCTGCGCGGCTCGACGACGACCTCGCCGCGGACGTGGTGCTCGCGAAGGCGTTCCTGAAGGGGATCGGCGCGTACGGCAGCGACCTCCGCACCGAGGGGTTCTCGGGGTACCTCACGGAGTTGCTCGTCTTGGAGCTCGGCGGGTTCGTCCCGCTCGTCGAGTCGGCGCGGAGCTGGCACCCCCCGGTGGAGTTCGACCCAGAGGGGCACGCCGAGCGCACGTTCGAGGACCCCCTCGTCGTCGTCGATCCGACGGACCCGACGCGGAACGTCGCGGCGGTCCTGTCGGCGACGAACCTCGCACGCTTCCAGCACTACGCGCGGGAGCTGCTCGCGGCCCCGAGCGAGGCGCTCTTCGAGCCTGACGAACCGGAACCGCTCGACCCCGAGGAAGTGCGAGCGCATCTCGACCGACGGGGAACGACGCCGGTCGCGGTCGTGTTCGACGCGCCGGACGTGGTCGACGACCAGCTGTGGCCGCAGCTCCGCCGATCGCTGGACGGGATCGTCGGCGGGCTCAACGATCACGGGTTCGACGTGCTCCGAGCGCGCGCCATGACCGACGCAGCGGGAACGAGGAACGGCGGCGGGGGGAGCGACGCCGACGGGGGGAGCGGCGACCGGGAGGTGCCCGAGCGCGCCGCAGCCGTCGAGTCGACGCGGGCCGCGCTGTACGCGGAACTGGAGGTGACCGAGCGACCGGCGGTCGCGCGCCACGACGGGCCGCCGGTCGCGGTGCGGAAGCACGCCGCGAACTTCTACGAGTCGTACGTCGACGACGTCGACCCGGACACCTACGGGCCGTTCATCGACGGCGACCGGTACGTCGTCGAGCGCGAGCGGGAGTTCGTCACCGTCCGCGGGTACCTAGAGAGCGACGCCGCGGGCGACGTGGCGCTCGGCGCGCAGGTGGAACCGGCGTTCGCCGACCGCGACGTGTTGGTCGGCGAGGCGGTGGCGACGCTCGCCCCCGCGTTCGGTCGACCGCTCCGCGGGTTCTACGAGCCGCGGCCGTGAGACCGTCGAGGGGAGCCGTTCCCAATGAAACGGGCGAAAGCGATCCGGGCGAGGGGGCCGCTCAGCGGGAGAGGCGGTCGAGGAGCCAGTAGACGGCCGCGGCGACGACGACGACGATCAGCGCGATCGCGGTGAGGAGTCCGGCGGCGCCGGGGAACGACAGCCAGAACGCGGCGTAAAAGGCGAGCGCGAACACGAAGAGGCCGACGACCAGCAGCCCGCGCGAGGGGTTCTGCGCGGCGGCGACGAACCCGCGCTGGAGGATCGAGAGGTCGCCGAAGTCGGGGACGTCCTCGGGGGTAACGTCGTCAGCGGGACCACCCGAGTCGGCCGGAGCGGTCGACTCGCCGTCGACGGAGCGGTCGGTGTCGGTCACGCACTCGCATAGGAACCGGGGGAGCCTGTACTTGTCGCTTGTCGGGGAGGAACGGCCCGGCCGCCGTGAGCCTCCGTCAGCCGGCGACCGCGACGGCGAGAGACGAACCGAGGACAAACGCGGCCAGCGCGGCCGCGAGGTTCGAGGCCGCGAGCGTCGCGGCGGCGCGAACACCGGTCTCGCTCGCCGTCCGGACGGCCCCGACCGCGAACGAGGAGAACGTCGTGAACGCGCCACAGAAGCCGACGCCGAACAGCAGCGTCGCCGCCGATCCGATCGGCGCGGCGGAGACGGCTCCGAGGGCGAGGCTCCCGAGGGCGTTGACGAGGAGGACCGACCGGCGCCCCTCGATACGGAGCCCGACGGCGTGACGGCCGGCCGCGCCGAGCGCACCGCCGACGCCGACGAGCGCCGTCGCGAGGAGCGGCGAGACGCTCATCGCCGGCGCCTCCCGACGGCGAGCCCCAGTGCGGCCGCGGCGAATCCGGCCGCGTAGCTACCGGCGACGTATCCCGCGCCGGCGGTCGTTCCGAGCGCGACGGCGTCGGCGACGAACGTGCTGTACGTCGTGAACGAGGATAGCGCGCCCGTCCCGACGAGCAGCCGGACCCGGTCGCTCGACGCGCGAGTCAGGAGGAGACCGAGGGCGAACGAGCCGACGACGTTCGCGACCAGCGTCCCCGCGCCGGGCGGGACGCCGCCGAGAGCGATGAGGCGGTCGCCGGACGAGGCCGCGGTGAGGACGCCGGCGACCCCCGCGTCGACGGCGTGTCTGGCGACCGCACCGAGGAAGCCCCCGGCCGCGACGAGGAGAAATCCGTACGGCGTTCGGTCCATGCGCTAGCGTATTTCCGGCGCGGCTTGTGCGTTCTGGACCCGTCAGTGCGGTTCGGGGTCCGATAGCCGACTCGCGCGCGGACTCTCGCCTTCGTGCGGCGTCCGGCGTTCCCGTATCCGGACCGTGTGGGCCGTCTCTGTGGCGTCGTCGACGACGAGCGCCTCGCCGACGCCCTCGGGAAGCCGCGATGCGAGGTCGCCGGCGAGGTACGTCGCCTCCGCCGCCGCCAGTCGCTCGACGTCGCGCGCCGCCGTGAGCCGGTGGGAGACGAGCAGGTCGGACTGCGAGACGGCGACGCTCGGGAGCGCGGCCGGACGCTGGGTCGCACAGACCAGCGAGACGCCCGGCGCGCGGCCCCGCGTGAGGAGCGTCCGGAGCGCGGGGTCGGCCACCCCGTCGAAGAAGGCGTGCGCCTCGTCGACGAGCAGCCACGGGAGCCGGGAGAGATCGCCCGCGATCCGCGCGTCGTAGAGCCCGCGAGCGACAGCGCGGACCACGGCCGCCGCGGCGGCGTCGGGCACGCCGGCGAGGTCGAGGACCGCGGGGTTGCCGTCGGCCGCCAGCGACGCGACCGGCGGCGCATCGGCGTCGAAGACTCCCCACGAGGCCGCCAGCCGGAGGTGGTTCGCGGCGGCGCGACGCGTCTCCGCCGGGGCGTCGGCCGCGTCGACCGCCTCGCGGAGCGCCGCGAGCGACGGCGAGGGGGTCGTTCCGCTCGCGGCGTTACGGTCCGTCGCCTCTCCAGATCCGTCGTCGACCGCGTCCGCGACGACTTGCCAGACGAGGGTTCCGGGGCCGCTCGCCGGGGCGAGGCCGAGGAGGTTCGGCCAAGCCGACGGCGGTATCGAGGCGGGACGGACCGCGGGGTCGACGGTCCGTCCGCCGGCCGCTTCGAGGCCGGCGAAGACGCCCATCGGGTCGACGACGACCGGGGCGACACCGCCTGCGTCCGCCAGCTCCTCGGCGAGGACGCCGAGGGTGTACGACTTCCCGGTGCCGCGCTTCCCGAACACGACGCCCGCGTGTGGGCGGTCGAGGTCGACGCCGACCGGAGCGCCGGCGCTGCCGTCGCGGGCGAGGAAAGAGCCGATCCGAGCGGTGTGAGGCAGACGGTCACCGTCGCGGTGAGCACTGTCACGGAGGTCGGCGCAGTCGCCGCGGTCAGCCCCCTCAGTACGGTCGGTCCCGTCGTCGCGGCCGAGTACGTACACGCGGCCGGGTTGCCTCGGCATCAGACAAAAAGCACCGGGAGCCGGATCGGCTCCCGGTCGTCGGGCGCGTCTCTCGGGCGTCCGCCGCGGCGCCGCCCGGATCGTCCGATCGTTTATATCAGATACCGCGGCCAGCGCGGCGTATGTCCGATCGAACACACGACTCGCGCACCGCGAACCGCCGGACGTTCAGCACCGACACCCGCGCGATCGAGGGGCTCCCGGTCCGCCTCGTCATCGCGCTCGTCGTCGGCGTCGCCAGCCTCAGCGTGATGATGGGGATGATCGGCGACATCGACGGGCTGGCCGCGACGGAACTCGACGCGCAGCCCCAGCCGGAGGTGACCACGCCCGGCGAGCAGTCGGTCGACGTCGCCGTCGTCGACCCCGACGGCTCTCGGGTCGCGGACGCGACGGTCATCGTCCGGGGCGGCTCTGCGCAGATCGACGGCGTCGTCACCGCGAAGACGAACGAGGACGGGGTCGCGACCGTCGACGTCGAGCCGGAACTCGGGCCGAATCAGGCCGACGGGACGCTCGCGATCGACATCAAGCCGCCGGCGGAGGGCGACTACGTCGACGAGCGGGGGAACACCGAGGTGCTCGTCGTCGAGGAGTGACGCCGCGAGCGGCGGAGGAGAGTCGGTTAAAGCCGGCTGTCCCAGTCGATCCAGTCCTGTTCCCAGCCGTGCCGTCGCTGCCGGCTGCGCTCGGCGCGCTCCGCGTCCTCCCGCCGAGTTCGGTTCCGTTCCGTTCCGGGCTGTTCGCCGTCGACGAGCATCGGTTGGAGCCGCGCCGGCCCGTGCGTCTCGACCGTTTCGAAGCCGTCAGGCGCCGGATCGTCGTCCGTACCGGCGCCGGACGCGATGGCGTCGCCCGCGTCGGGACCCCCGGCGGACGGCTCGATCGCGGCGACCGTCTGGACGCCGGCGCCGCGCGGGTAGGCGATTCGCCCGTCGGGCGCGAGCTGGTCCCTGAGGGAACGCGGCGGCTCGACGACGGCGGCTTCGAGGAGGATCCGGTCGTACGGTGCGTACGCGGGGAGTCCGTCGGCGCCGTCCGCGCGGTCGACGAGGACCGCCCCGTAACCGGCCGCGTCGAGGTTCGACCGCGCGGCGGCGACGGCGGCGCGGTCGATGTCGACCGCGTGGACGCGCCGCGCGCCGGCGATCTCGGCGAGCATCGCGACCGAGTAGCCGATCCCCGCACCGACGACGAGGAGCGAGTCGCCCTCGGCGGCGTCGAGCGCGGTGACGAGACGGACCAGCGTCGGGAGCGAGAGCGAGTGCGGGTCGTCGCCGTCGACGGCGCCGCCGCGAGGCGAGTCGTCGACGAAGGGATCGCGCGGGACGCGCTGAAGCGCGGTCAGCACGGGCGGCTCGATCGGCTCGCCGATCTGGTGTTCGAGCCCCTCGATCATGTCCGCCCTGAGCGACGCGTCGTCCATGCGCAGTCTCGGGACTCGGTCCTCTAAAACCGTGCGTTCGGCGGGCCGACTATCGCATCGGGACGAACCGCACGCCGCCGTGGTCCTCGCGGTCGATCCCGCCTTCGCGGAGCGTCAGTCGGACGAGCCGCTGGCGACCACCCTCGCGAACGGGGGCGACCACGCGGCCGCCCGCCCGGACACGGTCGACGACCGCGTCCGGAACCGCCTCGGGCGCCGCGCAGGTGAGGTAAGCGGCGTCGAACGGAGCCTCGTCGAGGAACGCCTCTCGGCCGTCGGCGGCCGCGACGGCCACGTCGTAGCCGAGACGGGCAAGGCGCTCGCGGGCGGCGGCGGCCAGTTCCGGGACCCGCTCGGCGGAGAGGACGTTCCCCGGGCCGACGACCTCGGCGACGACCGCGGCGTGGTAGCCGCAGCCAGTCCCCACCTCGAAGACGCGGTCGCCGCGCTCGACGTCGAGGAGATCCGTCATCAGTGCGACCATGTGCGGCGCGCTGATCGTCTGGTCGTGGCCGATCGGGAGCGGCCGGTCGGCGTACGCCGACTCGCGATGCGCCTCGGGAACGAACTCGTGGCGGGGGACGGCTCCGATCGCCGAGAGCGTCTGCTCGCTCACGTCGAGACGCCGTCGGAGCGCGCTCACGAGGTCGCGTCGTTCGGCCGTGCGGTCGCCGTCGTTCATGTGAGTCGATAGCACAGTGTGCGTGGAGAAAGCATCGGCGGAGAGGCAGGGGTCGAGCCGGGCGGATCAGTTCACGTCGATCCGGCGTCCCTCGTCCGCGTCGAGGACATCGAGCGGGACCGTTACAGTGAGGACACCGTGCCGGTACGTCGCGGTGGCGTCGTCGAGACGGGCGTTCGTCGGCAGGCCG
The DNA here is from genome assembly GCF_005435095.1 of Halorubrum sp. CGM5_25_10-8B. NCBI lineage: Archaea > Methanobacteriati > Methanobacteriota > Halobacteria > Halobacteriales > Haloferacaceae > Halorubrum > Halorubrum sp. CGM5_25_10-8B. Next base: position 130,548 of record NZ_SGTY01000009.1, on the reverse strand, counting down.
ACGGTCCGAGTGACGGACTCGTGGCGCCGCTCGCGTCGGATGTATCGCCGGTCTGCGTCCTCGCGTTCCGCGTCGCGCTCGGCGGCGATGGCGAGCCGGTCGTCGCGGGCTCGGACGTCGATCTCGTCGCGATCGAACCCCGGGAGGTCGGCCATCACGACGAACTCGTCGGCGTACTCGGCGACGTCGATGTCGGCGGTCCGGAGGTCGCGGCCCCGAGCCCGCTCGCCCCCGAGGGGGGTGCGGCCGAGGAACTGCTCGATCTCGTCGAAGGGATTCGTCGTGTTCATACCGACAGAGAGGACCCGTGAGGTGTTAAATAGCGACTGACGCGTGCTATCTCGCGGCGGCGGCGGATTCCGGTATCCCGGCCGCGGCGCACCCCGTGTCACACCCGACGACGCGAGCGCGGCTCAGCTGACGTCGATCGTGTGCCCGCGGTCGTCGTCGGGCGAGCGCTTGGGGAGCGTGACGGTGAGGACGCCGGCGTCGAAGGAGGCCGCCGCCGCGTCGGCCTCGACGGGTTCGGGGATCGGAACCCGACGGGAGACGGAGCTTCGCCGGCGCTCGCGCCGGTGGTAGCGGACGTCGGCCGGACCGCTCTCGCCGTCGTCCGGATCGTCGGCACCGTCCTCTTCGGCGATATCGAACTCGCTCGACTCCTTGCGGGAGCCGCTGATAACGAGCGCGTCGTCGCGCAGTTCGACGTCGACGTCGTCGGCGTCGAATCCGGGGAGGTCGGCGACGACGGTGATCGCCTCGTCGTCTTCGACCACGTCGACGTCGACGTCGCGGGCGCCCGGGAACCGCGGGACCTCGGGGCCGGTGCCCTCCAGCGTGCCGCCGAGTTCCTCGAACTCGCGGCCCATCCGCTCGAACAGTTCCTCTATCTCGTCGAAGGGATCGCGTCGGGTCATACAGGTCAGGATTCGTGACGGAGCGTCTTGAACGTACTGGCGGCGGCGGGGACGGCGGCGCGCCGAGATGCCGGCGACAGACACTATCCGCTGGCGCCCTTGGAGTTCGTATGCGCCTGTTCTGGCACCGAGGAGACGCTCGAACGCGGGACAACGCCGGGCTCGCCGCCGCGGCTCGGGACGGTGAAGTCGTGCCGGTGTTCGTGTACGACGCCGACCTGCTCGGAACGGTCGGCGCGCGGCAGCGCGCGTTCTTCCTCCGCCACGTGAAGCGACTGGAGGAGCGGTACCGCGAACTCGGGAGCGACCTGATCGTCCGCGCCGGCGACCCGGAAGCGGTCCTCGTCGACCTCGCCGCGGAATACGACGCGGAGGCGGTGTTCTACAACGAGCAGTACCGAGCGGCCCGTCGGAACCGACAGCGGGCGGTCGAGGACGCGCTCGCCGGCGAAGGCGTCGACACCGACTCGCGGACCGACATCGTGCTGGTCGACCCCGGTCGGCTAGAGGCGCGCTATCCGAACCACAGCCAGTTCCACGGCGACTGGGAGACCGTGCCGAAGCGCGGGCCGTACGCGGAGCCGGACGCGGCCGCGCTGGCCGACGTGCGCGACGGGAAGACCGTCCCCGAGCCCGACGCCGACATCGACCTCCCCGACGCGGGGTACGAGGCCGCCCGCGAGCGGTTCGACGAGTTCCTCGACTACGGGATCACCTCGTACAACGACACCCGCGACGACCTCGCGCGGGCCGTCGAGGCCCCGACGCACGCGGTCTCGCGGATGTCTCCGTACCTCGCGACCGGCGCGATCGGGGTCCGCGAGCTGTGGGCGGGCGCGAGCGACGTGTACGACGCCGTGACCGGCGGGGAGCGCCGCAACGTCGACAAGTACCGGTACGAGCTGTCGTGGCGCGAGCAGATGTACCACCTGCTGTATTACAACCCGGACCTCGCCGTGTCGAACTACAAGTCGTTCCCGAACGAGATCGCGTGGCGCGACGACGACGACGCCTTCGAGGCGTGGACGCGCGGCGAGACCGGCTACCCGCTCGTCGACGCCGGAATGCGACAGCTGAACGAGGAGGGGTACATCCACAACCGGCCGCGGCAGGTGGTCGCGAGCTTCCTCACGAAGCACCTCCTGATCGACTGGCGGCGCGGCGCGCGCTACTTCACGAAGCAGCTGATCGACCACGACTACGCCTCGAACCACGGCGCGTGGCAGTGGACCGCCTCCACCGGCACCGACTCCGTCGACGTGCGCATCTTCGACCCGGTGAGCCAAATGTCGAAGTACGACGACGGCGCCCGATTCGTGAAGGCGTACGTCCCGGAGCTCTCGGACGTGCCGTCCGGGAAGGTGGTCGACTGGCCGACCCTCTCGCGGGCGGAGCGCGAGGAGCTCGCGCCCGACTACGCGCACCCGATCGTCGACCGGAACGAAGGGTACGAGCGCGCGCAGCGCGTCTTCGAGGAGGCGCTCGGGAAGCGATAGCGGGCGCGGGTCGGCGCGGAGCGGTGCGGACCCGTGGGTGGTACCGGCGTTCCGTAACCGAGTCCTTTTCGTGGGGCCCCGAGAACGGCTCCGCTATGTCCCCAGTCGCGATCGACGACGTCGAGGCCGCCGCCGAGCGGCTCGCCGGCACCGACATCGTCCAGCGGACGCCCGTCGAGCGGAGTCGCTCGCTGAGCGATCGGTGCGGCGCCGACGTGCGTCTCAAGATGGAACACCTCCAGCGCACCGGCTCGTTCAAGACGCGCGGCGCGTACAACGCGATCTCGCTGGCGATAGACGGGTCCGGAGAGCGCGCCGCGGAGGTCCCGATCGAGCGCGTCGTGGCCGCGAGCGCGGGCAACCACGCACAGGGGGTCGCGCTCGCGGCGGCCGACGCCGGGATCGAAGCGACGATCGTGATGCCGGAGGCAGCGCCCGCGGCGAAGATCGAGGCGACCCGCGCCTACGGCGCCGAGGTCGTCCTCCGGGGCAGCGCGTTCCCCGAGGCGATGGCGCACGCTCGGACGCTGACCGACGACCCCGGGACGCGGTTCGTCCACGCGTTCGACGACCCCGACGTGGTCGCGGGACAGGGGACGCTCGGCCTGGAAGTGCTCGACCAGGTGCCCGACGTCGACACCGTCCTCGTCCCCGTAGGGGGCGGCGGGCTCGCGGGCGGGGTCGCAACCGCGGTCAAGGCCCGGTCGCCCGAGACGCGGGTCGTCGGCGTTCAGACCGAGGGCGCGTCGACGCTCTCGGAGAGCCTCGCGGCCGGCGAACTCGTGACGCGCGACGAACCCGACACGATCGCGGACGGGATCGCGACCGGCGGGCTGAGCGACCTCACCTTCGAACTCCTCGACGAACACCTCGACGAGGCGGTCGTCGTGAGCGACGACGACGTGGCGAACGCGATCCTCCTGCTCTTGGAGCGCGCGAAGCAGATGGTCGAGGGCGCGGGCGCGACCGCCGCGGCCGCCCTGTTGAACGACGAGGCGGTCGACGATCTCGACCTCGGCGGCGAGACCGTCGTCCCGCTTCTCTGCGGCGGCAACATCGACGTGACGACGCTGAAGGAGGTGGTGACGCACGCCCTCGTCGACCGCCACCAGCTGATCGAGCTCTCCGTCCGGATCGACGACACGCCCGGGACGATGGGGGAGATCAGCACCCTGATCGGCGCGGAGCGCGCGAACATCCGGACCGTGCGCCACGAGCGCAGCCGACCTGACCTGCCGGTCGGCGACGCCGACCTCGTCTTCGAGGTGGAGACGAACGGCCCTGCCCACGTCGACCGCGTCCTCAAGGCGGTACGCGAGGCGGGGTACGAGGTGGAGTGGACGACGCGGGAGGCGTGAGGGAGAATGTCGTCGATGTATAAATTGAACTACGGTGGCGCGCGCCTCCGAGCGGCCGCCTGCGGCGGCCGTGAGGAGCGCGTGCGAGGGAGTCGGCCGACCGCAGGGAGGCCGACGAGGCTGGGGAGGCGTGAGGTGCGGTTGCGGTGTGGGGCGGGACTCAAAGGGGCAGTCGCGAGGCCGCCGTAGGCGACGCAAGCACCGGAGCGAGGGAGCGGAGCGACCGAGTGAGGAGCACAGCGAGCGTACTGCGGCCTCGCGACTGGGGCTTTGGAGGTGTTCACCGCCAAGTCACCGAAGGCGTCCACGATCGACCCGCCGACCGCGTCGGGCGGGTGGTCGTCGTCTCGCGCGATCCGACGATTTGAAACGCTCACCTCGGCAACCGTCTCGTAATGAGTCTCGTCGTTACCGACACCTTGGAAGACGAGCGCGTCGAGTTCACGGCCGACGGCGACGTCACGCTGTACGTCTGCGGCCTGACGGTGTCGGACGACCCGCACCTCGGGCACGCCCGCCTGTGGTTCCACGCGGACGTGCTCCACCGGTGGCTCGAACACCTCGGCTACGACGTACGCCACGTCGAGAACGTCACCGACGTCAACGAGAAGATCACGGCCCGCGTCGGCGAGCGCGACGACTGGACCGAGGAACGCGACGTGGCCGAGGCGTTCACCGCCACGACGTTCGACGCGATGCGCGGACTCAACCTCAGGCGGGCGGAGGTGTACCCCCGCGTCACCGAGCACGTGCCGGAGATCGTCGACCTCGTCGAGACCCTGATCGAGGAGGGGTACGCCTACGAGTCGAACGGCTCCGTCTACTTCGACGTGACCCGCTTCGACGAGTACGGGAAGCTCTCGAATCAGGAGTTAGACGCGCTCGAAGCGCAGGGCGAGCCGGACGAGCGCTCGGAGAAGCGGAATCCGGCCGACTTCGCGCTGTGGAAGGCCGACGGCGTGAGCGAGACCGCGGCGCGCGAACACGCGAAACACGACCACGGCGCGGAGACGCCCGAGGGCGAGACGTGGGCGTCGCCGTGGAGCGAGGGGCGGCCCGGGTGGCACGTGGAGTGCTCGGCGATGTCGACGACGCACCTCGGGGACACCCTCGACATCCACATGGGCGGGCGCGACCTCGTCTTCCCGCACCACGAGAACGAGATCGCGCAGTCCGAGGCGGCGACCGGCGAGGCGTTCGCGCGCCACTGGCTCCACGTCGGCCTGCTGGAGATGGACGGCGAGAAGATGTCCTCGTCGATCGGCAACTTCTGGACCGTTCCGGACGCCCTCGACGAACTCGGCGTCAACGTCGTCCGCACGTTCTACGCCGGCGCCGCCTACCGCTCCGAGCAGGCGCTCACCGAGGAGACGATCGCGGAGGCCGAGGAGCGCTGGGAGCGGCTCTCCCGCACGTACGACCGCGCCGTCGAGGCGCTCGACTCGACCGAGGCCCGAGCGAAAGCCGAGGACGCCGACCTCCGCGAGGCGGTTGCGACCGCCCGCGACGACTTCGCGGCCGCGATGAACGACGACCTCAACCTCCGGGAGGCGACCGCGGCGCTCCTCGATCTCACCGACGCGGTGAACCGGCACGTGGACGCGGTCGACGAGGGGGACGATGACGGGAACGGGACCCGTGACGTAGACGCCGCCTACGACTACCGGGGCCTCCGCGAGGCGGTCGAAGCGTTCGAAGAGCTCGGCGGCGACGTGTTGGGCCTCCAGTTCGAGTCGCCGAGCGACGGCGACGTCGACCTCGCCGGCGAGCTGGTCGAACTCGTGTTGGACGTCCGCGAGGCCGAGCGCGAGGCGGGCAACTACGAGCGCGCGGACGAGCTCCGCGACGCGCTCGGCGAAGTCGGCGTCGAGATCGAGGACGGCCCGGACGGCGCGACGTACCGGTTCGAGTAATACGGAACCGCGCGTTTCACCGGGGGGATAGTCAATGTGGCGATAGCGGTGGGTGGCTCGGTCGCTCGTATATAAACAGCTGCCGACGGAACCGCGGATAACATCTCCAAAGCCCCAGTCGTGAGGGCTCGCGCGGCTCGCTGTGTTCCTCGGTCGGTCGCTACCGCCCCTTCGCTGCGGTGTCGCCGGTGGCTTCGCCGCCGGCTTCCCGCGGCGCGTAGCGCCCCGATACTTGCGTCTCCGTGCTTCGCACTCAGGGCTGCCCCTTTGAGTCCCGCACCGCACAGCACCGCACCTCGCGCCTCCCCAGCCTCGTCGCTGGCGCCCTCCGCTTCGCTCCGGGAGCCAGCGACTCCAACGAGGGACCGAAGGTCCCTCTGGCAGCCGGCGCGTGGCGCCGGCGACCTCGCACGCGCTCCTCACGGCCGCCGCAGGCGGCCGCTCGGAGGCGCGCGCCACCGCACCGCCGCGTTCATCGATAAATAGTCGTCGCCGTCAGATCTGGTCGTTTAAATAACGGAGTAGCGGGCCGCAGTCTTCCGAAGTTCAGGTCTCAGTCGAGCACGTGCTCGGTGTCGTACGATCCGAGCACCTTCACCCACCCCTTGTCCGCGATGCCCTCGACATCGTCGACCGCCTTCGCCATGTGGTCCTCGTAGAGCCCGGCGTCCACGTCGAAGTGGAACAGGTAGTCGCCGAGGCGCTCGCCGCTCGGGCGCGACTCGATCCGCGAGAGGTTGAGGTTGCGGTCGGCGAACGCCTCCAGCAGCTCCAGCAGGAGGCCGGGGTAGTTCGCGTTCGGGTAGACGATCAGCGTGGTCTTCCCGCCGGCGTCGGCCCTCGCGGACTCGGGCGCGACGACGAGGAACCGCGTCGCGTTCGACGTCCGGTCCTGGATGTCTTCCGCGAGGATAGAGAGGTCGGCGCCGGCGTTGTCCGGGTGCCCGATCCCGGCGACGCGGGCGTCCTCGCGGGCACGCTCGACGCCGCGGGCCGTGGAAGCGACCGCTTCGAGGCCGGCGTCCGGGTAGTTCGACTCCAGCCAGTTGCGACACTGCGCGAGCGCCTGCGAGTGGCTCGCGACGACCTCGAACGAGTCGTCCTGCGAGAGGAGGGCGTGGCGGATCGGCGTGACGACCTCGCGGGTGACGGACACGTCATAGTCGGCGAGCGCGTCGAGGCTCTCCGTGACCGACCCCTCGATGCTGTTCTCGATGGGGACGACGCCGCGCTCGAACTCGCCGTCCGCGACGGCGTCGACGATGGCGGTGACCGATTCGCGGAACGACACCTCGGCGGCGACGGCGCGCGCGGCGCGGTGCGAGTACGTGCCGGCGGGACCCAACGTGACGGCGTTCATTGCCCCACCGTTTCAGGGGAGCCGAGAAAAGCCTGCGGGGCGCGGCGATGTTTCCGGTGCGTCCGATCGGGGTCGGGCTACGGAGCCGGTCACTCCTCGGCCGATTCGGTCGGCACGCCGCCGAGGTTCCCCTCGTCGTCGAACAGCTTGGCGCGGAGGAAGCGCGCCCGGTACCGGTTCGCCCCCTCCTTCGTGTCCGCCTCGCGGATCTCGTCGGTCCGGCCGTCCGCGACCGCGTCGATGATGTCCTCGACCTGCTCCTTCTCGCTCGGGGTCAGGTCGAACTCGTACGTCCGCGGCTGCTCGCTCTCCAGTCGCGTCCACTTCCGCGCGGCCGACACCACGACTGAACACGGCTCGCGGCAGGGGAACGCGCCGTCGCCGCCGTCGACGTCGAGGTCCGTCTCGTCGTCGTACTGCCACTCGCGGCGCTTGAGACACTGCGAGTCGTCGCAACAGGCCTCCGCCACCCAGTTGACGTGCTCGTACCCCTCGCCGCGGTCCCACGTCTTCACGACGCCGTAGATGCCCGACTGGCGCTCCATCGTCTCGCGCCAGTGAGTCACGTCGAGCTCCCCCTCGCGCTCGCGGTGCCAGTTGGCGACGGTCGCGGGGTAGATCGTCTCGACCGCCTCGTAGAGGTCGCGCGGGCCGAGGTCGGGGAACACCCAGCCGCCAGCGAGCGACGGGGCCGTCTTGAGCGGGCGGTACCGCCCCTGTTCGTCGAACGTCACCAGATCGCGGGCGTTGAGCGGGTCGTCGTACGCGTCCAGATCGTCGACCGGGACGCCGGCGTCGTCGGCGTGGCGCACGTCGTAGCGGCGCTCCCCGCGGTCGGTGACCGTCGCCGTGATCTTCAGTTCGCCCCACGCGCGTTCGATGCCCTCGGCGAGCGCGGCGTACCGGGTCGCGACGGTATCGCCGTCCGCGTCCTCGATCCAGCGGAGGAACGCGCGACGCGGCCCGAACTCGCCGACGACGCGCTCGAAGGTGTACCAGTCGGTGACGGCCGCGGCGCGCTCGGAGAGCGCCTCGTGGAGCTCGCGCTCGCTCAGCCCGACCGGGCGGTCGCCGTCGGCGAGGACGTACTCGCCGGGGGCGTCCTCGACGGGAGCGTCCTCGTCGTCTTCGTCGGCGCCGCGCGCCACGCTGAACCCCTCGAACCGGACGGGCTCCCCCGGCTCGCGGTCGGCGAGCGCGTCGAGGACCGCGTCGAACGCCTCGCTCGGGAGGTCGATCTCTGGCGCGTCGGGCTCGCTACCGGCGTCTTCGGATCCGTCGTCGGCCGCGTCAGCCTCCGCGGAGGTCGGGTCGCTCACGCTCAGTCCCCCGTGGCGACGCGGGTAGTCTCTCGCACGTCGTCGAGCGCCGTCCCGAGGTCGGCGCCGGCGTCGTCGGCGCGCTCTAAGACCACGTCGGCCATGAGTGGCTCCGTTCCCACCGCGCCCGCGTACCAGATCCGCGTGCCGTCGACCGTCTCGGGCACGTCGTATCCCTCGGTGTGGTCCTCACAGAGGCCCACGTCCTCCGGGATGTCCTCCTGCGTGTGGTAGCCGTCGGCGATGAAGAGGGGAACTAAGACGACGTCGTCGCTCTCGAAGTGCTCGGGGAGGTCGTCGACCTCCGGGTCCTCGTCCATGTACAGCGGCTTCACCTCGTCGAATCGGTCGCGCTCGGCGATCCGGTCGGCGTGGTACTCGATCGCCTTCGCCGAGTTCTCGTTGCGCTCGGTGCCGTGGCCGACGACCGCGAGGCCGAACCCGTCGCCCACGTCGGCGTCGTTCGTCACGGACTCCGCGCGGCGGACGATCACGTCGGTCATCGCGCGGTGGGTCCCCACCGGCCCGCAGTAGTGGACCTCCTTGTCGATGTCCTCGGCGACGAGCGTCGCCTGGTCCGCCGAGAGGCCGTCGGAGTCCCACTCCGAGACGTCCCAGCCGGCGAGGCGGAGCTCGCGGGGGATCACCTGCTCGGTGAAGTAGCCCTCCGAAATGAACAGCGGGACGACGTACACCTCGTCGCCCTCGACGGTGCGGAGCACCTCTCGGAAGTGCGGCTCCTCCTTCCAGAAGCCGGTGCGGACCTCGTCGAAGGCACCGGTGGCGCGGATCGTGTCGGCGTGGTCGTACGTCGGCGCGCTCGACTCGGGGTTGAGGTGCGAGCCGTGCGCGACGATGACGAGCGACTGCATACCCGTACTGGGGCCGCGCCGCTCTTAGGGACTTCGGAGGCTGCGGGAGTGCGAAAACGGTGCGACGCCGGGGTTCGGGGTCGACCCGCAAAGCGGCGTCGACCGCGCGACAGGCCGGAGCTGTCGTTGAACGCGCGTCAAGGCGGAGCCGGCCATCGACCGCGCGTCAAGGCGGAGCCGGCCATCGACCGCGCGTCAGGTCGAGTCGGTCGTCGGCACCGCGTCGAGCGCGGCCTCGACGATCCGGACCGCGTCCGGACCGTCGCGCCGCCCGACGACGCAGACGAGCGTATTCTCCGCGACGCCGGCGGCCGGGACCTCGATGTCCCGAACGGCCAACCGGCGGAGTGACGCCCCGAGCGCCGCGGCGTCGACATCGCCGGTCGCGACGATCGCCGTGCGGTCGCCCTCCGGAGCGACGGCCGCGTCGCCGACGCGGAGGAGCGGCTCGCCGGCGTCGCCCTCGGCCGCGCCGTCGGCCGCCGAGAGCCCGACCCCGCTGCGCATCGAGACGGTCGTCCCTCGCGATTCCGTCGCGTACGCGGGCAGGTCCTCGCGGAAGCGCCGGAGAGCGGCCGCGACCGCGTCCGGCTCGCCGTCGAGGGCGGCGGCCTCGGCGAGCCACGCGGCCGCGGCGCTGTAGTTCAGGAGGCCGGCACGGAGCGCGTCGAAGACGAACGGCCGCGAGCGGACGGCCTCGCGGGTGTCGGCTGCCAGCGACATGGATCGACTTGCGCGCGCGTCGATCAAGCCGGTTTCGATCGCCGCGTCGTCAGGGCCGGTCCGGCGTCGTCCGCGGGGGCCGGCGGTCCCGCGCGGTCAGTCGTCGTCCTCGGCGAGGCTCGCCGACGCGGGCGGCACCGGGTCGGACTCCGGCCGGGGATCGTCCGCGGCGACCGGCTCGTCGGACCGCGACAGCCAGCGCAGGAACCCGCCCATGGCGACGAGACAGACGAGCGCGAACGGGGCGCCCGTGACGATCACCGACGACCGGAGCGCGGTCGCGCCGCCGACGACCACGAGCACGGAGGCGATCGCACCCTGGAGGATCCCCCAGAAGACCCGGTTCGCGCCCGACGGCTTCCGGCTGCCGCCGGTCGTGAGCATGCCGACCGCGAGCGTCGAGGAGTCGGCGGAGGTGAGGAAGAACGTCGTCACCAGCACTAAGAACAGCAGCTGCCACAGCTCGCCGCCGGGGAACGCCCCGAAGATGACGTAGCCGGAGACGCCGTCGCCGAACTCGCCGACCGCGCCGAGCACGTCGGCCGCGCCGGACTGCTGGATCCGGATCGACGTCCCCCCGACGACGGTGAACCACAGCGCCGAGACCGCGGTCATCGTCCCGAAGGCGGTGCCGACCACCGACCGGATCGTCCGGCCGCGGGAGATCCGCGCGAGGAACAGCCCGACGAACGGCGCCCACGCGATCCACCACGACCAGTAGAAGACGGTCCACGCCGCCGTCCAGCTCGCGCCGCCCTCCACGCCGCTCCCCGTGAACAGGCTCATCTCGAAGAAGGAGGTCGCGTACGTACCGAGCGCCGCCACGCCGATGTTCAACACGTCGACCGTCGGCCCGGCGAGGAGCGCCACGCCGAGGAGCAGGGCCATGACCGCGATGTTGAACACGGACAGCCGTCGGATGCCGCGGCTCACGCCCGCGACGAGCGAGAGCGTGAAGAGGACGGTGATGCCGACGATGACGGCGACCGTCTCGGCGTCGCCGAACGCGACTCCGGTCCGGAACGTGACGCCGGTGAGCAGCTGGGTGGCGATGAAGCCGAGCCCGGTCGCGATCCCGCCGATGGTGGCGACGACAGCGAGGGTGTCGACCATCCGGGCGACGAGGCCGTCGAGCCGGTCGGGGCCGAGGACGGGATACAGCGCGGTGGAGACGCGGAACGGAGCGTCGTGTCGGTAGGCGAAGTACGCGACCGGAATGCCGATCGCGAGGTACCCGCCCCAGGCGCTGACGCCGTAGTGGAAGACCGTGTACGCGACCGCGGGCACCGCCGCCGCGCTCGACTCCGCGGCCACCTCGCCCGCGAACAGCGGCGGGACGGTCTGGTAGTGTAACAGCGCCTCCACGGGACCGAAGAAGACGATGCCGGCCGACAGCCCGGCCGAGAAGAACATCGCCACGTACGACGCCGTCCCGTACTCGGGGTCGCCCTCGCCGAGGCGGACGCGTCCGTAGCGACTGACGAGGAGGTAGCCGGCGGCCCCGACCAGCGCGAGCACCGTGCCGAGGTAGAGCCACGCGAGCCCCTGGCCGAACGTGACGAACGCCGCGTCGATCGCGGCGGCGGCGCCTTCCGTGTCGGCCGCCGTGTACGCGAGGAACGCGAACGTTGCCAGCGCGCCGGCGGCGAAGGGCACGGGATCGACCTCGGATCTGAACGAGCGTATCGACTCGACGACGGAGCGTCCATTCATAAACGAGTGGGTATCGATCAGCAGGGCCTCAACCGGGTTAAACCTGTTTCTGAGTGCGTGTACGTCCGTTTTCGTCCGCGCACCGTGGTCGGAAATCGACGGCGGACCGTCACCGTCGTCGGCCGCGCCGATCCGGCGGCGCGCGGGCGGCAGAGATTCGTGTTGCCAGCCCGTATCCGCGGCCGTGAACCACGTCCCGAACGAGGCGCTGGCCGCGATCGACGCGTTCGGCGAGGGGCACCTCCGCGGCGACCCGCCGCCGGTCCGCGAGCGGCTGCGCTCGGACCTCCGGGTCCGGATCGAGGTCAACGACGACGGGCGAACGGCGCGGTGTCGGTTCGAGACGGAGTACACCCGGACGCCGCCGACGCTCCGCGACCGGGATTCGTTCCTCGTCACGTATGTGGACGGCGTCAACGAGCGCCTCCGCGAGTGGGGGATCGAGCCCCCGCCCGCGTACGAGTACCGCGAGACTGTCGACGGCACGCACCGGTACGAGGGGACGCTGACGCTGCCGTGACGCGGAGCTCTCGGAACGCGACGGCGCGGCCTGATTATGCCGTCGTTAGCCGGACGGAACGGTGTGCTGCTCACGACCGCCTTCGTCTTCCACGTGGTCTCCGGCGCGCTGTGGACCGGCGCGACGCTGTACGTCGTCTACGCGACCCTGCCGCGGGCGACCGACGGGACGCTCGGCCGCGAGGCGTTCGTCGACGCCGCGTTGCTCGCCGGCGGGGTTCCGGGGTGACGCGGCGGCGAGAGCGAGATATATAAACGGCGTCGGATAGCCGAATTCGTCCCACCAGAGATCAATGCTAACTCTCCGCACGATCCGGGAAGAAACGGTCCGGTGTCGTGCGGTTTTCGACGGCGGCTCCCGACGGCGTCCGTCCGTGTCCGTCCGGCCGTCAACGAGACATTTATATAGAATCACAATCAATCAAACGCTGTATGAGTCAGCGAATGCAGCAGGGTCAGCCGATGATCATCATGGGCGATGACGCCCAGCGCGTCCAGGACAAGGACGCACAGGAGTACAACATCTCCGCGGCGCGCGGCGTCGCCGAGTCCGTCCGGTCGACGCTCGGACCGAAGGGGATGGACAAGATGCTCGTCAACTCGATGGGCGACGTCACCATCACCAACGACGGCGTCACCATCCTCCAGGAGATGGACATCGACAACCCGACCGCCGAGATGGTCGTCGAGGTCGCCGAGACCCAGGAGGACGAGGCCGGCGACGGGACGACCAGCGCGGTCGCCATCGCGGGCGAGCTGCTGAAGAACGCCGAGGACCTGCTTGAACAGGACATCCACCCGACAGCGGTGATCAAGGGGTTCAACCTCGCGAGCGAGTACGCCCGCGAGCAGGTCGACGAGGTCGCGACCGCGGTCGACCCCGACGACACTGAGACGCTCCAGAACGTCGCCGAGACGTCCATGACCGGCAAGGGCGCCGAGCTCGACAAGGACGTGCTCGCCGACCTCGTCGTCCGCGCCGTACAGGGCGTCACGGTCGAGGCCGACGACGGCTCCCACGTGGTCGACCTGGCGAACCTGAACATCGAGACGCGCACCGGTCGCGCGGCGGGCGAGTCCCGCCTGCTCACCGGTGCGGCGATCGACAAGGACCCGGTCCACGACGACATGCCGACCGACTTCGAGTCGGCGAACGTCCTGCTCCTCAACGACCCGATCGAGGTCGAGGAGGCCGACGTGGACACCTCCGTCAACGTCGACTCGCCGGACCAGCTCCAGAAGTTCCTCGATCAGGAGGAGGAGCAGCTCCGCGAGAAGGTCGACCAGATCGTCGACTCCGGCGCCGACGTCGTCTTCTGTCAGAAGGGCATCGACGACCTCGCGCAGCACTACCTCGCCAAGGAGGGCGTGCTGGCGGTCCGCCGCACGAAGAAGTCCGACCTGACGTTCCTGAAGAACGTCCTCGGCGCGCCGATCGTCACCGACCTCGACTCCCTCACCGCGGACGACCTCGCGGTCGGCTCGGTCGAGCGCGACGGCGACGAGGAGCTGTTCTACGTCGAGGGCGAGGACGCCCACGGCGTCACGCTCCTCCTGTACGGCACGACCGACCACGTTGTCGACGAGCTCGAACGCGGCATCCAGGACGCGCTCGACGTGGTCTCGACGACCGTCTCCGACGGGCGCACGCTGCCCGGCGGCGGCGCGGTCGAGGTCGAGATCGCGCGCCGCCTGCGCGACTACGCCGACTCCGTCGAGGGGCGCGAGCAGCTCGCGGTCGAGGCGTTCGCCGACTCCCTCGAACTGATCCCGCGCGTGCTCGCCGAGAACGCGGGCCTCGACGCGATCGACCTGCTGGTCGACCTCCGCGCGGCCCACGAGGCGGGCGACCAGAACGCCGGGCTCGACGTGTTCGCCGGCGAGGTCGTCGACACGGCCGAGGCGGGCGTCGTCGAGACGGCCCACGCGAAGGAGCAGGCGATCGCCTCCGCGGCCGAGGCGGCGAACCTGGTCCTGAAAATCGACGACATCATTTCGGCGGGCGACCTCTCGACGGCGGGCGGCGACGACGAGGGCGGCGCCCCCGGCGGCGGCATGGGCGGCATGGGCGGCATGGGCGGCGCGATGTGAAGTCGGCCGAGAACTGACTTCCACCGTTCCCACCGTTTCGTCCGACGAACGCTCCGTTTTCCCCCGTTTCAACCGAGACCAGCCGAACGGCCGCCGAAGTCGGCTGGCGAGGGACCGATCCCCGCCCGCTCGCCTTTTGCCCGCCCGTGCGCGCCGCGCACATCGGCGGCCGCACCTCTTTACGGATCCGCGCCCTACGGGGGGACGATGGCAGATCTCACGCTCTACGAGCTCGAAGGCTGTCCGTACTGCGCGAAGGTGAAGACGAAGCTGTCCGACCTCGGCTTGGAGTACGACTCGATCATGGTCCCGCGCTCGCACAGCGACCGCACCGAGGTCGAGGAGGTCTCCGGACAGACCGGCGTGCCCGTCCTCGTCGACGAGGAGCACGGGATCGAGGGGATGCCCGAGAGCGACGACATCGTCGAGTACCTCGAAGAGACGTACGGCGGCGCGAGCTAACGCTCGGACGCGGGGACGCGAGCCACCGTCGAACGAGAGCCTATTTATTCGCCCGCGGCGAGGTGACCCGCGTGCGACTCGTACACCGTCCCGACGCGTCGGGCGACCGGACCGAGACCGTCCTCGCGAGCGACGTCGACGTCGCCCGCTCGACGCTCGAACAGGCCCGCGGGCTGATGTTCCGGCGGTCGGTCCCCGACGACTACGCCCTCGTCTTCCCCTTCGACGAGCCCGAGACGCAGTGGCTCCATATGCTGTTCGTGCCATTCGCGATCGACGCGGTGTGGCTCGTCGACGGCGAGGTGACGGCGAAGAAGCGGCTCGCGCCGTTCGTGGGACTGGGCCGCGGCCGCGCCGACACCGTCGTCGAGCTGCCGGCCGGCGCGGCGGAGTCGGTGACGGTGGGCGACGAGCTCCGGCTCGCGGAGTGAGGCGCGCGCCGTCTCGCGGAGTCGTGAGCGCCGGAGCGACCTCGGCGTCGACGGGGCGACCGCGTCACCCCCGTCCGGCTCAGTCGTCCGGGCTGAACAGTTCGGTGTCGTCGATCGGCGGCGCATCGGCGACGCGCAGGGACAGCTCGATCCGGCTTCCGCCGGCCTTGCTCTCGGCGATGTCGAGGCTCCCGCCGCCGGCGGTGGCGATCCAGTTCACGTACCAGAGCCCGAGCCCGCTCGCGTGTTCGAGCGGCGTCTCTTCGCCGGTGAGGACGGCGCGCTCGGCCGGGGGGATCCCCGGCCCGTCGTCCGCGACGACGAGGGAGGCCCACGACTCGCTCGGGAGCTCCGCGGCCGAGACCCGAACCCGCGGCTCGTCGGCGTCGTTGTGGCGGATCGCGTTGTCGACGAGCTCGGTGATCGCCTCCGGGAGGAACGCGACCGCCGAGACGACGATGTCGTCCGGGATGTCGACATCGACGGTGGCCCCGTCGAGGACCGCCGGGTCGACCGATTCGAGGGCGGCGTCGACCGCGGGCGCGAGCGCGATCGGTCGCGCCGACGGGCGCTGGGAGAGCAGCCGCTCGACCTTGCGAGAGGTCTCGCCGAGGCGCAACAGCCGCTCGGCGGTGGCGACGACCCGTTCGAGCTGCTCGGTGAGCTCGGGGTCGTCGACGGCCTCGATGGCCTGTCCGGTGAACCCCGTGACCACGTTGAGGTCGTTCCGGAAGTTGTGCCGCAGCACGCGCGTCAACACGGCGAGCCGCTCCTCCCTGAGGGACGCCTCGGTGACGTCCTCGCCGACGCCGACGGCCCCCACGACGCGGTCGCCGTCGGTCACCGGACCGACGGAGAGCCGATAGGGGACGCGTTCGCCGGAGCGGGTGAGGAGGCGCGCCTCGCGGGAGACCGCCTCGCCGTCGCGATACACCCGAGTGAGGGCCTCGCTGATCGCGTCGCGCGTCGCCTCGTCGAACAGCGACGTGAGCGCCCGTCCAGAGAGCGCGTCGGGTGCGTACCCCGTGTCGGCCGCGAGCTCGTCGTTCCACCGCGAGAGCGTTCCCTCCTCGGTACAGCGGAACAGCGCGAGCGGGACGGTGTCGGCGAGCGCGTCGACCAGTCGGCGCTCGGTGTCCCGCTCGGACTCGGCGGCGACGCGGGCGGTGGCGTCGGAGAGTCCGACGACCAGCCACTCGGACCCGGCGATCGTCGCCGTGTGGAGCGCCGCGTCGACCCGGAGCCTCGGATCGCCGAGACGGAGGTCCCACTCGAACCGCTCGGCCGCGTCGGTCGCGCCGTCGGAGCCGGGCGTCTGGGAGGCCGCCGCGGCGGCGACGTCAGCGATCGGCTCGCCGGAGACGGTGACATCGGTCTCGCCGAGGTCTGGGAGGCCCATCAGCGTCAGCGTGCCGCGGTCGTGGCCGACGAGGTCGGCCGCCGGCGCGTTCGCGGCGCGGACGGCCAGCGTGTCCGGATCGCAGGCGAGCGTCGGGGTCGGAACCGCCTCGACGAAGGCTCGGAGGATCCCCGACGGAGCGGCGTCGCCGCTCGACGGCGATCGGTCCTCGGCCGACGAGTCCGGGTCGCGGTCACCCATCTGTCGGTAATCGAGACACTCCGCGCATATGTGTTTGTGGATTTATGAATTGCGGCGGAATCGAACCGGGCGCGGCGCGCCGGCGGTCAGTCCGCTCTGGCCTGCCAGTCGCGAACGGTGTCGGGCCCAACGCCGTCGACGTCGGCCGCCAGACTGTCGGGATCGGCGGACTTGAGCTCGTCGACGCCGTCGACGCCGGCGTCTTTCAGCTTCGCGGCGGTCTTCTCGCCGATCCCCTCGACGGCTTGGAGCTCCGACCCCTCCTGCCGGGCCGTGAACTCGCGGTAGTTACAGATCGGACAGCCCAACTCCCACGGCTCGTCGCCGGAGTGGACGCGGAGGTGCGGGAGGTCGTGTTCCTCGCAGGTCTCGTCGGTGACCTCGATCTCGCCGCGCCGGGGGAGCGGCAGCGAGTAGTCGCAGTCGGGGTAGCGCGTACAGCCCACGAGTCGCGAGCCGGAGCGGAGCCGCTTGACCGCGAGCTCGCCCCCGTGTTCCGCCCCGCAGTCGGGACACGTCCCGATCACCTCGTCCTCCTGCTCGTCGGCCTCGTCCGCCTTACACTGCGGGCAGCCGTGGACGAACGTCTTCCGGCCGGCGAGCATCTTCACGTGACGGAGGTCGTGTTCGTCGCAGGTCTCGTCCAAGAGGAGCGGCTTTCCGGTCGACGGGAGCGGGAGGGTGTACTCGCAGTCGGGATAGCCGTCGCAGCCGACGAAGTACGACCCCTGCCGCGACTTGCGGACGAGGAGATCGGACCCGCACTCCGGACACGGGCCGAGGGTCTTGTCCGCCTTCAGCGAGGTCTGGAGGTGGTCGCCGACCGCCTCGCGGGAGTCGGTGAGGTCGTCGAACACGCGCGAGAGCAGCTCGCGGGACTCCGCGGTCACCTCGTCGTACTCCTTCTCGCCGGCCGCGATGGCCGCCATGTCCTGTTCGAGCTGGGCGGTCATCTCCTCGCTCACGATCCGGTCGGCGAACTCCTCCGCGGCCTCGACGACCGCCTCGGCGAGCCGCGTCGGGCGGGGCGGGTCGCTCTCGACGTAGTTGCGGTCGTACAGCTTCTCGATCGTGCGGTGCCGGGTCGCCTTCGTGCCGAGCTGCCGCTTCTCCATCTCCTCGATGAGCCGGGACTGCCCGTAGCGGCGCGGGGGTTGGGTCTCCTTCCCCTCGGTGGAACGGTCCGACAGCGACAGCGTCTCGCCGACCTCGACGTCCGGGACGATCCGCTCGTCGCTGGAGCGGTACGGATACACCTCGTGGTAGCCCGCCTCCAGCAGCCGCTTCCCGTTGGCCTTCAGCCGCAGCCCGCCGTCGGCGGCGAGGTCGGCCGGCTTCGCCGCGTCGTCGGTGTCGCGGAGCGCGGCGAGCCCGTCGGCGCCCGCGGCGATCGGCGTCGCCTCGCCGTTCGCGAGCGCGACCACGCGCAACCGCTCCCACGTCGCGGGGTCGGCGCAGGTCGCCAGGAACCGGCGGACGATCAGCTCGTACACCTCCCACTCGTCGTCCGAGAGGTCGGCGGCGGCGGGCAGCTCACCCGTGGGGTGGATCGGCGGGTGGTCCGTCGTCTCCTCGTCGCCCTCGGTCGGTTCGATCTCGCGGTCCTCGTCGAGCAGACTCGCGGCGTCCTCGCCGAATGTCGGCGAGTCGCCGAGGTCCGCGATCAGCTCCTCGGGCTCCAAGTCCTCCGGGTACACCGTGTTGTCGGTCCGCGGGTAGGTGACGTAGCCGGCCGTGTAGAGGTCCTCCGCGAGCGACATGGCGCGCTGCGCGGAGTAGCCGAGCGACCCCGCGGCGCGGATGAACGCGGTGGTGTTGAACGGCGTCGGCGGGTCGTCGGTCTGTGTCCGCCGGGTGACGTCGTCGACGGTCGCCCCATCGGCCGCGTCGAGCGCCTCGGTGAGCGTCTCCGCGACCGCCTCGTCCCAGACGCGCTCGCGCTCGTTGCCCTCGTCGTTCAGGTAGAAGTAGCGCGCCTCGAACGGGTCGCCGCTCGACTTCGCCAGCTCGCCCGTCAGCTCCCAGTACGACTCGGGGTCGAACGCCTGGATCTCCCGCTCGCGGTCGACGATCAGCTTGAGGGTCGGCCCCTGGACCCGACCGACGGAGATGAAGTCGTCTCCAAGCTGGCGCGCGGACAGCGAGAGGAACCGGGTGAGCGCCGCGCCCCAGGTGAGGTCGATTGTCTGTCGCGCCTCGCCCGCGGCCGCCAGCTCAAAGTCGAGGTCGTCGGGGTTCGCGAACGCCTCCTGCACCTCGTTCTCCGTGATCGAGGAGAAGCGGACGCGGTCGACGGGCACGTCCTCGTTCACCTCGCGGACGAGCTCGTACGCCTCCTTGCCGATCAGTTCGCCCTCGCGGTCGTAGTCGGTCGCGATGACGACCCGCGAGGCGTTGCGGGCGAGCCGGCGGAGCGCGGCGACGATCCCCTCCTGCGTCGGCGTCTTTGTGACGGGCGCGTCGATGAGTTCGACCGGCTCCACGTCGCGCCAGTCGTTGTACTCGGCGGGGAAGTCGACGCCGACGACGTGGCCGGAGAGCCCGATACACCGCTTGCCGCCCCACTCGTAGACGTTGACGTCGTTCATCCGCTCCGCGGTCGCGGACTCGCCGCTCAGGATGTCGGCGATACGCCGCGCCGCGTTGTCTTTCTCCGTGATGATTAGTTCGGGGCCGCGACTCATTGCGGCGAGATACGCCGCTCCCGGGTCTAAAGCTTTCGCGACGCGAAATCAGCGGCAGGCGAGGGGTCGAACGACCGGTGAGAAGGGATCGGGACGCGACCGGTCACCGGGCCGCGTCGTCGGACTCGGCGAGGAACTCCGCGTCTGTCGCCTCCCCGTACGGTTCCGGCGGTTCGTCGTCCGCGTCGAGTTCGCGCCGTGCGAGGTGGTTCTCGAGTTGGCGGCGCTTGTTCCTCCCTTTCCGCTCGCGACCCGATTTCGTGTCTGGCATCGTCACCCGTGTCAACAATACCCACACATATGAATCTTGTGTCGGTGTGCTGACGTGTCGAGGCGGGCCGAACCGGACGCTTTCGAAGCAGATTCGGCCGACAGCAGCGGTGTGATAATCAAACACCCACTATGTCTGCCAGAGGCACTCACGAGTTAGTTGCGGTGGCGCGTGCCGACGAGCGCCCGGAGGGCGCGATGTCGCACGCGCGAGGGACGCGGTGAGCGACGGGCGACCGAAGGGAGCCCGGGGTGAACCGCGAGGCTGGGGCGGTGTGAGGTGCGGTGCTGTGTGGTCGCGGCCGCCCCTGTGGAGGTAATTGTCGGCGAGCAATAGGTGTCTGCGTAGAGCCGAGCGGCTGGGGCTTTGGAGGTGATCGTCGCGGCCAGACCCGCCCGTCGCTGTCGCTCCTCGCTCGTTATTGCGACAGTGGAGCGCCAGGAGAGGGATTTGAACCTCAGTCGTTCCGCTCGCTGCGCTCGCTTCACTCCCTGGTTCAAATCTCTCCGTCAGGCTTTTCGACGAACGGGTCGCTTCGCTCGCCGTGTCGTTCGTCGAAAACGCCAGGAGAGGGATTTGAACCCCCGATCCCGGATGGGAACACGCTTTCCAGGCGTGCGCCTTACCACTCGGCCATCCTGGCTCACTCCGTGCTACTCCGGTGCGACTGTTAAGTCCTTCTTTTCGCTCGCAGTCGGGCCTCGGCGAGGTAGGAGAGACCGGCCGACGCGGCCGCGACCCCGAGCGCGACGAGCGCCAGTCCGCCGATCCCGACCGGCAGCGACCCGGGGCCGACGAGCCGGTACCCCTGCGCGAGCACGAGGAAGGCGAACCCGCCGACGGCGCCCCACAGCGCCGCGGACCGCAGGCGAGCGCGCGGCGTGGCCGGGGCGCCGGGCGCGCGGCCGCCGCCGCCGGAACCGGAGGGGTCGTCCCGGTCCGTCTCGGCCCCGCGTCCGCCCTCGCCGTCGGACATCTACTCGACGACGGCGACAGCCTCGATCTCGACGCCGGCCCCCTTGGGGAGCGCGCCCGCTTGGACCGCCGAGCGGGCGGGAGGCGCCTCGTCAAAGTAGTCGGCGTACGTCTCGTTCATCTCGTCGAAGTCGTCGATGTCGGCGAGGAACACCGTCGTCTTGAGCACGTCCTCGGGCCCGGCCCCCGCCTCGTCGAGCACCGCGAGGAGGTTGTCCAGCGCCTGCTCCGTCTGGTCCGCGATCGACGCGTCGGCGAGGAGTTCGCCGTCGGGCGTCAGGGGGATCTGCCCGGCCGTGAACACGAGGTCGCCGTCAGTCGTCGCCTGGCTGTACGCGCCCACCGCCGCCGGGGCGTCGTCCGTGTGGATCGTCTCCTTCATGCGGGTGCGCCTTCGACCGGCGGCCTCAAGAGTACTCTGGAGCGGCCCGCCGACGGGCCCGTCGGAGCGCGGCCGGTGGACCCACCGTCAGACACAAGACTCCGGGATGGTAACATGACACGTATGACGGGTGATCAGCTCGTGCCCCTCGCCGCGATATTCGTCGGCGTGGCGGCGCTCAACCTCGCGGTGACGTGGCTGCTCGTCCGCCGGAACCGCGACCCCGCGGAGCTCTTCGGCTCGGTCGCGGCCCGTTCGTCGGAGCCCGACGGCGACGGGGAAGCGGCCGGTTCGGCGGTCGCACGCGACCGCGGCGCGGCCGGGGGTCCGACGGTCGAGTCAGCCGACGCCGGTGACCCGCCGCCGCTCGACGCCGACGGGGAGACGGTCGTCTGCCGGCACTGCGGCGCCGAGAACCGCGCCGGCTACCGGTACTGCCGGTGGTGCGTGCGGTCGGGATTCGTCGACGACGGCGCCGGCGTCACCGCGGGAACAGCGATGACCGACCGGTCGCTATAAGCTGTCGCGACGGGCGCCCCGACCGCGACGACGAGGAACGGGCCACGTAGACGGCGTCGATCCGGAGTGGACCGCTCAGGCCGCGTCGATCCGACAGCCAGCGGCGTAGTCGATCCCGTCAAGCGTGTCGATTCCGTCGTCGCCGCACACCGGGCAGTCCGGGTTACGCGCGTACGGGACCGTCTCGAACGAGAGGTCCATGGCGTCGTAAAACAGCATGCGACCGACGAGCGGGTCGCCGACGTCTATGATCAGTTTCACCGCCTCCGTCGCCTGGAGACACCCGACCGTCCCGGGGAGGACGCCGAGGACGCCGGTGCTGGCGCAGTCCGGTACCGTTCCCGGCTCCGGCGGCTCCGGGAACAGACAGCGGTAGCAGGGGCCGTCGGGCGAGAGCGTCGTCACCTGCCCCTCGAACTTGTAGATGGCGCCGTGCGAGACGGGGACGCCCTCGATTCGGGCGGCGTCGTTCACCACGTACCGGGTTGCGAAGTTGTCCGAGCAGTCGACGACGACATCGTAGTCCGAGATCAGTTCGCGGGCGTTGCCCGCGTCGAGTCGCAGGTGGTGGCGCTCGACATCCACGTCGGGGTTGAGGTCGGCGACGAAGTCGGCGGCCGAGTCGACCTTCTGGCGTCCCACGTCGCCGTCGCCGTGGATGACCTGTCGCTGGAGGTTCGAGCGCTCGACGGCGTCGTCGTCGGCGATCCCGATCGCGCCGACGCCCGCCGCCGCGAGGTACTGGACGACGGGCGCGCCGAGCCCGCCCGCGCCGACGACGAGGACACGGGCGTCGAGCAGTCGCTTCTGCCCCTCCGGACCGACGCCGTCCAAGATGACGTGTCTGGAGTAGCGGTCGAGTTGGGTCGCGTCGAGCGAGAGGCTCATGACTTCGACCAGTGCTGGCGCGAATATAATCGTGTTCCCGGCGGCGACAAAGACGCGGCGCGGCCGACACTCGCTCCGTCGGCGACGGCTCTGGACCCGACGCCGACGCTTACTCCCCCGACGCGGTCACGGCGTCGGTCATCCAACAGTCGTCGACGCTGCCCAGCGAACTGTTCGTGGTCGCGCTCCCGCCGCCGACCCGGACGAGGCGGAACTCGTAGCGCCCGGTCACGGTGCCGTCCTCGCGCGTGACGACTTCGACCGCGGCGGTCCCGTCGGCGGTCTCCGGCACCGAGTACTCCGCGGTATCGTACGTGAGCATCGGGCCGTACCGGGCGGTCTCGAACAGCTCGACGTACTCGCCGACGGGTCCGACGACCTGCCTGTTCTCCGGCGACGCGAACGCCCGGAGGGTCCGGATGCCGTCGTTCGTCGCGTTGTCGTTGTACCGGAGCGCGTTCATCTGGATCTGGACGACCTGAAGCGCGGACCGCTCGCAGGTCGGGGACAACGCCGTGTTCCGCGCGGCCTCACCGGTCGGGTCGCCGTCGGCGGCCGACACGGTGTTCCCGCCGTCCGAGTCCGTGCCGCTCGCGTCGCCGCCGTCGTCCGTCGACCCTCCCGCGTCGGACGGCGAGTCGATCGCCCCGTCGTCGCCGGCGATCCCGCCCGGCCCGCCGATCCCGGCGGCGCCGGCGGCGAACCCGGCCCCGGCCGCCGCGACGAGGAGCGCGACGACCGCGATCGCGGCGACGACGGTCCGGCGGGACGGTCGATCGCTCGCGGCGTCGGCGGTCGAACCGTCGCCCGGCTCACCGCTCTGGGGTGGATCGGGGTCGGAGTCGCTCGGCCGGTCGTCAGCTCGCGACGCGCCGGGCGAGTCGGCGACGTTCCGATCGGTGCGATCGGCGTCGCTGCGGCCTACCGGTCCCGACGCGCCGGCGGCCGTCGCCCCGCCGGCGGGATCACTCGCGTCGCCATCGCCCGAGGCGTCGTCGCCGCTCGCGCTGTCGACGGTCCGGACATCGTCGGTCGCCTCGTCGTCGGTGGCTAGCGATCCGTCGCCGGAATCGGTCGCAGCGCCGGGCTCGGGAGCGACCGCGTCGTACGATGCGGACCGAACGGGGACACCGAGAATCCGGTCCGCGATCTCGTCCGCCGCCGCCGGCGGGACGGCGTACAGGAGCCGCCGTCGGAGGTCCGCCGGAGAGACGACCGTCGAGTCGTCGAGCGTCCCGTCGTCAAGCAGTGAGTCGCTCGCGACGACGACGGCGTCGGCCGGGCCGTCGGGGACGCGGCCGTCGGCGGCCGAGGCGACGAGCAGTTCGGTCCGCTGGTCCCCGTTTCGCACGGTCACTCGGGGCGGATCGGCGTCGGCCGCGTCGGCGGTCGCCGCGTACGCGTCGGCGACGAGCGTCGCGAGCGCGTCCGTGTCGAGCGACCTGAGCGCGGTCGCGAACGCGTCGGGCGGAATCGGGGTGGTCCCGGTCACGTGGCGATCGCCATGACTACAGTTGGTATGTGACGCGGTATCTTTGCTCTTGCGCCGCCGGCGTCCGGGGCGCGACGGCGGAGAGCGTCGGGAGCGTTAGACGACGAGTTCGTCGGGGGACGGGGGCGACGAGCGGCGCGTCCGCTCGGCGACGCGGTCGGTGAAAAACGAGAACCGAACGTCGACGGCGGCGTTACTTGCCCTGCCGGTCGTTCGAGGTGACGCTCGGGCGCGTCTTCTCGGTGCCCTTGCCGCGCTTGCGCTGGCCGCGGCCCTTGGTGCCGGCGGAGGTGAGCCCGCGGTACGCGCGACCCTTGTGGTCGTCCGAGCAGATCCAGTTCAGGTCGTCGTCGTTCTCGATTGCGGGGTGGGCGGGGTCCACGAGGATGACCTCGTGCCACTTCTGCGAGCCGTCCTCACCGACCCAGTAGGAGTTGAGCACGCGAAGGTTGCGGTACTTCCGCGAGGCGCGCTCCTCGGCGATGCGCTGGATCGACTTGCGCCGCGAGACGCGGTTGACGCCCTGGCGCTTCGAGCGGCGGCCGGCCTTGAAGCGCTGCTTGCGCGAACCGCCCTTGCGGACGCTCACGCGGGCGACGATGACGCCCTGCTTGGCCTTGTAGCCCAGCTCGCGGGCCTTGTCCAGCCGGGTGGGGCGCTCGATGCGCTCGATGGCGCCCTGGTCGCGCCACTCCTGTTTGCGCTGCCACTGTAGCTCAGCTAGTTTCCCCTCCTTGGGGGACCGCCACGCCTCCTTGATGTGCGAGTAGAAGCTTCGTGCCATTGTTGTCCGCGGACGGTTGCGATTCAGCCGCGAGGGGCCACATGTCGTCTCGTCCCGGGGCGCGCGGCGGTCGGTCCGACCGCGGCCCCGGCGGCGAGTGCCCGCTGTGTCCGCACCAGCGAGTTGACGGAGATACCCGCGGTTCACTCTTAACCGCTTCGCTCCGCGGGTCGCGTGGGTTGCGGTCGCACGGGTTCGGCGAGACGTTCGGTCCGAACTGACGGGCGAGATATTCGATCGGGACGCACAGTCGACGGGCGCGGTCGGAACGCTCGAACCGGCCGCCGCTCGTCGATCGATTAAAGTTCAATTGTATCGATGAACCGCTAGTGGTACACATCGACGCCGCGCCGGCGGCACGCGGGCGCGACGGAGGGAGGTACCGGTGGGAGGTATGAGACTCCTCGTCGTCGCGGGAACGACCGCGACCGCCGCCGTCGACGGAATCAGCGCTGCGGGCGCCGACCCGGAGCTACGCGTTCACACGCCGAGCGCCGACCTCGAAATCGTCGAGGCGGGGCGCCCCGCGCCCGACTCGCCCGTGCCGATGAGTCCGACGGGCTGCGCGACGCCCGCGGTCGTCACCCGCGCGGTCCGCGAGCTGCTCGGCCCGGAGACCCTTCCCGTCGAGTTCGTCGACGCCGGACTCGGCGCGCCGACCGCGGCGAGCGTCCGCGAGGTCGGCGCGTCTCCGGGCGGCGACGTCCGCGACCCCGAGCCGGTCCCGAAGGCGGCAACCGTCTTCGAGCGCGCGCGCTCGCTGGCGCCCGACCTCGCCGTGTCCGGTGAGGGAGCCGGCCCCGAACGCGACGGCGACGGACCCGCCGAGCTGCTCGTCGCCGAGACGATTCCCGGCGGGACGACCACCGCGCTCGGAGTCCTGACCGCGCTCGGCGAGCGCGCCGCCGTCTCCTCGTCGCTACCGGCGAATCCGATCGAGCGCAAGCGGCGCGTCGTCGCCGAGGGGCTGGACGCGAGCGGCCTCGACCCGGGCGGCGCGGCGGACGACCCGATCGAGGCGGTCCGGCTGGCCGGCGACCCCGTCCTCGCCGCCGTTTCGGGGCTGATCGTCGGCGCGGCCGACGCCGGGATCGACGTGACCCTTGCGGGCGGCACACAGCTCGCGGCCGCGGCGGCGCTCGCCCGGCACGCGGGCGTGGAGCGACCACTCCCGTTGGCGACCACGTCGCTCGTCGCGGACGACCCCACCGCGGATCTCCCGGCGCTCGCCGGCGACCTGGACCTGACGCTCGCGGCGGCCGACCCCGGGTTCGGCGAGAGCGACCACCCGGCGATGGCGGCGTACGCCCGCGGCGAGGCGAAGGAGGGCGTCGGCATGGGCGGGGCGCTCGCGCTCGCGGAGCGCGCCGGGGTCGGCGACGACGCCGTCCGCGAGCGGGTCGCCGCCGTGGCCGACCGCCTGCTCGCGGATCGGACGGAGTCCGACGGGGGAGACGGGACTACCCCCGCGAACGGAGGCGACCGACGGTGAGGGGACTCGTCCTCGCCGGCACGGCGTCGGGCGTCGGCAAGACGGTGGCGACCCTCGCGACGATCCGCGCGTTCGAGAACGCCGGCCGGACCGTCCGGCCCGCGAAAGCGGGGCCGGACTTCATCGACCCGAGCCACCACGCCCGGGTCGCCGGGCGGCCGTCGCGCACCCTCGACCCGTGGCTTCAGGGGAACGACGGCCTCCGACGGAACTACGCCCGCGGCGACGGTGACGTCTGCGTCGTCGAGGGAATGATGGGGCTGTACGACGGCAGCGCCGCGAGCACGGCCGAGGTGGCCGCCGCACTCGACCTCCCGGTCGTCCTCGTCGTCGACGCGAGCGCCGGGATGGAGAGCGTCGCGGCGACCGCGCTCGGCTTCGCGACGTACGCCGACCGGACCGACCACGACCTCGACGTGGCGGGCGTCGTCGCACAGCGCGCGCACGGCGGCCGTCACGAGTCGGGGATCCGCGAGGCGCTCCCAAACTCGCTCGCCTACTGCGGCCGGATCCCACCCCGCGAGGATCTGGAGATCCCCGACCGCCACCTCGGACTACAGATGGGCGAGGAGGCACCGCTCGACTCGGCGGCGCTCGACGCCGCCGCCGAGACGCTCCGGACCGACCGGCTGCTCGATGTCGCGGGCGAACCGACGCTCCCCGCGACGGGCCCGGAGGCGAGACTGGCGGGCGGCGGCAGCCGAGCGAACCCCGGAGACGGCGACGACCGCCCGCGGGTCGCGGTCGCGGACGACGCCGCCTTCCGGTTTGTCTACCCGGCCACCCGCGAGCGGCTCGGCGAGCGCGCGACCGTAGTCCCCTTCGCGCCCGCGGCCGGCGACGACCTCCCGCCCTGCGACGGCGTCTACCTCCCCGGCGGCTACCCGGAGCTCCACGCCGCGGCGCTCGCCGACGGGCCCGCGCTTGCGTCGGTCGCGGACGCCGCGGCCGAGGGGACGCCCGTCCTCGGCGAGTGCGGCGGGCTGATGGCCCTCGCGGAGACGCTGACGACGGCCGACGGCGACAGCCACGAGATGGCGGGCGTCCTCCCCGCGAGCGTCGAGCGCCGGGAGCGGTATCAGGCGCTCGACCACGTCGAACTCCGCGCCCGCCGCGGCGCGCTCACGGCGGCCGCCGGGGATCGGCTCCGCGGCCACGAGTTCCACTACTCCGCGGCCGAGGTCGCCCCCGACGCCCGGTTCGCGTTCGACGTGGAGCGCGGGACCGGCATCGACGGCGACCGGGAGGGGCTGACCGAACACCGCACGCTCGGGACGTACTGTCACGTCCACCCCGAGAGCGGGGCGTTCGACGCGTTCCTCGACGAGGTGACGGGATGACGGGAGCCGCCGCGCCCGTCGGGGCCACCGAGCCGGCCGTCGCCGCGCAGGTCGCTGAACCCGCCGCCGCGCTGATTGCTCCGGCTGCCACGCTCCTCGCGCCGGTCGTGCTCGCCCTCGCGCTGGATCTCGCGGCCGCGGAGCCGCCGCACCGCGTCCACCCAGTCGCGCTGTTCGGGACCCTCGTCGGCCGGTTCGACCGGGAGTGGGGCCGCCCTCGGCTCGTCGGCGTCGCGGTCGCGGCCGGCCTCCCTCTCGCCGCGGCCGCACTCTGCGGCGGGGTCGTCTGGCTGGCCGCCGCGCACGGCCCGCGACCCGGCGGCGTCCCGGTCGCCGCCGTCGCCGCTGCGGCGGGCGTCTGCTTCTCGGTCGCGAGCCTCCGCATGCTGCTCGACGTGACCGGCGAGGTCGTCGCCGAGACCGAGACCGATCCCGACGCCGCCCGGGAGTCGGTCCGGGCGCTCGTCGGGCGCGACCCGGCCGACCTCTCTCCGGCCGCGCTCCGTAGCGCTGCGGTCGAGAGCGCCGCGGAGAACCTCGCGGACGGGTTCGTCGCACCGCTCGTCTGGTTCGCCGCCGGCGCGACCGGCGCCGTCGCGGTCGCGGCGGTCGGTGGGAGTCCCGGGGCCGGCACGACCGGCGTGACGGCCACGGTCGCCGGGAGCGCCGCGACCGTCGAGAGCGCGCTGGCGGCGGGGGTCGCGGCCGCGGCCTGGGTGAAGGCGGTGAACACGCTCGACTCGATGCTCGGCTACCGGTCGAAGCCGGTCGGCTGGGCCAGCGCCCGGCTCGACGACGCCGCGATGTTCCTGCCGGCGCGGGTCGCGGCGTGCTGTCTCGCCGTCGCGGCCCGGTCGCCCGGGAGCCTGCGGCGCGCCCGGTCGCTGGCCCGCGAGCCGGCGTCGCCGAACTCGGGCTGGCCGATGGCGACGGCCGCCGCCGCGCTCGGCGTCCGCCTAGAGAAGCCGGGGGCGTACGTCCTCGACGGCGGTCCGGAGGCGCCGTCGCCCGCGGCCGCCCGCGACGCCGTGCGGCTCGTCGGCGTCGCCGGCGGGGTCACCGTCGCGGCCGCGGCGGCGTGGGTCCTCGCGCTCGCGGGGGTGGTCGCGTGGTCCTGACCAGACCGGTCGCGGCGCTCCGCGGCGCGCTCGGGTTCCTCTCCCGGATCCCCGTCGGCCGCACCGACCGCGCCTGGGAGGCGTTCCGGCGGACGCCAGCGGCGATGCCGGCGGTCGGGTACGCGATCGGGGCGCTCGTCTCGCTCCCGGTCGTCGCGGCCGCGCTGGTGCCGGTTCGGGTGCCGCCGCTCACGGTCGGCGTCGCGTTCGCCGCGTGGCTCCCCCTCGTCACCGGGATCACCCACCTCGACGGCGTCGCGGACCTCGGCGACGCGGCGGTCGTCCACGGCGACGCCAAGCGGCGGCGGGCGGTCCTGAAAGACTCCGCGCTCGGCGTGGGCGGGACGGTCGCGCTCGCGCTCGTCGTCGCCGGGCTCGTCGCCGCGGGGGCGGCGGTCACGGGCGTCGCGGCCCGCTCGCTCGGCGACGCGGTCGCCCTCGTCGTCCTCGCGGAGGTGGGCGCGAAGGCCGCGACGGCGGCGCTCGTCTGCGTCGGCGACGCCCCGCACGAAGGGCTCGGGTCGGCGCTGACGGCGGCTTCCGGCCCGCGGGCGCTCGCCGGCGTCGCACTCGTGACGACGCCCGCGGCGCTGGGCGCGCGGGCGGGCCTCAGCTCCGGGGGCGCCGGCGTCGTCGCGGCCGC
>NZ_SGTY01000009.1:0-101176 GCF_005435095.1 Halorubrum sp. CGM5_25_10-8B | reverse complement strand
CCTCGTGCCCACGACCGGGGTCGCCGCGGCCGCGATCACCGCCGCGGTCGTCGTCGCCGCGCTCGCGTTCGCGTGGGCGCGCTCGCGGCTCGGCGGGGTCAGCGGCGACGTGCTCGGCGCGACGAACGAGCTCGCCCGCGTCGTCGGGCTACACGCGGGGGTGATCGCGTGGACGCTCTCGTGATGTGCGGCGGCCGCGGCACGCGACTCGACCGCGAGGGCGAGAAGCCGCTCGCGCCGGTGGCCGGGCGGTCGATGGTCGACCGGACGCTCGACACCCTCGCCGCGAGCCGGGTCGAGACCGCGTACGCGGCCGTCTCGCCACACACGCCGCGGACCCGCGAGCGACTGGGCGAGCGGGCGAGCGGGGGCGGACGGGTCGCCGACGGCGCCGAACGGGGGGCGGGATCGGTCGAGGTGACCGTCGTCGACACGCCGGGCGACGGGTACGTCGCGGATCTTCAGGCGGCGCTGGCCGAGGGTCCGGAACCGCCGGTCCTCACGGTCGCGGTCGACCTCCCGCTGCTTGACGGGCCGGCGGTCGACACCGTCCTCGACGCGCACGCCGCGGCCGGGAGCGACTCCCTGTCGGTCCGCGTCCCCGCCGCGCGCAAGCGCGGGCTGGGCGCGAGCGCCGACGCCGCGACCCGGTACGACGACGGCGACGGCGACGAAGCGGCTGGCGAAGCCGTGGACCCGCCCGACGAGCGCGTCCCGGCCGGCGTCAACGTCGTCGGCGCACTCGACGGCGGAGGCGACGAGGCCGTCCGCGCGACGCGCGACGCGCGCCTCGCGCTCAACGTCAACCGCCCCGGAGACCGTCGGCTCGCCAAGCGGATCCTCGCCGGCGACCGGGATGCCCCTACCCTCCCGAGCGGCGGAGTCGACTGGCTCGGCAAACCGGAGCCCGCCGAGGGGGGTGACCGGCCGTGAACCGCGAGCGGGCGGCGGCGCTCGGACGCGAACCCCACGGGAGTACCGACGACCCGGACCTGCTGGACTTCAGCGCGAACACGAACCCGGCGGTCCCGGCAGGCGTCGAGCGCGTCTACCGCGCGGCCTTCGAGACGGCGCGGACGTACCCGCCGGAGCCCCCGGAAGTGTTCCGGGCGGCCGCGGCCGACTACGTCGGCTGCGAGCCCGAAAATGTGGTCCCGACGCCCGGCGGGCTGGCCGCGATCCGGACGGCGATCGCGCTCGCGGTCGACCCGGGCGACTCGGCCCTGCTCCCCGCGCCGAGTTTCGGCGAGTACGCCCGCGAGGTCCGACTTCGGGGCGGCGATCCCTCGTTCGTCGACGCCGAGCGCGTCCTCGACGCCGACCCGCGCGGCCACGCCCTGGCGGTCGTCTGTACGCCGAACAACCCGACCGGGGGCGGCTACGACCGCGAGGCGCTGCTCGCGTTCGCGGAGCGTTGCCGCGCGGCCGACACCGTGCTGCTCGTCGACGAGGCGTTCCTCGGGTTCACCGAGCGCGAGTCGCTCGCGGGCACCGACGGCGTCGTCGTCGCGCGGGCGCTCACCAAGCTGTTCGGGCTTCCCGGGATCCGGGCCGGATTCGCGGTCGCGACGGGCGACCTCGGCGCGGCGATGCGGGGCGCGCGCCGGGCGTGGAACGTGAGCGCCCCGGCGCTCGCGACCGGGGAGTACTGCCTCCGGCAGACGGAGTTCGTCCGCGAGACCCGCGACCGCGTCCGCCGCGAGCGCGGGCGGCTGCGGACCGGCCTCGGCGAGCGGTACGACGTGGCGCCCTCCGCGGCCCCGTTCCTGCTCGTCGACGTCGGCGACCGCGACGTGGACCGCGTCGTCGCGCGCGCCCGGGAGCGGGGCGTCGCCGTCCGCGACGCGCGGACGTTCCGGGGCCTCGACTCGCACGTCAGGGTCGCGGTCCGCCGCCCGGCGGAGAACGACCGACTCCTCGCGGCGCTCGGCGTCGACGGCGAGGAAGACGACGACGAAGCGGACGCCGAGACGGGAGACGGCGACGGAGGTGGGGACGCCGATGTTTGAGGCGACCGTCAGCGAGGGCGTCCTCCGGCTCCGGCGGCCGGGGACGCGCTGGCTCTCGACCGGGTGGGACGGCGGGCGGTCGCGGGCGGCGACCGCGTACAACGTCACCGTCCCGAAGGGGTTCGCCCGGACCGACCTCGGGACCTACCGCGACGAGCGGCTGGCGCGAGCGGGGTTCGCCGCCGAAGCGGACGGGCGGAGCGCCGAGGGGAGCGACGGCGACCGCGACGCGCCGCCGACGCTGTTCACGGGCGTCTCGATGGAGCACGCCCGCGGCGCGCGGCTCGGGCCGGTCGTCGCGTACGCGACGGTCGGCCTCTCGAACCCCGCGATGCTGCCGATGGAGCCGACGGACGAGGGCGAGCCGGTCGATTCGGGCGCCGACGCCGCCGGCTCGCCGGTCGACCCCCCCGGAACGGTGAACCTGATCGTCGGAGCGACGCGGCGGCTCGCCCCCGGGGCCGCGGCGAACCTCGTCGCGGTCGCGGCCGAGGCGAAGACCGCGACGCTGCTCGCGGCGGCGGGGGTTCCGGGGACGACGAGCGACGCCGTCGTCGTCGCCGACGATCCGGAGGGCGAGCCGGCGGAGTTCTCCGGGAGCGCCACGGCGGTCGGCGGGGCGGCCCGCGCCTGCGTCCGGGACGCGGTCCGCGCGAGCCTGCGGTCGCGGTACCCGGACGGCGACGTGCCCGGACCGGCGGTCGACGCCGAACACGGCGTCGTCACCGGCGACCGGGCGGAGGTTTTCGACCCATGACCACGAACCACGACGACACCGACGACGAGGAACCGACCGACGCGCACGAGGAAACACCGACCGACGCCGGCGAGGGAGCCGCAGGCGACCGCGCCCGCACCCCGGGCGGCGGCGCGGCCCCGGAGCCGGAGCCGATCGAGCCGGCCGCCCCCGAGGAGTTCGGACTGGTCCAGGCGTTCTGGGGCGACGGCAAGGGGAAGACCACCGCGGCGATGGGGATGGGCTTCCGGGCCGCGGGCCACGGCTACCGCGTCCACATGCTCCAGTTCATGAAGGGCGGCGCGGACAGCGTCGAGGGCGTCAGGGGCGAATACAACGCGATCGCGGCCGTTCCGGGCTTCACCTACGAGAACGCCGGTCACTACGGCTGGCACGGCCTGCTCGACGGGTCGGCCGACGACGAGCACGAGGCGAAGGCGGCGGCCGCCTTCGACCGCGCGGAGGCGCTCGTCATGGGCGCTGCGGAGGCAGACCTGACCGAGCCGCTCGCACTCGACGGGGCGCCCGAGGCGGGTGTCCACCTGCTGATACTCGACGAGCTGCTGTACGCGGCCGACCGCGGGCTCGTCGCCCCCGACGAGGTCGTCCGCCTCGCCGAGTCGAAGCCCGAGGACCTCGAACTCGTCCTCACCGGAAGCCACGCCGAACCGGACTATCTTGACGGCGTCGCCGATCTGATCTCGAACGTCCGCAAGGTCGCCCACCCGTTCGACGACGGTCAGCGGGCGCGCAGGGGGACGGAGTACTGACGATGAGGGCCGCGCGACCGTGACCGACGCCGGCGCGGACGAGGGCGGCGGGGCCGAGGCGGACCCGGAGAGTGACGCCGACACGGTGCTGATCGCGGGTACCGCGAGCCACGTCGGCAAGAGCACGCTGGCGGCCGGGCTCTGCCGACTGCTCGCGCGGCGCGGCGTCTCGGTCGCACCGTACAAGGCCCAGAACATGAGCAACAACGCGCGGGTCGCGCTCGCCCCGGACGGCGAGTGGGGCGAGGTCGGCGTCTCCCAACACGTCCAGGCCCGGGCGGCCGAGACCGTGCCGACGACCGACGTGAACCCCGTCCTGCTCAAGCCGCGCGGCGGCGGCGAGAGCCAGGTGATCGTCGACGGCGAGGCGGTCGCGAACGCTCCGGCGTCGGCGTACTACGACGACCACTGGGCGACCGCCCGCGACGCCGCGGTCGCCGCCCACGAGCGCCTCGCGGCCGACCACGACGTGATCGTCGCCGAAGGCGCGGGGAGCATCGCCGAGATCAACCTCCACGACCGCGACCTCGCGAACGTCGAGTGCGCGCGGTTCGCGGACGCGGCGATCCTGATCGCGGTCGACATCGAGCGCGGCGGCGCGTTCGCGAGCCTCTACGGGACCCTCGAACTGCTCCCCGACGACCTCCGCGAACGCGTGTGCGGCGCCGTGATCACGAAGTTCCGCGGCGACCCGGCCCTCCTCGAACCCGGGATCGACGAGATCGAGGCCCGAACCGGCGTGCCCGTCGTCGGCGTCGTCCCGCACGACGACCCGGGGCTCCCGGCGGAGGACAGCCTCTCGCTGCCCGACGCGGCGACCGCCGAGGACGGAAGCGGTGGCGGCGGGACCGGTAGCGGCGGCGTCCTCGGCACCGACGACGGCGTTCCGGACGACGAGGCCGTCCGGGTCGGGGTCCCGCGGCTGCCGCGCATCTCGAACTTCACCGACCTGGAGCCGCTCGCGCGCGAGCCGGGAGTCCGCGTCGCCTACCTCCCGCTCGACGCCGCGCTCGACGGGGTCGACGCGGTGGTCCTCCCGGGGTCGAAGAACACCGTCGACGACCTGCTCGCACTCCGCGAGGCCGGCTTCGACGGCGCGCTGCGCGCGTTCGACGCCCCCGTGGTCGGCGTCTGCGGCGGGTACCAGCTGCTCGGCGAACGGCTCCTCGACGCGGCCGTCGAGGGCGTCGGCGACCGCGAAGCGGTTCCGGGGGTCGGCCTCCTGCCAGTCGAGACGCGGTTCTCGACGGAGAAGCGCGTCGAGCGCGTCACCCGGGCGGTCGACGGCGTCGGCCCGATCGCCGGCGCCGAGGGGCGCGCGACGGGCTACGAGATCCGCGCCGGGCGGACGCGGGTCCTCGACGACGGGGAGCGGGAGGCCGCGCCGACGCTGCTCGCGACCGAGCCGCTCGGTGCCGAGGGCGTCGCCACCGACCGCGTCCTCGGGACGTACCTCCACGGACTCTTCGAGACGGCGGCCGTGCGCGACGCCTTCGTCGAGACGGTCTTCGCGAGCGCGGGCCGGACGCGCCCGGACGCGACGACCGCCGACCGGTCGCCGTACGAGCGCGCGGCCGACCTCGTTGCGGACCACGTGGACCTGGCCGCCGCCGGGCTCGACGAGCTCCTCGGGTCCGCGGAGTGAGGCGACGGGAGATCCGAAGGCGGAAAGTATATTGTCCTAAACACCCAATACTGGCGCATGAGCGACGCAGCCGAAGCGAACGAATCGACGGGAGACGACGCGAAGACCGAGCGCGAGCGGATTCGCGAGCAGAAGCGCCGAGAGCTGGAAGCGCGCCTCGGCGACGGCGACGCGCTCGACGAGGGCGCCGGAACCGAGACGGGCGACGGCGGGGCGGCGACCCCGGACGAGCCGATCCACGTGAACGGACCGGACGAACTCCAGCGCACGGTCGACGAGCACGACGTCGTCCTCGTGGACTGTTACGCCGACTGGTGTGGCCCCTGTCAGATGATGGAGCCGACGATCGAGGCGCTCGCGGCCGAAAGCGACGCCGCGATCGCCAAGGTCGATGTCGACGCGAACCAGGCGGTCGCCCAGCAGCTGGGCGCGCGCAGCATCCCGACGCTCGTCCTGTTTGCCGGCGGCGAGGCGGTCGACCGGTTCGTCGGCGCGCAGGACCGGGCGACGCTCGAATCCGCGATCAACGAACACGCCGCCTGACGCGGCGGCGGAGCAGAGCCGTCAGTTCTCCGCGAGCGTCTCCTCCAAGAGCTTCCGCTGTGCGGTCGCGAGGTGCTCGGCGAACGTCGAGGGAGAGATGTCGAGCGCGTCGGCGACCGCGCTCGCGTTGGCGTCGCGGGGGCGTTCGAAGTAGCCCATGCGGTAGGCGGTCCGCAACACCTCGCACTGGCGATCGGTGAGGCGGCCGCGGTCGACGAGGGTCCGGTCC
Source organism: Halorubrum sp. CGM5_25_10-8B (assembly GCF_005435095.1). Taxonomy (NCBI): domain Archaea; kingdom Methanobacteriati; phylum Methanobacteriota; class Halobacteria; order Halobacteriales; family Haloferacaceae; genus Halorubrum; species Halorubrum sp. CGM5_25_10-8B. The sequence goes on along the minus strand of NZ_SGTY01000009.1, from coordinate 95,244 downwards.
GACACCTCGTCGCCGCGCGCCGACCCCTCGACGAGGTAGCGGACCTCGACGCGCTCCGCCGTCCCGTCGAGCGCCGAGACGATGTCGCGCAGGCGTTCGAGGTCGGGGAGGTGGAGCGTCAGGAGGAGGACGCCGTCCTCGGCGCGGGCGTCCGCGATCGGGCAGTCGAGCTCCTCGATTATCCGGCAGGCGCACGCCCCGTCGCGCGGGCGGTCGTACCGGTACACCCGCTCGTCGCCGAGGTCGACGACCGAGGTGGGCGTCGGGACCCCCTCCGCGCGGTCGACCGCGTCCGGGTCGCGGGCGCGGAACTCCTCGGTGTGCGTGTCACCCACGTGCGTCCAGTTGACGCCGGTTATCGGTCCGTCGTGGACGGTCGACGCGGCGACGACCGGACACCCCTCGGTCCCGTGGATCGCGACGCCGGCGCGAACGCCCCCGTGCGCGGCCGCGACACCGTCGTCCGCCGGCTTCCCTCCGGTTCCCATCAGATCGGGGTTAGCACGACGGGTACAAATGCCTGATCCACGATACACCGGTCCCGTGACCGGGTCTCGCAGAGAACACCCGCAATACTGAGGGCCGGTCGGTATCGGTCCGCGCCCCGGAGTCGCAGCCGTGACACGAGCGATCCACGCACTCGGAGCGATCGCCCTGGCCGGCGCCGGGGGCGGAATGAGCGTCGCGGCGGCCGCGGGGTTGGCCGGCGGCGCCGGAGGCGGACCGAACCTGCTGGCCGGCGCGGTCGTCCTCGCGGTCGGCGCGGTGAGCCTCGGCGCCACCGTCGCGAGGGAGACCCGGGACGCGCTGCGGACGGACGGCTTCGGCGTCACGCGGACCGACCTCGGCAACGCGACCGCCGTCGCCGCCGCGGCGCCGATCACGTACGCCCTCTCCGTGCGGGTGGGCGTCGGCGCGGTCGTCGCGTCCGCGCTCGTTGGGCTCTGCGCGCACCTCCTGACCGAGACGTACGGCGCCCCCGCCTACTGCGGTTCGTTCGTCGGGATGGCGACCCCCGCGGCCGACGCCGAACTCGGGTCGGTGGCCGCCGCCGGCCTCGTCGCCGCCGGCGTCTTCGTCGCCGCCAAGCGCGCGTTCAACGGGTTCGGCGGGAAGCTCGGCACGACGGCGTTCGTCGGCTGCCTGTCGGTGGCGGCGCTCGGCGGGCTGACTCCCGGCGCGGGGACGGTCCCGGAGCCGGCCGTCGCGACGGGGCTCGTCGCCGCGGCGGCCGTCGCCGCGCCCGTCACGTACCTCGTGAGCGTTCAGCTCGACCACGGCCCGGTCGTCGCCTCCGCCGTCGTCGGGCTCGCGGCCGGCCTCGTCTGTCCGCCGCTGTTCGCCGCGGGCGACGCGGTCGCTGCGGTCGCCTTCTGCGCGTCGTTCGCCGGGATGGCCACCCCGGAGCGGATCCCAGGGCCCGGCGCGATGCTGTTGGCCGGCGGGACAGCCGGCGTGGCGTTCGTCGGCGCGGCGCCGTACTTCGTCGGCTTCGGCGGGAAGCTCGGCACGATCGCGTTCGCTGCCTGCCTCGTGACCGCGGGCGCCCTGTCTCTCGGCCGCCTGCTCGCGCCGGCGGGGAGCGACACCGTGACCGGGTGACTCGCCGCCGCGTCGGGGGGCGCGAAGACGGCGGACGAACACCGTCGACCGGCGCGAGAAGCGGGCGGACATCGAGGCGAGGGGACGGATACCGAGACGGGAGGGCCGGCACCGAGACGAGAGGGTAATTAAAACACCACGCTACGCCGGGGGTGTTCGGAGGGTGCTGGGGCTCCTACGTGGGACCGATGCCCGATCCGACCGAACGGAGCTTCGAGTCGAGCCCCACCGTCTGTCCGTTCTGCGGCGTCGGCTGCCAGATCGAGTACGCCGACCGCGGCGGCGCGACCGGCGTCGAGGGGGCGGTGAACGCCAAGGGAGAGATCTGCCCGAAGGGGGCGGCCGCGTTCGACGTGGTCGACCACGAGGACCGCCTGACGGAGCCGCTGGTCCGACACGACGGGCACTTCGTCACCGCGCCGTGGGGGGAGGCGCTCGACCGCGTCGCGAGCGGAATCGGGCGCGTGGTCGACGAGCACGGCCCCGACGCCGTCCAGTTCTTCGCGTCGTCGAACTGTACGAACGAGGAGAACTACGTCCTCCAGAAGCTCGCGCGCGTCCTCGGGACCAACAACGTCGACAACTGCGCGCGGCTCTGTCACTCCTCGACCGTCGCGGCGATGAGCGAGCGGTTCGGGGCCGGCGCGATGACGAACACGCTCGACGACCTCCGGGAGACGGACTGCCTGTTCGTCAACGGGGCCAACCCGGCCGAGCAACACCCCGTGGCGTTCCGGTCGTACCTCCTCCCGGCGATCCGCGACGGCGCGACGCTGGTCCACGTCGACCCGCGCGCGAACGACACCACCGAGGCGGCGGACGTCCACCTGCCGCTGCGCCCCGGCACCGACATCGAGGTGGCGAACGCGGTCGCGGCGGTCCTCGTCGAAGAGGACCTCGTCGACGAGTCGTTCCTCGACGAGCGCACGACCGGGTTCGACCGCCTTCGCGGCCACCTCGCCGGCGTGGACGTCGCCGCGAACGCCGAGGCGGCCGGCGTCGACCCGGGGGCGATCCGGGAGGCCGCCCGGGCGTACGGCGAGGCCGACCGCGCCGCGATCGTGACGGGGATGGGGACGAGCCAGCACCGCTGCGGCACCGACAACGTCCACGCCCTGCTCAACCTCGCGCTGCTGACCGGCAACGTCGGCCGCCCCGGGACGGGCGTGAACCCGCTGCGGGGCCAAAACAACGTTCAGGGCACGAGTGACGTTGGAGGACTGCCAGGCGTGCTCCCCGGGTACGAGCCCGTGACGGACGCGGCCGCCCGCGAGCGCGTCGCCGAGGTGTGGGGGGTCGAGCCGCCGGCGGAGCCCGGCCTCACCGAGGTGGAGGCGACCCACCGGTTCGGCGACGAGGTGCGCGCGGCGGTCGTCTTCGGCGAGAACCCGGCCGTCACCGAGCCGAACGCGACGGCGGTCGCGTCGGCGTTCGACGACCTCGACTTCTGCGTCGTCATCGACCTGTTCGAGACGGCGACGGCCAAGCACGCGGACGTGGTCCTCCCCGGGAGCGCGTGGGCCGAGAAGGCCGGGACCGTGACGAACACCGACCGGCGCGTGATGCGGATGCGGCCGAACGCGGACCTGCCGGGGAACGCGCGACGGGACTTCGAGATCTTCACCGACCTCGGCCAACGGCTGACCGACCGGCCGGACGCGTTCGACCACGACGGCCCGGAAGCGGCCTTCGAGGAGCTGACCCGCGTCGCCCCGATCTACGAGGGGATGAGCTACGCGGAGATCGGCGGCGGCTACCAGCGGTGGCCGTTCTCGGCGAGCGACGGGGCCGGCACCGACGTGTTACACGCGGAGACGTTCGCGACGGGCGAGCGCACCGCCCCGCTCGCGGTCGTCGACCCGGTCCCGCCCGCGGACGAACTCGACGCCGGCGAGCTGACGCTGACGACCGGTCGCGTGATGCAGCACTTCAACAGCGGGGCGCTCAGCCGGCGCTCCGACCGACTCGTGGCGATGCGGGGCGAGGACGCGCTCCAGATCCACCCGGCGGACGCCGCCGATCGCGAGATCGAGGACGGCGACCGGGTGACCGTCTCGAACGAGCGCGGGAGCGTCGAGGTCGTCGCCGAGGTCACGCCGGCGGTCCGCGAGGGCGTCGTGTTCTGTACGTTCCACTACCCGGACCCGCTCGCGAACGCGCTGACGGGCGACGCGCTCGACCCGGCGGCGAAGATCCCCGAGTTCAAGCACTCGGCGGTCGCGGTCGAGCCGGTCGCCGACGGGGACGCGCCCGCGGAAGGCGACGCGGCCGGCGCCGACTGAACGGGCGCCGACGCGGGGTCGGCCGTCCGTCGCGGATAGGCGGCACGAATCGCCGGTATCAGCCGTGAGACCTGGGGGTGGCCGTTTATATAACCCAAGCGGAGAGGTCTCAGCATGGCTACATCGGGAGAGTACGGCCGGCACGACTTCGGTCAGGGCGGCTTGAACGACGGGCTCGACGTGGGTGAGCTGGTCGACGAGATCGGTCTCGACGGGGACGAGATCGCGTGGCGAAAGGAGTTCGTCGGCTTCGACGCAGAAGACGAGCGGCGACTGAGCCGGTACGAGGACGCGTTCGCGGAGAACGCGGAGCAGATCGCGGACGACTTCTACGAGAACCTCACCGAGCACGAGCAGACGACCGCGGTGATCGGCCGGTCCGACAAGGGGCTCGAACAGCTCAAGCGGACCCAGTCGGCGTACCTCGTGACGCTCGCGGGGGGCGAGTACGGGACGGAGTACTTCGAGGACCGGGCGCGGATCGGCAAGATCCACGACATGCTGGAAATGCCGATGAAACACTACATCGGGCAGTACGGCGTCTACTACGACCTGATCCTCCCGCTTATCGGCGACCGGCTCGTCGACTCGCTCACCGACCGGCTGGCCCCCGACGACGGCGGGACGGTCGACGACGAGACCGCGGCGGCGGTCGAGGCGGAGGTCGACGACGCGATCGAGGACCTGCTCTCCGTCCTCCGGATCGTCAACCTCGACATGCAGGTCGTCACGGACACGTACATCCACTCGTACAGCGAGAAGCTCTCGGCGGCCGTCGAGCGGAACGAGGAGCTGATGGCGGAGGTGGAGGCGGAGGTCGAAGACCCGATCAGCGACCTCCGCGAGTCGGCGGGCGACGTCGCCGAGAGCGCCGCCGAGGTGGGCGACGCGGCCGAGGAACAGTCGCGGCGGGTCGCCGAGGTCTCCTCCGAGGTCGCGAACCTCTCGGCGACCGTCGAGGAGGTGGCGTCGACGGCCGACGAGGTCGATCGGACGAGCAGCCGGGCAGAGGCCCTCGCGGAGGACGGCCGTGACGCGGCCGACGACGCCGCGTCGGCCATGGACGACATCGGCGACGCGGTCGACGAGGTGGCGGCCGACGTGGAGGCGCTTCAAGAGCGGGTCGAGGAGATCGACGAGTTCGTCGACGCGATCGACGGGATCGCCGACCAGACGAACCTGCTCGCGCTCAACGCCTCGATCGAGGCGGCCCGGGCCGGCGAGGCGGGTGCCGGGTTCGGCGTCGTCGCCGACGAGATCAAGTCGCTCGCGGAGGAGTCGCAGGGGCACGCGAGCGACATCGAGTCGATGGTCGACGGCATCCGCGCCGACACCGAGGAGACGGTCGAGAGCCTCTCGGAGACGACGGTGCGAGTCGACGAGGGGAGCGAGCGCGTCGGCGACGCGGCGGAGAGCCTCACCGACATCGCCGAGGCAGTCACCGAGACGGCCGACGGGATCGATGAGGTCTCCGACGTGACCGACGAGCAGGCCGCGGCCGCCGAGGAGATCGCCGCGACGATCGACGGGGTGGTCGAGCAGTCGAATCAGATCTCGGAGCGGATGGGAGAGCTCGCGGAGGAGAGCGAGTGCCAGTCCGCGGCGGTCGAGGAGGTCGAACGCAGCGTGCGCCGGCTGTCCGCCGACGGCGGCGACGACGGATTCCAAGCGGCGTCGGTGACGGACGGCGGCCGGTCGATCCCGGCGGGGCTGCCGGAAGGGATGCCGGAGTTCGTGATCGACCGCCTCTCCGACGAGGAGTTACAGGCGATCGCGGCCGGCGACCTAGAGATGGACGACCTCCGGTGAGCCGGTCGGCGTGACCGGCGCGTCGGAGGCGCAGGAGCCGCGGCCCGAGCGGTCGGACTCAGGGGACGAAGTACGCGTCCGGTCCTCGAACGCCGGAGAGCTCGCGGAGCGCGGGGGCGCCGCACCGGTCGCAGGCGTCCGGCTCCGCAGCGGCGTCGGCCCGGGCGAACACCGTCTCGCAGGCGTCGCAGGCGACGTAGCGGAGCGCGAGCGACGGGGTGTCGGTCATGGGCGGGGTAGGCGGCCGACGCACTTGAACCGACGCCCGGGGCGGGTCGGTCTCGCCCGGACCCGGCATCGCCGGTCGGGTCACTATTGCCCGGACCCGGCGTCGCCGGAGGACGCGATCCGCGCCTCGTACTTCGCCAGCGACTCGTCGAGCGCCTCGGCGGCGTCGGCGTCCGCCGCCTCGGCGAGCGCGAGCAGCGCGAACAGCGCGTCGCCGATCTCGTCGGTCGCGATCGCGGCGGCGTCCGGCTCGCTTCCGTAGTCGGTCGAGGTCGCCACCTCCTTGGCGATCTCGCCGACCTCGCTCTCGAGGTCGAGGACCCGGTGCGCGAGGTCGGTCTCTAACCCGTGCTCGGCGACGAAGGCGGCGACGCGGTCCTGCTCGTCCATACGCGTGGCCTCCCTCGCCTCGGTAAAGAATCCTCCCGCTTCGGTCGCCCCGAGACCGCGGGCTTCGGTGGTGGCGAGGACGGCCGGTCGCGCAACCCCTAAGACGCGAGCGACCCCAGTGTTCGTATGCGAATCGCGATACTCGGCGGCACCGGCGACATCGGCGAGGGGCTCGCGCTCCGGCTGGCGGCGGACACCCCGCACCGGATCGCGGTCGGGTCGCGGGAGGCCGAGAAGGCCGAGACCAAGGCCGAGGAGTACACGACCGAACTGGAGAGCCGCGGGCTCGACGCCGCGGTGACCGGCGGGGAGAACGCCGCTGTCGCCGCCGACGCCCGCGTCGTCGTCCTCGCGGTGCCGCCGTATCACGTCGGCGACACCGTGGAGGCGGTGGCGGGGTCGCTGGACGACGGCGACGTGCTCGTCTCGCCCGCCACGGGGATGAAACGCGACGACGAGGGGTTCCACTACCACAAGCCCGGCGCGGGCTCAGTGACCGCGATCGTCGCCGACGCGGCGCCGGAGGGCGTCGCCGTCGTCGGCGCGTTCCACAACCTCGCCGCCGCGCGGCTGGCGAACCTCGACGCCGACCTCGGCGTCGACACGCTCGTCATCGGCGACGACGAGGACGCGAAGCGAACGGTCGCGGACGTCGCCGAGGGGATCGAGGGGCTCCGCGCGCTCGACGCGGGCGGGATCGCCAACGCACCCGAGATCGAGGCGCTGACGCCGCTTCTGATCAACGTCGCCTCGAACAACGACGGGCTCAACGACCTAGGCGTTCGGTTCCAGTAGGACCGGAGGCGGACCGTCGCCGGGCGCTATGACGAACGGATGACCGCCCGCGGATCGGCGGCGAACGCCGCCGGAGTCCCGGCTCGGCGGTGAGGTTCCGAGGCCGCGAACCACGGGAGAGATCCCCGGGCGAGCGTCGGCGCAGTCGTCCGGATCTCCGCCGGCACGGCGTTCCGTTAGGCCTTTGCGCGCCGGGGCCCTCCGGTCGGTAGATGGAGTACTTGCAGCGTCGGGTCGGGCTGGTCGAAGACCGGATCGAGTCGGTCATCGACGACGTCGAGCCCGAGGAGCTGTCCGGTGAGGTGGGGCACGTCGTCCTCGCAGGCGGCAAGCGCGTCCGCCCCGCGGTGACCGTCCTCGCCTGCGAGGCGTTCGACGGCGACCCCGAGGAGGCGGTCGACTTCGCGGCCGGTATCGAGTTCGTCCACAACGCCTCGCTCGTGATCGACGACATCATCGACCGCTCCGAGGTCCGCCGCGGCACCCCCGCCGCGTGGGCGGAGTTCGGCTACGGCCCGGCGATCATCGCGAGTGACGGCCTGCTCGGCGAGGCGTTCGCGCTGTTCTCCGCCGAGCCGCGCGCGATGCGCACCGTCGCCGAGGCGATGGTCGAACTCGGCGAGGGCGAGGCGACCGAGCTCGCCGCGCGCCCGACCAACGAGGCCGAGTACATGGATCTGGCGCGCCGGAAGACGGGCGCGCTGTTCCGCGCCGCCGCCGAGTTGGGCGCGGTCGCGGGCGGCGCCGACCCCCACGCGATCGACTCGTTCGGCGAGTACGCGGAGCGCGTCGGCGTCGCATTCCAGATGCGCGACGACGTGTTGGACGCCACCGCCGACGCCGACGACCTCGGCAAACCGACCGGACAGGACGCTGAGATGGACCGCCCGAGCGTCCTCCAGGTCACGTCGCTGTCGCCCGAGGAGATCAACGAGCGTGCCCGCGCCGAGTCGGAGCGCGCGCTCGCCGCCCTCGACGACGCCGATCCGCCCGAGACCGAGGCGATCGAGTACCTGCGCGACCTCGCAGAGTTCGTCGTCGTCCGCGAACGGTGATCGGAAGAGAGCGTTCGTGCGGTCAGATCCCGGCGCTCAGATCTCGTACTCCGCTTTCTCCATGAGGTCCGCGAACACCTCGGTCCCCATCGCCTCCTCGTAGACGATGGCAGTGAGCATCCCGCCGGGGTAGACGCCGCCGTTCTGGACGTGGTCCACCTTGTGGCAGTGCATCGGGTAGATGCCGGGGTCCGCGTCCGCCGCGAACTCGACGGTGTACCGCTCCGCGGGCGCGACGTTCACCACGTCCTCAGGTAATTGCAGTACCTCGGGGTACGGCGCGCCGTCCTTCTCCACCGTGCGGAACCGGTGGTTGTGCGTGTGCATCGGGTGCGACATGAACCCCGCGTTGACCAGGTGGAGCCGCACCGTGTCGCCCTCGCTGACGACGACCGGCGAGCCGTGGTCGGGGTTGAGCGTGTACGGCGCGACGCGGCCGTTGATCGTGAACGCGTCGGGGCGACGGTCCTGAACGTCGTAGCTGACGTCCGCGCCGCCGTACGACCGTGAGAGCCGCGTGTCCCAGTCTTTCAGCGTCATGAACTGCTCGACGTCGGCTTCCTCGTACCCCTCGGGGTCGATCCGGAGGATCCCGTACATCCCCATGTCCATGTGCATCGGGGTGTTGAAGTGGCAGTGGTAGAGGTGGGTGCCGGGCACGTCCGCGCCGATCTGGTAGGTGTGCTCCTCGCCAGGCATCACGGTGATCCCCGTCGTGGACGGGACCCCGTCGTCCTTCCATGACTTCGAGACGCCGTGGAAGTGGAGCGTGTGCGGCATCTCCCCGCCGGTGTTGTCGAGGGTGATCGAGAGGTCGTCGCCCTCGGTCGCCCGGAGCACCGGGCCGGGGACGCTCGGCGTCCCGTCGTCGGCCTGGAACGCCCACGTCACCGGCATCTCGACCGGCCCGCCCAGCGATCTCCCGGGGTGGGCCGCGTGTCGGGCGTGGACCGAGCGCAGCGTCACCTCGCGGCCGCGCTCGTCGAGGTCGACGACCTCCGGCGACCCCGTCTCCGGGAGCGTCGGCCCGTTGTCGGTCGCCGGCGGGTCCGCGTCGTCGCCGGCGCTCGCGGTGGTGGTGACCTCGTTCAGACAGCCCGCCAGCCCGGCGACGCCCGAGAGCCCCGCGGCCTGAAGGATCGTTCGTCGCGCGAAGCCGCCGTCGGAGACGGAGTCGTTCTGCGACATGTCTCAAGCGAGGGGGTGGGGGGAGATAACCCGGACGCGGCTTCCCGGTTCGAGACACGACGAGCGAACCAGTTCGTCCGCGAGCACATAAATGCGGCAGCGACCGCGGCGACCGGATCGCTCAGTCGTCCGCCGGCTCCTCGGCGGCCGCGTTCTCGCCGATGGGCTCGCTGTCCCAGTAGGCGTGGTCGTCGTCCGTCCGGAAGCAGGTCGCCGTGCGCTCCTCGCCGAGGTCGTACCCCGGGGGGGTCGACTCCCGGCAGGCGGCCCGCGCCTCCGGACATCGGGTGTGGAACCGACACCCGCTCGGCGGGTTCCGCGGCGAGGGCACGTCGCCGCGGAGCGTGGTGAACTCCTCGTCTCGCGCGTCCGTGCTCGCTCGCGGGACGCTCGACAGGAGCGCCTTCGTGTACGGGTGGGCGGGGTCGTCGAAGATCTCCTCGACCGGCCCGATCTCGACGATCTCGCCGAGGTACATCACCGCGACGCGGTCGCAGACGTGGCGGACCACGCCGAGGTTGTGCGCGATGAAGAGGAACGTGAGCCCGAAGTCGTCCTGAAGGTCTTCGAGCAGGTTCAGGATCTGGGCCTGAACGCTCACGTCGAGGGCGGACACCGGCTCGTCGAGGACGACGAAGTCGGGGTCCAAAGCGAGCGCGCGGGCGATCCCGATCCGCTGTCGCTGCCCGCCGGAGAATTCGTGGGGGTACCGGTCCATCTGGTCGGCGGACAGCCCGACGCGTTCGAGCAGGTCGCGGGCCGTCTCGCGCCGCTCAGCCCGGTCGGCCACGTCGTGGATCCGCAACCCCTCAGTGACGATGTCGCCGGTGGTCATCCGCGGGTCGAGACTGGAGAACGGGTCCTGGAACACGATCTGGGCGCGCCGGCGGAACTCCGTCAGCTCCCGCGACCCCATGCCCCGCACGTCCTCGCCGTCGAAGGTGATCTCGCCGGCGGTGGGCTCGCGGAGCCGCAACACCGTCTCGCCGGTCGTCGACTTCCCGCAGCCGGACTCGCCGACGAGCCCGAGCGTCTCGCCCTCGCGCACGTCGAAGGAGACGCCGTCGACCGCCTTCACGCTCTCCGACTCCTGTCCGAGCAGGCGGTCGACGAGCGACGGGTCGTCCGCGTAGTACTTTTTCAGCCCGTCGACGGAGAGCAGCGAGTCGCTCACTCGCCGTCACCTCCGTCGGCCGCGACCCCGTCGTCGGGATCGGCGGCGTCGCCCCCGTCGAAGTAGCCGTCGGGGAGCGCGTCGGCCGGGTCGTACTCGCGGTCCGCGAGGACGCACTTGGCGCCGTGGTCGGCGGCGGCGTCGACCGTCGCCTCGGGCGGCTTGTCGAGGCACGCCTCCATCGCCTTCGGGCACCGGTCCGCGAAGTAACACCGGTCGCCCATCTCGGCGTCGATCAGGCTCGGGACGTTGCCCGCGATCGGTTCGAGCCGCGCCCGCGGGTCGTCCACGTCCGGGATGGAGCCGAGCAGCCCCCGCGTGTACGGGTGAACGGTGTCCTCGAAGACGGAGTCGAGCGTGCCGCGCTCGACGATCTCGCCGGCGTACATCACGCAGACGCGGTCGCACATCTCGGCGATGACACCGAGGTCGTGGGTGATGAGCACGATGCTCATCCCGCGGTCCGCTTGGATCTCTTTCAGCAGGTTCAGGATCTGCGCCTGGATCGTCACGTCGAGGGCGGTCGTCGGCTCGTCGGCGATCAGCACGTCCGGCTCGCCGGCGAGCGCCTGCGCGATCATCGCGCGCTGGAGCATCCCGCCCGAGAACTGGCCGGGGTACTCGTCGACGCGCTCCTCGGGGTCGGGGATCCCGACCTGCCCGAGCAGCTCGACGGCGCGTTCCATGCTCTCCTCGCTCGTGTAATCTCGACCGGGGACGAGCCCGTCGAGGAGGTACTTCCCGAGCCCGTACCCCTGCGTCCGCGAGCGCGTCGAGCGGGGGTTCGCCCGCGCCCGCCGCTGCACCTCGACCGCCTCGGCGATCTGTTCGCCGACGGTGATCGAGGGGTTGAAGCTGCTCATCGGGTCCTGGAAGATGACGCTAAACGAGGGGCCGCGCAGCGACCGCCGGACGCTGGGCGGCACGGTCCGGAGGTCGACGTGGTCGCCGTCGACCCCGACCCCCTCGGTCCCGCGGAACTCCTCGGCGAGGTCGGGGTCGCGGTACCACACCTCGCCGGCGGTGATCCGGCCCGGGGTCTCGACGAGGTCGACGAGCGACAGCGCCGTCACGGACTTGCCGGAGCCGGACTCGCCGACCACGCCGAGGATCTCGTCCTCGCGGAGGTCGAACGACGCCGACTCCACCGCGTTGATCTGCCCCTCTTCGGTGAAGAAGCGGGTCGAGAGGTCCCGGACCGACAGCACGTCGCCGGGCGCGGGCGCCCCGCTCGGCGTCGCCGCGCCGAGGCGTCCGGCGTCGGCGGTCGCGGCGGGGTCGCTCGCCCCGCCGTCGGTCGCCGCGGTCGGCTCGCTCCCCGCCGGGTCGTCGTCCGGCCGCTCGGCGTCGCTCATGCGGCACCCCCTTCGCCCTCGATACCGGGGTCCAAGGCGTCACGCAGCCAGTCGCCGAGCAGATTGATCCCGATCACCGACAGCATGATCGCGAGCCCGGGGATGGAGGCGATCCACCACTGGCCGGAGGAGACGTAGTCGCGCCCCTGCGCGATGTCGAAGCCCCACGACAGCGTGGTCCCGGAGAAGCCGAGGAACGACAGCGAGCTCTCCAAGAGGATGATCGCCGCCACCTGCACCGTCCCGAGGACGATGATCGGCGTGATCGCGTTCGGGAGAACGTGCCGGAGGATGATCGTGTTGTCGCCGGCGCCGAGCGCGCGCGACGCCTTCACGTACTCCTGCCCGCGCAGGGAGAGCGCCTCCCCGCGGGCGACGCGGGCGAACCACACCCAGTTGACGAGGCCGACGACGATCACCACCGTTATCGGCAATACGAAGCTGCTCGGCATCTCCGGCGCGAGGCCAGCGACGACGAACGGGTCGGGGACGTTCACCGCCGCGCGGCCCCACAGCCCGATCAGCGCGACCGCCAACACGAGCGAGGGGAACGCGAGGCTGATGTCCGCGATCCGCATCAGCGCGTCGTCGACCCGTCCGCGGTGGTAGCCAGCGAGCAGGCCGACCGGCACCCCGATCGACGCCGCCAAGAGCGTCCCGAGGACGCCGACGACGAGCGAGGTCCGGGCGCCGTACACCACTCGCGAGAACATGTCGCGACCGAGCCCGTCGGTGCCGAACACGTGGGCCGGGTCCGCGGTGATCTCGACCTCCTCGGTGACGGTCTGGATCTCGCCGTCGACCATCTGCGAGGAGGTCCGCTCCTCCGTCTGCGAGAAGCCGATCGGCGGCAGCTCGCTCTGGTTGAGCTGTTGGTCGTTCGGGTTGTGGGGCGCGATGAACGGGGCGAACACGGCGGCCAACACGATGATCACCACCAGCGCCAGCCCGAGCTTCGCGAGCCCGCTCTGTCTGAACTCCTTCTTGAGATTGCGAATGACACGTGAAGAGACCATGTTAGTCGGTCACCACCTCCGGGTCGAGGTAGGCGTACACAACGTCGACGAGGATGTTGACGAGGACGAAACTCGTCCCGATGACGATGAGGCTCCCCTGGAGCGCGGGCCAGTCCCGCTGGTTGATGCTCTCGATGACCAGCGTGCCGAGCCCGGGCCAGGAGAACACCGCCTCGGTGATCACGGCGCCGCCGATCAGCGTCCCGAGCTGGAGTCCGAGGACGGTGATCACGGGGATGAGGGTGTTCCGGAGCGCGTGTTTGTATCGGATCAGCGTCCGCGGGAGCCCCTTGGCGCGCGCGGCCTGAACGTAGCCCTGGCTGAGTTCGTCCAGCATCCCGGACCGCGTCAGCCGGGTGATGAGCGCCATGAAGTAGGTCCCCAAGGCGATCGCGGGCAGCGTGATGTACGCGAGCCACGTCAGCAGCGTCCCGACGAACGGCTCGGCGTTGACGACCGAGAGGGCGACGTCGCCGACGTCGACCCCGCGGCCGCTGGTGTTGAAGATGTTGAACTCCACCGCGAAGATCAGGATGAGCATGATCCCGAGCCAGAAGTTCGGCGTCGAGATGCCGCCGAGCGACAGCAGTGTCGCGCCGTAGTCGACCGGGTCGTTCCGGTTCGTGGCGCTGATCACGCCGAGCGGGATCGCCAAGACGATCGCCACGACGCTCGCGGCGACGGCGAGTTCCACGGTGGCGGGGAGGCGTTCGAAGACGAGAGTCGTGACCTCCTGTCCGCGGATGTAGGACCGGCCCATGTCGCCCTGGAGCAGCTCGAAGACGTACCGTCCGTACTGGACGTACAGCGGCTGGTCGAGCCCCAGTTCGGCGGCGATCGCCTGCCGCGTCTCCTGTGACGCGTCGAGCGGCGCGACCGCGTTGATCGGGCTCCCGGGGGTGACGAACCGGAGCGCGAACACGACCGTGATGACGCCCCAGACGACGCCGATCCCCTGGAGGCTTCTTTTGAGTGCGAATCTGCCGAGTGACATTACTAACGATATGGAGAGGTGAGTCGCGTTACTGCTGGGTCGCCGTGTCCGGGTCGATGAACTCGTCGGCCCGCGGTTCCCAGGAGATGTCGCTGGAGACGCCGTAGACGCTGAACTGCTGGTGCATGAACACCCACGGCGCGAGGTCGTGGGCGAGCTGGTTCGCCTCCTGGAGGATGTCGACGCGCTCGTCGGGGTCCTCGGTCGCCTCGGCGTCCGTGAGCAGCCCGTCGAGCTCGTCGTTTTTCAGCACCGTCAGCGCGCCCTCGGAGGAGAGCAGCGGTGTCAGCGTCTGGCTGCCGTCGAACTCCGCGTTCCCCCACCCGAGGAGGTTGAAGTGCGGGCGGTCCTCGATGTTCGGCGCAGTGACGTCCTGAACGAGCGAAGAGAACTCACGCTGTTCGACCTCACAGGAGACGTTCGACAGCGAGTCGATCTGGCTGGCGGCCGCCTGCGCGATCTGGACGTCGCGGAGGTACCGGCCGATCGGCGTCTCAAGCGTGATTTCGACGCCCGCGTGCCCCGACTCCTCGACGAGCCGCTCGGCCTCGTCGGGGTCGTACGGATACGGGTCGATGTCGGGGTTGTAGCCGACGTGGCCGTCGAGGGTCGGCTGGGAGGTGATGTTGCCGAAGCCGTTGAGCACGTTCTCGATGATACTCTCGACATCGACCGCGTGGTTCATCGCCTGCCGGAACTGCTGGCTGGAGAACGGCTCCACGTCGTAGCGCATCTGGAGGAAGATGATCCGCGCGCTCGCAACGGAGTTGATCGTCGCCACGTCGGAGCTGTTCACCCGCGACACCTCGTTCGGCGGTACGTTCGTCACGATGTCCGTCTCCTCCGCGAGCAGCTGGTTGACCCGCGTGCTCGACTCGCTGGAGGCGGTCATGGTGAGCTCGTCAACCTCGGGCGCGCCGTCCCAGTACTCCTCGTTGGGCTCGTAGACGACTTGGTTCCCCGACTCGTAGTTCGTGAGGCGGAACGGCCCCGTCCCGTTGGCGTTCCGGTTGATGTAGTCGCCGCCGTTCTCCTCGACCCACGACTGCTGCATGATCGGGCCGTTCGTCGCGAACAGCTGGAAGGCGATCGGGTTGAACCCCTCGAAGGAGACCGTCACCTGCCCGTCGCCGGTCGTCACCTCGTCGACCAGGCCGAGGTCGTTGGACTGCGGGCTGACGATCCCGACGTCCTCGAAGACGATCCGGCGGATGCTGTACCGGACGTCCTGCGGCGTGACCTCGTCGCCGTTGTGGAAAGTGATCCCGTCGCGCAGCATGAACTGGACGCTGCCGTCCTCGGTGCGCTCCCACTCGTTGGCGAGGCCGGCGATGATGCCGCCCTCCTTGTCGCGGTCGAGGAGGCCCTCGTACAGCTGGCCGACGATGATCTCGGTGTTCGTCTCGGCGTGGTCCTGCGGGTCGAGCCCGGAGTCCATCTGGCCCATGGTGACGCCGAGTTCGAAGCTGTCGCCGCCGCCGTCGCCACCGTCGCCGCCGTCGCCGCCACCGTCGCCGCCGTCGCCGCCTCCGGAACAGCCTGCGAGACCGACAGCACCGGCCGTTCCGGCGTACTTGAGCACCGTCCGCCTGTCGACATGATCGTCGTTGTCAGTAGGCATAGGCGATCCCATACGATAGAGAGTTATGAACCTACCGGCAGACCCGGCCCCTTTCGGCCCGACTGCCAACGGTCCGTCGACGGTAGCGCAGACGGGTCGGGGGCGAGCGCGGGTACGCGGGACAGGCACGATACGAGTCGGAAACCGACGCTTATGTACGGACGTGGGCGATAGCCGCGCGACATGGACGTACCCGATCCCGGACCGCGGTGGGGAGCGGTCGAGGAGGACGCGGAGTCGACGGCAGCGGCGTACCGAGAGCGCGGCTGGACCGCCGTCGCCGGACACCCCGGACAGGTGAACCCGGTCGCCGACGCGGCCCGCGTCGACGTGTTGTTACCGGAGTCGGAGTTCGAGGCGGCGCTCGAGGCGGTCGACGAGGCCGCGATCGACGGCGTCGACGTGTACGCGGGCGCCGCGGACGGCGTCGCGTACCGGCTGGTGGTCGCGACCGACGAGGCGGCGGAGGTGGCGCTCTGTATTCCGACGTACATCGGCGACGAAGACCTCGCCTCGCTGCGCGCGGCCGCGGCGGCGAACGGCGCGCTCACGGTCCGGCTGCGCCCGCTCGACGACCGCGACCACGTCGCGATCGCGATCGACGACCCCGCGGTGTTCTTCGACGCGCCCGAGTCGTGAGAACCACACTCGTGGGGTGTTCTCCCCGCGTGTGACTTCGACATGTTCATACTTGTGCGATCGCGATCATTAGTATGAACCGCGCAGAGAAGGCGGCCCTCCAGCTACAGGCGGTCGCCGTGTTGCGGATGCTGAAGGAGACGCGAACGTACGAGGAGCTGTCCGCGGTGACCGGGCTGCCCGCTGGCGACCTGAACCGGTACGTGAACGGGCACGTCCTGCCCGGCACCGACCGCGCGAGCGAGGTGGTCGAGTCGGTCGGGCGCGAGGCGCTCGCCGACGAGCTGGTCGCGCGCGTCGAGTTCGACGACGAAGGCTACGTCGACAACTCCGGCGTCGTCTTCGACCAGTCGTTCCTCGACCTCGTGGCGCCTGTGGCGGCGGAGACGTTCGAGTTCGAGTCGCCGGACGTGGTGTTGACGGCCGCGACGGACGGGATCACGCTCGGCGCGGCGATGGCCTCCTTCTTCGACGCGCGCCTGGCGTACGCGAAGAAGTCGAAGGAGACCGCCGTCGAGGAGTTCATCGAGTCGCGCCAGCGGCTCGCCTCGGGCATCGAGCTCACCTACTACCTCCCCGCGAGCGCCATCGACGCCGGCGACACGGTGTTGGTCGTCGACGACCTGATCCGGTCGGGCGAGACGCAAGAGCTCCTCTTGGACATCGCGCTCCAAGGCGACGCTGACGTTACCGGCGTGTTCGCGCTCATCGCCGTTGGCGACGAGGGGATGGACCGCGCGCGAGCGATCACCGACGCGCCGGTCGGCGCGCTGACCACGTTCGAGTAGCCACGTTCGCGCATACTCTTCGAGAATAAACAGGACTTTTTCGCGTTTTAATGCGCGTTTGTGTATATCTGAGCGCTTCGTTCAGCAAAGCTTATCACTCGATCCCGGGGAACATCTACCCGTTCAATGGGCCTTTCAGACACGCTCGCCGAGCGGTTCGACGTGGAGTCGCACGGGTCGGACGTCCGCACCGAACTGGTCGCCGGGCTCACGACGTTCCTCGCGATGTCGTACATCATCGTCGTGAACCCGTTCATCCTGGCCGACGCGATCCAGATCCCCGGGTACGAGTTCTTCGAGGTGGTCCAGATGATCGCCATCGCGACCGTCCTCTCGGCGGCGGTGGGGACGGCCGTGATGGCGCTGTACGCGAACCGGCCGTTCGGGCTCGCGCCCGGGCTCGGGCTCAACGCCTTCTTCGCGTACACCGTCGTGCTGGGGCTCGGCGTGCCGTGGCAGACGGCGCTGGCCGCCGTCTTCGTCGAGGGGGTCCTGTTCATACTCCTGACCCTCGTCGGCGCGCGCGAGTACGTCATCCGGCTGTTCCCGGAGCCGGTGAAGCGCTCGGTCGGGGCCGGCATCGGCCTGTTCCTGCTTTTCATCGGGCTTCAGGAGCTCCAGATCGTCGTGCCGGACGAGGCGACGCTGGTCACGCTCGGCGGCGTCTTCGCGAACCCGTGGGCGATCCTCGGGGTCTTGGGGCTGGTGCTGACGTTCGTGCTGTGGGCGCGGAACGTCACGGGCGCCATCGTCATCGGCATCGCGACCACATCGATTGCCGGCTGGGCGCTCACTCTCGGCGGCGTCTTCGCCCGCGGGACGGTCACGCCGGAGACGCTGCCGTCGGCGCAGTACGACATCACGCCGCTCGCGGGCGCGTTCGTCGACGGGCTGGCGAACATCGACCCGCTCACGTTCGTGCTGGTCGTATTCACGTTCTTCTTCGTGGACTTCTTCGACACCGCGGGGACGCTCATCGGCGTCTCGCAGTTCGGCGACTTCCTCGACGATGACGGCGACCTCCCCGACATGGACAAGCCGCTGATGGCCGACGCCGTCGGGACCACCTTCGGCGCGATGGTCGGCACCTCGACGGTGACGACGTTCATCGAGTCGTCCGCGGGCGTCGAGGAGGGCGGTCGCACCGGGCTCACCGCCCTGGTCGTCGCCGCGCTGTTCCTCGCGTCGCTCGCCGTGATCCCCGTCGTCGCCGCGATCCCCGAGTACGCCTCCTTCATCGCGCTGATCGTCGTCGGCGTGATGATGCTTCAGGGGCTCGTCGAGGTCGACTGGGACGATCCCGCGTGGGCCGTCTCCGCCGGGCTCACGGTCACCGTGATGCCGTTCGCCTACTCCATCGCCGACGGGCTGGCGGCCGGTATCGTCGCGTACCCGATCATCAAGCTCGCGGTCGGCGAGGGCGACGAGGTCGCGCTCGGGCAGTACGCCATCGCCGCGCTGCTGGCGGTCTACTACGTCCTCTCGACCGCCGATCTCATCCTCTGAGCGGGGCCGGGCGGGGCTCCTCCGGGCGCCTCGGCGGAGTCCTCTTGAAGCGTCGGAACGCAGACGGGAATGAGCGATCCGACCCATGTCTGACGCACCCGACGACGCCGACCGTTCCGTGACCGTCGCGGACCGCGAGGGACACGCGGGCGATCCGGTCCGCGAACTCGCGCTCGACTGCGTCGTGGCCGGCATCGAGGCGGCGCACCCGGCCGGAGTGGTCGACGACGCCCTCGCGCTGGACGGCGACCGGCTGACGGTCGCGGGCGTCGAGGACGCGAACACGGCCCACGACGACGCGACGGCCGCCTACGACCTCGCCGCGTACGACCGCGTGCTGGTCGTCGGGGCGGGCAACGCGGCGGGCCACTTCGCGGCCGCGGTCGAGCGGCTCCTCGGCGGCCGGATAGCTGAGGGCGCGGTAGTCACGGACGACCCCGTCGAGACCGAGCGGGTCGCCGTCCTCCCCGGCGACCACCCGACGCCGAGCGAGACGGGCGTCGAGAGCGCCCGTCGGGTGCGGGCGCTCACGGCCGACGCCGGCGCCGACGACCTCGTGATTGGCCTGCTCACGGGCGGCGGGAGCGCGCTGCTGGCCGCGCCCGCCGACGGGATCGGGCTTGACGGCCTGCGCGAGACGACCGAGGCGCTGCTGGCCAGCGGCGCGACTATCGACGAGATCAACGCGGTCCGCAAACACCTCTCGGCGGTGAAGGGGGGACGGCTGGCCCGGGCGGCCGCCCCCGCCGACGTCCTCGGCCTCGCGATCAGCGACGTGACCGGCGACGACCCGGCGGTGATCGCGAGCGGCCCGCTCTCGCCCGACCCGACGACCTACGCGGACGCGAACGCGGTCCTCGACCGGTACGGGGTCGACACCCCGGACGCCGTGACCGCGCGGCTCGATCGCGGCGCCGCAGGCGAGGTCGCGGAGACCCCCGAGACGGGCGACCCAGCGTTCGACGGCGTCGGGGTCCGGATCGTCGCGAGCGCGCGGACGGCCCTGAACGCGGCCCGGGAGGTCGCCGCGGCACGGGGGTACGACCCGCTCGTGCTCTCCTCGCGGGTGCGTGGCGAGGCGCGGGAGGCGGCGAAAACCCACGCGGCGGTCGCCGAGGAGTGCCGGGCGGCGGGCGACCCGGTCGCTCCGCCCGCGGTCCTCCTCTCGGCCGGCGAGGTGACGGTGACGCTCGGGGCGGACCCCGGCGAGGGCGGGCCGAACGGGGAGTTCGCGCTGTCGGCGGCGGCCGAGCTCGACGCGTCGGGGCGCGACAGCGAGGGGATCGCCGTCGCGAGCGTCGACACCGACGGTATCGACGGCGCGACGGACGCGGCCGGCGCGCTGATCGACGACCGCCTCGTCGGCGACGGCCCCGAGGCCACCCTGAGCCGCGATGCGGCCGCGGCCGCGCTCGACGAGCACGACGCGTACCCGCTGCTCGACGGGGCGGACGCGCTGGTCCGCACGGGACCGACCGGGACGAACGTCAACGACCTGCGCGCGGTGGTGGTCGGCGGACGCGTTGCGGGGTCTGAGGCGAGCGGATCGCGTTCGGAAGGGACTAAGTGACGGCCGGCGAATTTTGCGGCATGCAGACGCTGCTCCTCAACGCAGACGACGTAGACGAGAACGCCGAGATGGACCGGGTAATCGACGCGGTCCGCGGCGCGTTCACCGCCTACGAGCGCGGCGACGCCAAGATGCCGGCGAAGTCGTACATCGATCTGCCCGAGTACAACGGCGACTTCCGGTCGATGCCCGCCTACCTCGATGTCCGTGAGGAGGACGTCGCCGAGGAGACGGCGACCGGCGACGGGTGGGACGCAGCCGGGATCAAGTGGGTGAACGTCCACACCGACAACCCCGCCGACCACGACCTCCCGACCGTGATGGGGACGATGATCTACTCCGACCCCGAGACGGCGTTCCCGTTGGCGGTCCTCGACGGGACGACGCTGACGATGAAACGCACCGGCGCGGCCGCCGCGGTCGCGACCGACCACCTCGCCGTCCCCGACGCGAGTTCGCTCGGGATCGTCGGCGCCGGCGTCCAGTCGTACACCCAACTCGAAGCGGTCTCGACGGTGCGGGACATCGAGGAGGTCGTCGTGAGCGACCTCGACGAGGAACGCGTCGCCAACTTCCTCGACGCCTTCGGGGACCGGTTCGACGTGCGCGCGGGCTCGGTCTCGGAGGCGGGCCACTGCGATATCCTCTCGACGGTGACGCCGGTCGAGAGTCCGATCGTCGGTCCCGAGGACGTGGGCGACCACACGCACGTCAACGCGATGGGCGCGGACGCGGAGGGGAAACACGAGCTCGCGGACGACCTCCTCGTCGACGCCACGGTCGTCATCGACGACCACGAGCAGTGCACCCACTCGGGCGAGATCAACGTCCCCTACGCCGCGGGGACGCTCACCGACGACGACATCTACGGCGAGATCGGCGAGATAGTCGTCGGCCGTCGGGCGGGCCGTCCCGGGACGCCGGGGACGCCCGCCGACGGCGACGGCGTGAGCGGCGTCAGCGTCTTCGACTCGACGGGGCTCGCGATTCAGGACGTGGCGGCCGCGCGCGTCGTCTACGAGCGCGCCGACGAGCTGGACAACGGGTACCCGTTCGACCTGCTGGGCCTCGACGGCTGAACGACGGGCCGCTTTTGTCTCCTCGCCGCGTACGTCGGCCGTGAGACTCGTCAGCGTCGCGGCGCTCGCGGAGAACCGGGTGATCGGGAGAGACGGCGAGGTGCCGTGGCCGCACATCGAGGCGGACGTGCGGCAGTACCGCGAGCGCGTCGCGGAGTCACCGGTGATTCTCGGCCGACGCACGTTCGACTCGATGCGCGGCGACCTGCCCGGACGCCGCCAGATCGTCGTGAGCCGGAGCGTCGACGCGGTCGACGCGCCGACGGCGCTCGTCGCGAGCGGCGTCGAGGAGGCGCTCGCGGCGGCCCGCGACGTCGTCGGGGACGCCCCCGCCGAGCGGGAGCGCGTGCCCGCCGAGACCAGTCCGGCGTCGGGGCCGGTCGAGGCGTCGGACCAGGGGGACGAGACGGTCTACGTCCTCGGCGGCGGCGGCATTTACGAGCTGTTCCAGCCGCACCTCGACGGGATGGCCCTCAGCCACGTCGAGGGCGCGTTCGACGGGGACACGTACTACCCGGCGTGGGACGAGGCGGAGTGGGACGTGGCCGAAGAGACGGCGTACGACCGGTTCACGCTGCGCGAGTGGGTCCGTCGGGCGCGCTAAGCGGGTTTCTCTCGGCCTTTTTGATCGCCCGCGACAGCGACTACGCCCCGCCGTCGCGCTCGGCCGCGTAGCGTTCGAGCTGGACGGCGGTGCTGTCGGCGAGGCGCTCGACCGCGGACTCGACCCCGTGCTCGCGGGCGTCGACCGACGCCTCGGCGGCGAGCGTCCGGACCGTGTCGAACGGACCGATCCGCGCGCCCGTCGTGGCCGCCGCGTCCTCGGCGTCGAGCAGCTGGTCTATCGCGGTGCGGTAGCCGGGGTTCTCGTCGAACCACCCCTGGCGGTCGAGCCGGTCGATCGCGCCCTCGTGGACCGGGAAGTAGCCGGTCTCGCGGTGCCAGCGCGCCTGCCGTTCCGGGGCCGCGAGCCAGGCGAGGAACGCCGCGGCGGCGCGCTGCTCCGCCGGCGACGCGCCGTCCGCGACCCACAGCGATCCCCCGCCGACGACGACGCCGTGCCGCTCGTCGGCGACCGGGAAGTAGCCGACGCCGACCGGGAAGGAGGCGCCCTCCCGCACGTCGACCATCGCGGAGGTGGAGCCGATGAGCATCCCGGCGCGCCCCTCCTGGAACGCCTCGCGGGCCTGCCCGCGGGCCTCGATGCCGGGGTCGTGGTACAGGCCGTCGGCGGCCATCTCGGCGATCCAACGGTAGATCCGCTCGCCGACGGGTCCGTCGAACCGGCTCTCCGCCGGCGTGCCGCCCCGACCGTTGTCGGCGTCGACGAGGGGTTCGCCGGCCTCGGCGAACCACTGCTCGATAAACCACGAGTACGTCGCGAACGTGATCCCCGTCTCGGTCGCGCCGCGCTCGACGAGCCGCTCGGCGCAGCGCCGGACCTCGTCGAACGTCTCGGGCGGGTCGTCGGGGTCCAGTCCGGCCCGCTCGAACGCCGCCCGGTCGTAGTACAGCACGGGCGTCGACGCGTTGAACGGCATCGAGTGGAGCACCCCGTCCGTCCGGTAGTAGTTCGCGACGGGGTCGAGCAGGTCGTCGGCGTCGAGGGCGACGCCGGAACCGCTCGCGGCGGCGGGCCCGCCTCGGGCGACGCGCCCGGATTCGGCGTCGAGGAGGCGCTCGACGGGCGTGAACGCCCCGCTGTCGAGCGCGCGCTGGGTGCCGATCTCGTAGAGGTGGGCGATCGCCGGCGGCTCGCCCCGGTCCGCCGCCGCGAGCGTCGCCTGGAACGCGCCGCGGTAGCTTCCCTTCGAGGCGGGGCGGACCGCGACCCCGTCGGTCTGAGCGGCGAACTCGGCGGCGAACTCGTCGAGGAGCCGCGCCTTGCGGCCGCCGAACGCGTGCCAGAAGTCGAGGACGACCGCGTCGTCGTCGGCGGTCCCGTCGGCGTCGTACGCGTCGAGCGCGTCGTCTAAGGTCCCGGTCCGGTCGGCGAGCGTCGACGCGCCGGCGGCCACCTCCGCCAGCGACGTCTTCTGCGCGTGCGCGACCGCGGTGGCGTCGCCCGCGTCCGCGGCCGTCTCCTCGGCGAGGTCGCCGACCGACTCGACGGCGTCGACCACCGCCTCGATCGAGGTCGCCTGGTCGTCGGTCGCGTCGCGGATCTCCGCGACGCCGCTCGTCGTCTCCGAGACGTCGTCGGCGAGGTCGGTGAACGCCTCCAGCGCCGCCTCGGCCGTGCGGATCCCCTCGTCGGCGCGCTCGCGCATCTCGGCCATCTCGTCGACGGTCGCGTCCGTCTCCGCGCGAACCGACCGTATCGACGACTCGATCTCGCCGGTCGCCTCTCGCGCCTCCTCCGCGAGGCCCTTGACCTCCTCGGCGACCACCTCGAAGCCGGCCCCGGCCTCGCCGGCGCGGGCGGCCTCGATCGAGGCGTTGAGCGCGAGGATGTTCGTCTCGTCGGCGATGTCCTGGATCAGGTCGGTGACGTCCTCGATCGCCGCGACCTCCGACTCCAGCGTTTCGACCCGTTCGAGGGCCTCCTCGGTCCGCTCGTCGACGACGCGGAGGTCCTCGATCGCGGCCGTCGCGGCGTCGGTCCCCTCGTCGGCCCGCTCGGCGACGTCGGCCGCGGTCTCGGCCACCTGGTCCGCGGAGGCGGCGACCTCCTCGGTGGCGGCCGAGACGGTCTGGAGCTCGCTCGTCGCGGCCGCGATGTCGTCGCGCTGGCGGGTCGCGGCCGACTCGATCTCGTCGACCGCGGCGTACACCTCTTCGCTCTGGTCTTTCGCCCGGTCGACGTTCGACCGGACGTGCTCGGTCGCGCCAGCGACCTCGTCGCCGAAGCCGTCGGCGTCGGACACCGTCTCCGCGACCCCCTCGACGAACTCGTTGAGCGTCGCCGCGAGCGCCGCCGCCTCGCCGTCGGTCTCCGCGGCCGGGAACCGGGCCCCGAGGTCGCCGTCGGCGAGACGCTCCGCGACCTCCCGGAACGCCTCGGCCGGCACGTCGCCGTCGGACGTTCCCGACGGGTGCGCCGCCTCCGACGAGACGCCGCCGTCGGTGGTCGCGTCGGGGTCTGTCGTCGAGCGGTCTCCGTCGGCGGCACCGCGATCGGACGTGCCGCGATCGGAGCCTGTGCGTGCGTCGTCACTGTTCATTTGTCGTCACTCTCCGGCCGGGGTACATAAGATCGAGAGTCAGATTATTCCGACTGATAGCGACCGCGCGGACGGGAGGGGCGGGCGGGAGCGAGCGCGACCGGCGATGCCTGCTCAGGCCGACGGCTCCGCGTCGTCGACGGGCTCCGCGAAGCCGAACCGCGGCTTGACGTCGGTGACCTCGACCGCGAGCGTCTCGCCGACGTCGGCGTCGACGAACAGGGTGTAGCCGTCGACGTAGGCGATGCCGTCCCCCTCGTCGCCCTCCTCCTCGACGGTCACCTCGATCCGCTCGCCCTCGGCGACCGGCGAGGTGGTGTACCCCTTCGCGACGAGGTACACCTCCGAGGAGGCGTCCCGCGAGGCGGGCGGCGAGACGGTCCGGACGTACTGGAACGACTCGCTCACGTCGTCGCGGAAGGCGTCGAGGTCCTCGCCCTGGAACACCTTCACGACGAAGTCGCCGCCGGTCGCGAGCAGTTCGTCGGCGGTGTCGAGCGCCTGCCGCGCGAGGTGGACCGAGCGGGCGTGGTCGAGGGAGTACTCGCCGGTCATGTTCGGCGCCATGTCACTCGCGACGACGTCCGCGCCGGCCTCCCCGACCGCCTCGCGCAGGTAGTGCCGGGTGCGCTCCTCGGTCATGTCACCGCGGATCGTCTCGACGTCGCCCTCGTCGAGGTCCTCGATGCGCTGGAGGTCGACGCCGACGACGGTGCCGCCCTCCCCGACCTCCTCGGCGGCGACCTGGAGCCACCCGCCGGGCGCGGCCCCGAGGTCGACCACGGTGTCGCCGGGGGCGAGCAGGTCCGCCTCCTCGTCGAGCTGTTTCAGCTTGTAGGCGGACCGGGCGCGGTACCCCTGCTGTTTGGATCGGTTGTAGTAGTCGTCTTTCCCGCTCATGGCGTCATCACCGCAGGCGGACGCGGGGCCACCGAGATCGGGGTGGAGGTAGCGCTCATACCCGTAACGACGGGGGCGACCGGGAAATGAACGTCGGATGCGGGCGACGGCGGCACAGTGCGACTTGACCGAGATCCGCCGCGGCGTCTCCCGCTGAATCTCGCCGTGATGAGCGGAGACACATCGGTTGCGGGCGTCAATTGTTTTTCAGCATCCGGCCTTTACGATAGCTGTTCAGATGACCACCGCAGGCGAGTCGACCGGCTCCACGGCCCGGCCGCGGGCGGACCTGCGCGCCGAGTTCGCCGACTGCGACCTCGACCGCCACCTCGCGCTGTTTTACGAGTCGACGGCGACGCAGCTCGACACCGTGGCCGCGTTCCTCTCGTACGGGCTCGAGACCGGGCATCGGTGCGTGTACCTCGTCGACGCGAACCCCCGATCGCGGATCGAGAACGCGCTGCGCGCGGAGGGCGTGGACGTGGCGGCGAAGCTCGACGCCGGGGACCTCGCGATCCGCGACGCGTCGGAGGTGTATCTCGACGAGGGCTTCGAACGCGACGGAACCGTCGCCGAGCTGCGGTCGGAGGCGGAGCGGAGCGCCGCCGAGGGGTACGAGGGGTTGTGGGTCGCCGGCGAGAACACGTGGGCGTTCGACGGCGAGACATCGTTCGACGAGGTCGTCGACTTCGAGGTCGCGTTCGACGCCGCGTGTCCCGACTTCGCGGTGACTGCGCTGTGCCAGTACGACCTCCGTCGGTTCGACGAGGCGGCGGCCGCGAAGGCGCTTCGAACCCACCAGCAGATCGTTTACGACCGCACGCTGTGTGAGAACCCGTTCCACGTCTCCCCCGAGGAGTACCGCTCCGAGGAAGGGGGGGCCGACGCCCGGATCATGCTGAAGCAGGCTCGCGGGATCGCGGAAAGCAACCGAGAGCTTCGTCGGCGCGAGCAGCGGCTCAGTGTGCTCAGCAGAGTGTTACGCCACAACATCCAGAACGACCTCAACGTCGTTCGTGGGGCACTCGAAGACTTGACGGGAAGCGAGTCGCTGACCGCCGCGGAGGCCGACCTCGTCGCCGCCGCCGCGAGACACGCGGACGCCGTCATCGAAACGGCCGAGAAGGCCCGGTACATCCAGCAGACCATCGGGAGTTCGGAGGTCGAGCCAACCCCTCTCGGGCCGGTGATCGAGCGGGCGGTCGAAGAGGTGCGGTCGGAGCACCCGAACGCACGGATCCGGACCCCCGACTCCTCGGATCAGGTCGTCCTCGCGGACGTGAACCTCGACATCGCCCTCGAAGAGGCGATCCGGAACGGAATCGTCCATCAGGACGATCCGGCGCCGACGGTCTCCGTCGCGGTGTCGACCCCGGCGAGCGAGCGGGTTCGCGTCGAGGTTCGGAACCCCGGGTCGATACCCGACCACGAGCTCCGGTGTTTCCGCGAGAGGGGTGAGACGCCGCTGGCCCACGGGAGCGGGCTGGGGCTCTGGCTCGTTCGATGGATCGTCGAGTCGGCTCACGGGACGGTCGAGTTCGCCAACGACGACGACCGAACGCGGGTCCGGTTCGACCTGTACCGGGTCGCCGACTGAACGCCGATCAGCCACCGTCGACCCGGGTCCGGCCGACTCGCCGCCCCTCGTCCGCGCCCGCACCGTCGACCGCGAACCCCAACGCCGCGTAGAACTCGGCTAGGTCGGCGTCGAACCGGGCGGTGACGGTCTCGACCGCGGGGTCCGACTCGGCCCGATCGACCGCGGCCGCGACGAGCCGGGAGCCGATCCCCTCTCCTCGGCGCACCTGCCTGACCGCGACGGCGTCGACGTGGAGCCGGTCGGGATCGGGCCGCACGGCGACCAGCGCGCCGACGACTCCGCCGGTGCGCGTCGAGCGCGCGACGATGACGTCTCCGGCCGCGATGCGGTCGTCGACGGTGGCGGCGTCGGTCTCCAGCATCGCGGCGTCGAGGATCCGGAGGACGTCGAGCCGGTCGGCCGCGGTCGCCGGCTTCACGGTCACGTCCTCCGGCGCGGTCGGAAGGTCTCGGTCTTCGGTCACGCGTCGCCCGTCGCGCCGCCCTTGATCAGCCGGAGCACTCGGACCTCCTCGGCGTCGACGACGCGGTCGCCCGGGACCGGCGAGCCGTCGACGAGCGCCGACGCCTCCTGCGGGTGGTAGCCCGCGGCGCGGATCAGGTCGTCGTACGTCGCGTCGGCGGCGAGGCTGTACTCGTCGACCCCCTCGCCGACGACCTCGACGGTCACGTCCATGAGCGCGGTAGCGGGCGGGCGGGCGTCAATCGTACGGTTTCGGCGGGGCGCGTCGAACGCCTCAACCGGCGTCGGGGGCGCGGCCGCTCCACTTCCAGAGGAACCACCCGACTGCGGCGGCGATCGCGACCGTCGCCAGCGCGCCGGGGCGGGGGACCGCGCCGGTCCACGCGTTAACGACGATCAGGCCGCTCGCGGCCGCCGAGACGATGAGGACCGCGGCCGCGTCGCGGGCGAGGTCCGCCTCGCG
The DNA here is from genome assembly GCF_005435095.1 of Halorubrum sp. CGM5_25_10-8B. Lineage (NCBI taxonomy): Archaea > Methanobacteriati > Methanobacteriota > Halobacteria > Halobacteriales > Haloferacaceae > Halorubrum > Halorubrum sp. CGM5_25_10-8B. Next base: position 67,564 of record NZ_SGTY01000009.1, on the reverse strand, counting down.
CTCCGGCGGGAGGTCGCCGTCGTAACCGGCGATCAGGTCCACGGCGCCGCGGCGATAGATCGCCCACGCGAGGAGGAGACAGAAGCCGGTGACGTGGCCGACGACGACGGTTTCGACGATTGCCATGGCGGAGGGAAATGCTGCGGCGTGGCGGGGGAGTTGATCCGGCGGGAGCGATTCGAGCGGTCCGGCCGGCTCAGCCGTCCAACTCTTCGCGGAGCAGCCCGTTCACCTGACCGGGGTCGGCGCTGCCGCCGGTCGCCTGCATCACCTGGCCGACGAGGAAGTTGATCGCGCCCTCGTCGCCGTCGTGGTAGTCGCTCACGGCGTCGGGGTTCTCGTCGACGGCGGCCGCGACGGCGGCCTCGACCTCGCCGCTCTCGGCCTTGCCGAGGTCCTCGCGGTCGATGACCGTCTCGGGGTCGTCGCCCTCGTCGAGCATCTCACGGAGCACGACCTCCTCGGCGTTCTTCACGGTCAGCTCGTCGGCGGCGACGAGCTCGATCAGGCGGGTGAACTCGTCGAGCCGCCCCTCCACGTCCGTGATCGCCATCTCGCGGTAGTTGAGCTCGCCGAGCAGGTTGTCGGCGACCCACGTCGCGGCGAGGTCGGGGTCGAACTCGCTCGCCACGTCCTCGAAGAAGTCCGCGACCGCCTTCGTGGAGGTGAGCTTGGAGGCGGCCTCGCGGTCTAACCCGTACTCCTCGCGGAAGCGCTCGCGGCGGGCGTCGGGGAGCTCCGGGATCGCGATCTGTTCCTTCCAGTCGGCCACCTCAAGCGCGGGCAGGTCGCCCTCGCGGAAGTAGCGGTAGTCCTTCTCGGCCTCCTTCGACCGCATGCCGACGGTGACGCCGCGGTCCTCGTCCCAGTGACGCGTCTCCTGTTCGATCTCGCGGCCGCGACGCAGGACGTTCTCCTGTCTGGTGACCTCGTACGCGAGCGCCTGCTCCGCGCCCTTGTGGCTGGAGATGTTCTTCACCTCGGCGCGGTTCACGTCGTCGAGCGCGTCGCCCGTGATCGACCCGTCGTCGGCAACGTGCTCGGCGGGGACGAGCGAGACGTTAGCGTCGACGCGCAGGCTCCCGTCGCGGCCGGGGTCGAACACGCCGAGGTACTCCAGGACCTCCTCCAGCTTCGCGAGGAACGCGCGCGTCTCGGCCGGCGAGCGGAAGTCCGGCTCCGTGACGATCTCCATCAGCGGCGTGCCGGCGCGGTTGTAGTTCACCAGCGTGTGGGTGGCCGACTCGATGGAGCCGCCGGCGTGCTGGAGGCTGCCGGGGTCCTCTTCGAGGTGCGCGCGGGTGATCCCGATCGTCCGCGGGTCGCCGTCGACGCGGACCTCCAGCTCGCCGTCGGCGCAGATCGGCGCGTCGTACTGGGTGAGCTGGAAGTTCTTCGGGAGATCGGGGTAGTAGTAGTTCTTCCGGTGGAACGTGGTCGTCTCGGGGATGTCGGCGTCGATCGCCTTCCCGACCTTCACCGCGGCCTCGACGGCGGCCTCGTTGAGGACGGGGAGCGCGCCCGGTAGCCCGAGGCAGGTCGGACAGGTGCGCGTGTTCGGCGCCTCGTCGTCCTCGGGCTCCGTCGAACAGCCGCAGAAGATCTTCGTGTCGGTCTCGAGCTGGACGTGGACCTCCAACCCGATCACGACCGTCCGGTCCGTCGTCGCAGCCTGCGTACTCATTACCCGCCCGTTGTGAGCGGGTCGCCTAAATCGTGTCGGGACAACGGCCGCCGGGGCGAACGCCCGACGACGCTCTCAGATCCGAAAACCCGGTGGGAACGATTATCAGGAGGCCGCTCGTACCTTGCGCGATGAGTGAACCGACGACCTTCGCGGGCCCCGGCCGGGCCAGTGCGACGACGCGCCAGCGGCCGCCGCTCGGTCGCGCGAGACGAGCGGCCAACAGGGTGGATGGCCGCTGAGGAACCCGCCGGCCGCGGGCGACCGCCGCGGTGCCGTCCCGTAACGGATGTCTGCTGAGCCGACGCTCCACCTCGGCGAGCCGGTGGACACGGCGTGAGGAGAGCTCCCCGCGGAGACGCGCGTCCGCCGAGCGAGCGAGGTCGCGAGCGACGCGGACCGGGACCCGGACCGGAGCGTCGATCCGGCGAGGGTCGTCGTCAGGCTGTTCGACGACGAGACCCGAGGTGACCGCGACGCGCCGGAACTGAACGGCGACGGGGCCGCGAGCCGGGGGATCTCGGTCGAGCGCGACGCGGCCGCGCTCGACCGCCTCGAATCGGTCCGCGACCGCTACCCGGACGCGGCCGTGCTCGCCTACTCGGCGGGCGACAACGCGGACGCGGCCATCGACGCGAGCCGGCTCGGGATCGAGTACGTGTCCGGGCGACGGCTCGCGGCCGACGGCGAGACGCTCGCCGACCGCGTGGAGGCGATCGATGGCGGACGCGACGACCGCGACGGAGCGGGGACAGGGCCGGCACACGACGGACCCGAACCGGAACCGACGACCGCGGGCGGGCGGGAGTTCCTCGAACCGTTCGTGCGGATCGTCTCGGACCGGTGCGCCGACCTCGACGAGCAGGTCGACGCCCTGCTCGACCTCGGGCGAGACTACCTCGACCTGTCGATCGGCTACTCGTCGCGGGTCGAGGGCGACCGGATCGAGATCCAGCGGTACCGGGACTCGACCGGGCTCGTGGAGTCGATCGCGGCGGACGAGCTCGACGACGACGGGACGCTCCCGCTAGAGCTGACCTACTGCCGGCGAACGGTTCGCGGCGGTGCCGGCGCGGGACCGGAAAGCGACGGGGCGCCCGGAAGCGGCGAGGAGAGCGGAGTCGACGGAGCGACCGAAGGCGGGTCGGAGACCGGAGGCGACGGCGCGGCCGAGGGCGACTCGGGCGTGGTCACGATCACCGACCCGGAGGCGGCGGGGCTGGCCGGCGATCCGGCGTACGAGCGGTCCGGCGTCGGCAGCTACGTCGGCGGTCGGGTCGTCGTCGACGGCGAGGTGTACGGGACGCTCTGTTTCCTCGACGTCGAGCCCCGCGACCGCCCGTTCGACGCGTCGGAGCGGCTGTTCGTCGAACTGCTCGCGGAGTGGCTCGGCGGCGCGATCGAGCGCGAGGTGGTCCGCGAGGAGCGGGCGGCGGCCGTCGACCGGTTCGAGGAGACGCTCGACCGGATCGAGGACGGGTTCTTCGCGCTCGACGACGAGTTCCGGTTCACCTACGTGAACGAGGCCGCCGCGACGCTGCTCGACCGCGACGCCGACGAGCTGATCGGCGCCGACATCTGGGCGGAGTTCCCGGCGGCGCTCGGGCGGAAGTACGAGCGGAACTACCGACGGGCGATGGAGACCCAGGAGGTCGTCTCCTTCGAGGACCGGTACGAGCCGCTCGACCTGTGGACCGACGTGACCGCCTACCCCTCGCCCAACGGGCTCTCCGTGTTCTTCGCCGACGTCTCCGAGCGGAAGCGCCGCGAGCAGACGCTCGAACGGCTGCTCGGGACCGTCGAACGCGTCCAGCGGGAGAGCGACGCGGACGGGGTCGCCGAGCGGCTGGTCGAGGCCGCGGACCAGATCCTCGGCTACCAGATAAGCGGCGTGCGGCTCTTCGACGAGGACGCGGACCTGCTCCGCCTCGCCGCCACGAGCGAGGGGATCGGCGACGCGTTCGCCGCCAGCCGGGACCCGCGACCGCCGAGCGAGGGGATCACCGGTGCGGTGTTCCGAGACGGCGAGACGTGGGTGTGCGACGACCTCGCGACCGACGAGCGGCTCGCGTCGATCGGCGGCGGCCCGTCGAACGGCGACCGGACCGAGTACCACGGGATGCGGTCGTTCGTCGCGGTTCCGCTCGGGGACCACGGCGTGTTCATCGTCGGGTCCAGGGAGCCGGACGCCTTCGGCGAGAGCGACGTCAGCGTGCTCGAACTGCTGGCGACGAACGCCGTCGCCACGATGGACGCCAACGACCGGCGCCGGCGGCTCCGGACCTACGAGGACGCGCTGAAGAACGTCGACGACATGGTGTGCGTCCTCGACGGCGACGGCGCCGTCACCTACGCCACCGGGCCGTTCGCCGAGTGGGTCGGCGCCGGCGGCACCGGGGACATCGTCGGTCGGCGGCTCGACGCGCTCGTCGCCCCGGACGACGCGGAGCGCGTGGTAGACGCGGTCGGCGCGCTCACCGGCACACCGGCCGAGGTCGCGGGCGGTCGAGAGCCGACGAGGACGGTCGACCTGAGCGTCGAGCGCGACGGCGATCGCGGACCGCGGCACGGCCGACTCCGGCTGTCGTCGCTGTCCGACCGCGGGGGCGGCGTCGTCGGATCGCTGTCGGACACGACCGACCTCTTCCGGACGCGGACCGAGCTGTCGGCCGAGCGCGACCGCTTCCGGCGGCTGTTCGACCGGATTCCCGACCCGGTGATAGAGGTCGTCTTCGAAGACGACGAGACGGTGATCGACGGCGCCAACCCGGCGTTCGAGGCGCAGTTCGGCGTGGACGAGGCGGCGCTGCGCGGCCGGACGATCGAGGCGTTGGACATCCACGACTACCGGCTGGGAGACAGCGTCGAGGCGAGCGCCGTCGAGGCGGCGGACCTCGACGCGCTGGTCCGCGAACACGGCTTCGCCGCGGAGGAGATCAGACGACAGACCGTCGAGGGGCCGCGGGAGTTCCTCTTCCGCGGCTTCAGCTACGAGACCGAGGGCGACCGACGCGCCTTCGGCATCTACACCGACATCACCGACCGGAAGCGCCGCGAACGCTACGTGCGGATCGTCAACCGGATCCTCAGGCACAACCTGCGGAACGAGCTGAACGTCGTGTTCGGCTTCGCCGGCGAAATCGCCGATCGGACCGACGACGACCGGATCCGCGACTACGCCCGGCGGATCGAGACCACGGGCAAGCGGCTGACCGACGTCGCCGAGGGGGCCGGGACCCTCCGGGGGATCGTCGAGGAGGGGTACGCGACCGACCCCGAGCCGGTCGACGTGGGACCGATCGTCGAGGCGGTCACCGCGCGGCACGCGGCCGATCGGCCGGACACGCGGATCACCGCCGACGTGCCGGCGGGGATCGCGGTGCGCGGCGACGACCGCCTCTCGGTCGCGATCGATCACCTCGTCGAGAACGCGGTCGAACACGGCGGCGACGCGCCGCGCGTCGCGGTGAGCGCCGAGCGCGACCCGGACGGCGGGGTCGTGCGTGTGAGCGTCGCGGACGACGGGCCGGGGGTGCCGACCGCGGTACGGGAGGTGATCACCGGCGTCCGCGAGGTGACCCAGCTACAGCACAACACCGGCGTCGGGCTGTGGATCGCCGCGTGGGTCGTGGAGGCGTACGGCGGCGAGATCCGGTTCGACGACGGCCTCGGCGGCGGGGGAACGACCGTGACGCTCGTCCTGCCGGCGGCGGAGTGAGCGGGGCGGGAGAGAGACGAGCCCCTCCGCGTTCCGACCCGTTTATTGTCGGCCGCGGCCCTTCTCGGCGTATGACCGACGACGACCGACGACGCGAGCTGATCGCGGCGCTCACCGCCGCCGACGCCGTCCGGTTCGGCGAGTTCGAGCTGTCCCACGGCGGGACGAGCGACTACTACGTCGACAAGTACCTCTTCGAGACCGACCCGGACGCGCTGACGCTCGTCGCCGAGGCGTTCGCCGACCGGCTGGCCGACGCCGACGCGAAGCTGGCGGGAGTCGCGCTGGGCGCGGTCCCGCTGGTGGCGGTGACGGCCGCCGAGCTCGGTCGTCCGTACGTCATCGCGCGCAAACAGGCGAAGGAGTACGGCACGGGCAACCGGATAGAGGGGCGCCTCGGCGACGGCGAGGAGGTCGTCGTGATCGAGGACATCGCCACCACGGGGCAGTCCGCTGTCGACGCGGTCGAGGCGCTGCGGGAGGCGGGCGCGACGGTGGACCGCGTGCTGGTCGTCGTCGACCGCGAGGAGGGCGCGGAAGCGCTGCTCGCCGAGCACGACATCGAGCTGGAGTCGCTGCTCACGGCGACCGAACTGCTGGCGGAGCGGGACGAGAACGCGGAGTAGCGGCGATAGCGGCGGTCGTCGCGGGAGCTACGCCTCGGCCGCGTCCACCGTCGGCACCGCGACGCGGTCGAGCACGTCGGCGATCACGTCGCGCTCGTCGACGTCGTTGACGGCCGCGTCCGGCGTCAACACGAGCCGGTGGGCGAGCGTCGGCTGCGCGACCCGCTTCACGTCGTCGGGCGTGACGAACTCACGGCCGGCGATCACCGCCGCCGCGCGGGCGGTCTCGAAGAGGCGCTGTGTCCCCCGCGGGGAGACGCCGGCCTCGACGCGGCGGTCCTCCCGGGTCGCCCGCGCGAGCGCCGCCGCGTAGCGGAGCAGATCGTCCTCGACGCGGACGGACTCCGGCACCTCCCGCAGCGCCGCCACGGAGTCGGGATCGAGGACGCGCTCGACCGTCGGCGACTGCTCGACGCGACCGGCGCGGCGGCGGAGCAGCTCCAACTCGCCGTCCTCGTCGGGGTAGCCGATAGAGGTCTTGATCGTGAACCGGTCGAGCTGGGCCTCCGGCAGCGGGAACGCGCCCTCGCTCTCGACCGGGTTCTGCGTCGCGATCACGTAGAAGGGGCTCGGCAGGGCGTGCGTCTCGCCGTCGACGGTCACCTGCCCCTCCTCCATCGCTTCCAGGAGAGCGGCCTGCGTCTTCGGCGGGGCGCGGTTGATCTCGTCGGCGAGCACGACGTTCGCGAAGATCGGCCCCGGCGAGAAGCTGAAGGAGCCGTCGCGCTCGTCGAACACGTTTGTGCCGGTGACGTCGGCCGGCAGGAGGTCCGGGGTGAACTGGATCCGCGAGAACTCCAGACCGAGCGCGGTCGCGAACGAGCGCGCCGAGAGGGTCTTTCCGGTGCCCGGCACGTCCTCCAGGAGGACGTGGCCGCGGGCGAGGATGCCGAGGGTGACGCGGTCGAGGAACTCGCGGTCGGCGACGACCGCGCCGCCGACCTCGCTCACGACGCGGGCGCAGGCGTCGGCCGCTTCGGGGACGTCCATATCCACCGCACGGGAGCCGGGCCGAAAAGCGTTGTCGGCGGAACGGTGGGGTGACGGACCGGCGGTCCGAGACCGCGCCGCGACCGCGATCGAAACGCATAACAGCGGAACCGGCCAACGTCGAGTCGAGCCGAGGTAGCCTAGCCTGGCCAAGGCGGTAGATTCGAAATCTACTGTCCATTCGGACACCGGAGTTCAAATCTCCGCCTCGGCGCTTCTCTCAGTTTCGCCCGGCGAGCGACAGCGCCGCCGTTGCGCTCCGGGCGATGCGCCTACCCGATCAGCGCGGCCGCGAGGAACATGCCGCCGGCGGCCGCCGGCGGGATGGTGAGGTTGTCGTCGACCGCCACGCCGCGGATGAGCGGCGGGAGCCCGTCGGCGATCGCCGCGGGGATCGCCCCCGCGAGCGCGACGATCACGCCCGGATCGGGGCCGAACTCGGGGATCGCGTACGGGACGGCGATCCCGAAGCAGACGAACACCATCGCCGCCACCACCGGGAGGCGCTTCGGCTCCGTCGCCGCGTTCTCGCCGAGCCCGCCGCTTATCGGGTCGCCGACGGAGAGCATCCACATCGCGGGTACGGCGAAGACGGGCGCGAAGACGAGCGCGGTCGCCGCCATCCCGGCCTGATACAGCGCGTACCCAGCGATCCCGTCGGCCTCGTAGTCGCGGACGAGCGCGTCGTACAGCGGGGCGAGCGGGCCGACGGAGTCGGCGAGCCGCAGCGCTTCGAGAGCCCCGGCGATCGCGACGCTGAGGATCAGCAGTCGCCCGGTGGTCTCCCAGGAGATCCAGCCAAGTAAGAACGGGACCGGGTACAGGGTGCCGCTGGCGTGGACCAGCCGCCGCTCGAACTCCACGCGCTCGCGCCACGCGGCGGCCGGGAGACGCACGCCCTCAGTTCCCCGCCGTCTCGACGTCGGTGTCGACCGCGTCGTACCGGTCGGCGACGGACGCGAACGGCTCGCCCTCCCGGAGCGCCGTCAGCTCGTCGGCGAGGTGCGCGACCGGGATCCGGACCTGCGCCGCGGAGTCGCGCTCGCGGAGCGTGACGGTGTCGGGCCCGTCGCCCTCGATCCCGTCGCGGTCGACGGTGACGCAGAACGGGGTGCCGACCTCGTCCTGCCGGCGATAGCGGCGGCCGATCGAGCCGGAGTCGTCGTACGCGACCGCGAGCCCGGCGGCCCGCAGGTCGGCCGCCACCTCGTCGGCGAGCCCGGTCAGGCGGTCGTCGTTGGTGACGAGCGGGAAGACGGCGGCGTCCTGCGGCGCGACCTCGGGTTCGAGCGAGAGGTAGGTGCGCTCCTCGCCGTCGACCTCGTCCTCGCTGTAGGCGTGCGCGAGCAGCGTCTGGACGGTCCGGCCGACGCCGAACGACGGCTCGACGACGTGGGGCGTGATGTGTTCGCCGCTCTCGGTCACCGCCTCGACCGAGAAGTCCGCGACGTCGACGTCGACCGCGTGCGTCTCGGCGTCGTCGCCCTCGCCGACCGTCACCTCGACCGTCTCGCCGTCGAACGCGTCGGGGTCGCGCTCCGCGAGGGCTTCGAGCGCCTCGGCGACCGCGGCGGCGTCGCCGCCGAACTCCGGGCCGAGGACGGACATGTCGGGGTCGACGGTCGCGCGCTCGACCGTCTTCGGCTCGTCGTACCGTTTGAACACTGTAAACGAGTCGTCGCCGTACTCGTCGTGCTTCGAGAGGTCGTAGTCGCCGCGGTACGCGAAGCCGGCGATCTCGATCCAGTCGCCGTCGACCTCGCTCTCGGCGTCCCAGCAGTCGGCGGCGTAGTGGGCGCGCTCGCCGGCGAGGTGCTGGCGGAAGCGGAACCGGTCGAGGTCGACGCCGACGCGCTCGTACCACTCCTGCGCGACGCCGAGGTAGTAGCCGACCCACGGGGAGCCGATGACGCCCTCGTCGACCGCCTCGCCGACCGTCGTGTCGAGGTAGTCGCCGTCGTCGGCCTCCTGCTCCGTCGCGGGGTAGAGGCGGACCTCCACGTCGCGCACGCGGTCGAGCGGCGGCTCGTCCGCCTCGGGGTCGATGAACTGCTCCAACTCGGCCTGCGTGAACTCGCGGAGGCGGAGGAGCCCGCCGCGCGGCGAGATCTCGTTGCGGTAGGCCGGGCCGATCTGGGTGATCCCGAACGGGAGGTTCCCGCGGGCGTACTCCTTCAGCCGCGGGAACTCCACGAAGATCCCCTGGGCCGTCTCCGGCCGGAGGTAGCCGGGTTGGGCGTCGCCGGGGCCGATGTCGGTCGCGAACATGAGGTTGAACGCCTCGACCGGCTGGCCGGCGAGTTCGGTGCCGCAGGCGGGACAGGCGATGTCGTTGTCGGCGATGAGCTCGGCGACCTCTTCGCCGGGCAGCGCCTCGGCGTCCTCGATCTCCGTGACGTCCTCGACGAGGTGGTCGGCGCGGTGGGACGCGCCGCACTCGGGGCACTCGACGAGCATGTCGTCGAACCCCTCCAGGTGGCCGGAGGCCTCGAACACGGCCTCTGGCATCACCGTCGGCGCCTCGATTTCGCGGTTCCCCTCGCGGATGGTAAACCGGTCGCGCCACGCGTCCTCGACGTTCCGCTTGAGCGCCGCGCCCTGCGGGCCGAACGTGTAGAAGCCGGCGGTGCCGCCGTAGGCGCCGTTCGATCCGAAGAAGAAGCCCCGGCGCTTCGCGAGCTCGGCGAGCACGTCCGCGGCCATTATAACCCCTCCAGCAGGTCGACGTCTCGGACGATCCCGTCCAGATCGGTGCCGGAGACGAGCGGGACCTGCTCGATGTCGTTGCTGATGAGCTCTTGAGCGACCTCCTTGGCCGTCCGCGTGGCGTTGACGGTGATGAGGTCCTCGGTCATGAAGTGGCGGACCGCCTCCGCGGGGATCTCGACGTTCCGGGTCGGGAGGTAGCGCGCGCCCGTCGCCTTGATCCCCTCCCACGACCAGTCGGAGTCCTGGTCGGCGATCGAGTCGCCGGTGCTCGCCTCGCCCTCGACGACGCGGGCGACCTCCAGGATGTCGACCTCGGTGAGCATCCCCGCGGTCGCGGCGTCGTCGTCGAGGACGACCGCGTACGGTACCCCCGAGAGCGCGATCTCGCGCTCGGCGACCGGCAGCGGCGTGTCGGTGTGGGTCGCGTTGACCGCCCGGGTCGCGAGCTCGCCCACGCGCGTCTCGCCGTCGACCTCGCCGCGGGCGATCGCCCGCACCACGTCGGTGACGGTGACGATACCGACGAGCTCGTCGCCGTCGACCACGGGGAGCCGGCGCGAGCCCTCGGCGGCCATCGTCCGGGCGGCGTCGACGATGTCGGCGGCGGCCCCGACGGTGGGGACCTCGCGCATCAGCAGCGCGAGCTGGTCCTCGTCCGGCTGTTCGATCAGGTCGTCGCGCGTGACGAGCCCGCGGTACACCTCGTCGCCGTCGACGTCCTTCACGACGGGCACGGACGAGAAGCCGTGCTCTTGGATGTACTCTAACACGTCGTTGCGGCTCCCGGGTATCTCGACGACGACGAGCTCCGAGCGCGGCGTCATGGCGTCTGCGACGTTCATGCCCGTCTTTCAGCGTGACACCTCTTGTATACTGCGAAGGTGTGCGGAGCCGGACCACCGGCACGCGAGGCCGGGCGGCGACACGCGGGAGCGGTCAGCGGCACGCAGGGTCTGGTCAGCGACACGCGGAGCTGGACCGCCAGCGCGCGGGCCCGGGTCAGCGGCGATCGGACCCGGTCAGGCGGGGCCCTACAGGATCCCGCGAGCCGATGTAGAAACCGACACGTTTCGGCGGATCGTCGTTCGGCGGGCGCTCCGCGGAAAGAACCGTCGGCAGAGCGTCCCCGGAATCTCCGATCCGACGGCCGAATTCGATCGCGTTCGCAACTCTTATACGTACTGTGAACTATTCACAACCATGTCACGGAGTTCCACTCCATGGGACGACCCGGACCCCGACCGCCGCCGGACTGCGCTCCCGACGGACCCGGCGCTCGACGCCGCCGACGCGCCGGACGTGATGGCGTCCGTCGACTCGTCGGCGTCGCGGCCGGAGTTCGTCATCGCGGACGTCTCGCGAGAGGACGCGTGGGTGTCGGTCGACGAGACCGACGCGACCGTCCTCGAGGAGTGGTGTTGAGCGCGTAGCCGTCGCCGAGCAGAGCCGCCGTCTCGTTTTCCCGAATCGGTCCCGCATTACCGGAGCCCGCGGGCCGCTTCCCAGCCGCGGATCAGTGACCCGACCGTCCGGCAGGTCGGCGCCGACACGCCGCGCCGGTCGCCCCGGTCGACGATCGCGCCGTAGATAGCGTCGACCTCTGTGCGGCGTCCGTTCGCCACGTCCTCGTACATGGACGACCGGTTCGCCGCGGTGTCGGTGGCGACGCGCTCGACGGCGTCGGCCGCCCGTTCGTCGGACAGGTCTACCCCGACCGCACGGGCGACGCGGGCCGTCTCGCGGGCGGCCTCGCGGGCGACCTCGCCGGCGGGGCCGTCGAGCGTCGGGCCGTTCGCCGTCCGCGCGAGCGCCGACGGTCCGTTGATCCCGGCGTTGACGGCGAGCTTCTCGAAGCGCCGGGCCGGCATGTCCTCGGCCACGACCGCCTCGACGCCCGCCGCGTCGAAGGCGGCGCCGACCCGCGCGGCCTCGGGGCTCGCGCCGCCGGAGAGCGCCCCGACGACGACCTCGCCGACGCCGGTACAGGTGACGCGGCCCGGCTCGGCGAACCGGGCACCGTAGCTCGCGGTGCCCGCGAGGACCGTCGCGTCGAGCGCGGCGACCAGGCGCTCCTCGGTGAGGCCGTTCTGGAGCGAGCAGACGGCGTCGTACTCGCCGGTCGCGAGCGCGCGAGCGGCCGCGTCAGTGTCGTACGCCTTCGTCGTGACCAAGGCGAGGTCGGCTCGCCGGTGCGTCGCGTCAGTGAGCGCGCGCGGCGCGACCCGGGCGTCGACCTCGCCGTCGATCCGGAGCCCGTCCTCCCGAATCTCCCGCATGTGCGGGTCGCGCCCGACGAGCGTCACGTCGTGTGTACGCGCCAGCAGCCCGCCCACGAGGCTTCCGAGCGCGCCGGCGCCGTAGACGAGCACCTCCATGCGCAAAGGGAGGGGCGCCGGTAGAATAGTGGTAACGGTGAGGTCGGTCCGCCTCGCCCGAGAGCCGCCGACCCCGCTCGCCTCAGCTCTTCAGCCCGCTCCCGGTCAGCGGGACGACCACGTCCTCGTCCGGGCGGATCTCGCCGCGCTCGCGGAGGGTCCGCAGCGCCGCGGGCGCGACCGCGCAGGTCGGCTCCGTGTAGAAGCCGGCGGCGTGGAGGCGGTCGAGTTCGCGCGTCGCGGCTGCCTCGGTGACCGCGAGCGCGTCGCCGCCGGTGGCGTCGATCGCCGCCCGGATCTGGCGGTCGCGGACCGGCTCGGCGATCTGGATCCCGTCGGCCGCGGCGTTGACCGTCCCGTCCGGGTCGGCGGCGTCGGGGCCGCGGAGCGCTCTGACGATCGGCGCGACGCCGGCCGCCTGCGCGCCGTAGAGGCGGGGGACCTCGTCGATCCAGCCGGCCCGTTCGAGCCGACGGAATCCGCGATAGGCGCCGAGGAAGAGCGTCCCGTGGCCGAGCGGCGTCACGACGGCGTCCGGGGCGTTCCAGTCGCGACGGAGCGCGATCTCGTACGCGACCGTGGCGGTGCCCTCGAAGAACGCCGGGTTCCAGGCGTGGCTGGCGTACCAGGCGCGTTCGCGGTCGTCGAGCGTCGCGACGCACGCGTCCGTCACGTCGCCTCGGCTCCCCTCGACCCGGACCGGCTCGGCGCCGGCGCGGCGGATCGCGCGGAGCTTCGACTCCTTGGCGTCGGCCGGGACGTAGATCTCGGCCGCCATTCCGGCCCGGGCGGCGTATGTCGCGATCGCGGCGCCCGCGTTGCCGGAGGAGTCCTCGACGACGCGCTCGACGCCCAGCTCGCGGGCCCGCGTCAGCGTCGCGGTCGCGCCGCGGTCCTTGAACGAGCCGGTCGGGAAGACGTACTCCAGCTTGAACGACGCGTTCCACGGTGCGGCTTCGCTCCCCGCGTCTCCCGAGAGCTCGCGGCCCGCGTCCGCGTCGACAAGCGGGGTCATCCCCTCGCCGAGCGTCACCCGGTCGCGGGGGTCGTCCCCGGCGGCGAGCAGGTCGTCGAACGCCCACAGGCCGTCGCGCGCGTCGAACGATTGGGGGTCGGGCGCGGGACCGTCCGGAACCGGGGGATCGGCGAAATCGAGGGGTTCGCCGCACCGACAGCGCCAGCGGTCGCGGTACGTCTCGCCGCACGCGGAACAGCGGAGTCGCCGTGGGTCTCGCCCCCTCGGCGACGGAGCGTCGGGAGCGCCCATCAGTACGTGTCGACGTTCGTCCCGATCGAGCAGACGTACTCCCCCGCGGCCACCTGCGGGAGCCGGCGCGTCCGCCAGAAGATCCCGTCGGTGTCGGCCGTCACGCGCCCCTCCAGCGCGCCGAAGGTGTCGGTCACCTCGAAGAGGACGTCGCCCGCGGAGACGCGCTCGCCGAGCTCGCACTCGAAACGGACCAGGCCGCCGGCGGGCGAGCCGTACTGATCGAAGCCGCGCGCCCGAGTCTGCAATTCGAGCGCGGCGTCGCTGTCGAGGAAGCCGTAGTGGCGGAGCACGTTGAACACGCCCTCGACGCCGTATCGGATCGACTCCTCGTCCCAGCCGACGCAGCCGCCGAGCTCCGGGTCGACGGTCGGGATGCCGTGCTCCGGGCCGGCCCGCGCGAGCTGGCCGTCCGGGCCCTTGATGTCGAGGACGTGCCCGCAGCCGAACGCCTTCGCGAGCTCCAGGCAGTCGCCGTGGAGCCGGTGACGGACGCCGCAGCGCACGCGCGTCTCGTTTATCATCCGGCTCGTCGACCCCTGGTGGAGGTCGAGGATGTAGTCCGCGCGCTTGGCGATCTGGAACGTCTCGTGGGCGATCCGCTCGCTCGTCGTCCCGTCGGCGTCGCCCGGGTACCCGCGGTTCATCTTGCGGTCGTCGACCGGGTTCCGATGTTCGGCGGCCTGGAACGCGAAGTGGTTCACGATGCCGACGACGAGGACCGAGCCGGACAGCTCCGCCGGGTCGAGCCGCGGAACGACGCGGTTGACGACGCCCAACCCGTTCAGCTCGTCGCCGTCGCTCACCGCCTGGACGTACAGCGTCGGCCCGTCGGCCGCGCCGTTGATCGCGGCGACCGGCAGCCGGACGGGGCTCCCGTCTCGCATCTCCCCCACCTCGAGACGGCCCGTGTCCGTCTCGCCCGGAGAGGCGCGGGCCGTTCCCAGCGTTATCATTACGCGAAGGTGGGGCGGCCGGGACTTTATCCGTTCGGTCCGCGGCGATCCGACCGACACAACCTTTATCGCCGCTTTCGCTCAACGGACTGGTACCACCCCCGCGGCGTCGGTCGCCGTCTCCCCGACCGACGGCCGCGGTGAGCCCGCTAATGAGTATCGACATCGACCCGCTGCGCGAGGCCGACGGGATAACCGTCACCGACCACATCGAGAACACCCAGTTCGAGGTGTACACCGACCGGCCGGTCGACCCGCGCCGGCGTCCGGAGTCGGACCACTACTTCCCGGTCGACGCCAGCGTCGCAGTCGAGACCGGGGCGATCGAGATCCCGCGGGTCGCGGTCGTCGAAACGCGCGGCGGCGACGGGGCGCTCCTGACCCACGGGGACTGCTACGAGATGCCCGACGGGATCTACCATGTCGGAATAAATCCCGCGCCGACGAAGCTGTACCTCACCTTCGAATCCGGGTTCTCCGTCTCGACGACCGACCGGACGACCCGGATCGACCTCGACACGCCGGGCACCGTCGGGCTCGGCTTCCGGTCGCTCCACCAGACGCCGGCGGGGACGATCACCACCCCCACGGACCCGGAGTCGCTGATGGACGCCGTCTCCCTGCTCGGCTCCGCGCTTCAGACGACGAGCCCGGAGCGGTCGTTCCCCACTCTGCGGGGTCACCCACCGCTGATCGAGCCCGCCGAGGAGTTCCGCGTCCCGGAACGTGTCGAACCCGTCGAAAGCGGCGTTCGGATCGTCGTCCCGCCCGAGTACCGGTACCTCTACCCGGTCGTCTCGCTGGCGTACTACTTCGCGGCCGACGTGGTTCCCGGCGACGCCCCGCGGATCGAGGGCGACGGCTGGACCTACCCGCTCGAACCGGGGTTCGAGGAACGGACCGCGCGGGTGCTCCGACAGTCGTTCCACATGGACTGTCTCGCCCGCACGGAGGGATTTTACCCGGTCGACCTCCACGAGCGCGAGACGACGGACCTCGACCTCGACTGGAAGCGGCTGTACAACCTGCCGCTCGCGGAGCGACTCGGCGAGTACCTCGAAGTCCCCTTCGAAGATATCAAGCCCGAACTGCCGCAGTGGACGCTGACGACGGACGTCCGTCCCGACCCGGAGAACGTGGAGATGCTCCCGTTCGTCGCCGGCGAGCTGTCGATCGTCCGCTCGCCGGAGACCGTCACACCGGTTGACGACGACGGCGGCGTCGGCGTCGGCTTCTTCGGCGGCGCGGACCGAAGCCCGTCGGCGGCCACGAGGCGAGAGGTCCCGGTCGGCGGCGTCGCGCCCGACGGCGGCGCCCTCGGCGACGCCGAGTTCGTGCGCGGCGGCGCGAGCGCTGGCGCCGAGAGCACGGCCGACACGAGCGCGGGGACTACCCGCGGCGCCGACGCCTCCGCCGAACGCGGCGCCGTCTCGGCCCAGACAGAGTTCGTCCGACCGGAGCCTGTCGACACCGTCGAGCACGCGTGGGTCGGTGACGGCGTCCCGCTCGACGCGAACAAAGCGACGCTCGACGCGTACCACCGCCGGCTCGAAGCGGGCCGGGTCGAGCAGTCGCGCATCTCCGTCCTCGTCGTCTGTAACGACGAGCAGATGCGAGAGGAGGGCAACGTCGCCGACCTCTACGGGCTCCGCGACATGGTCCAGTTCGACATCGAGGTGCGCCACGACCTCACGCGCGCGGAGCTGCGCGAGACCCTCGAATCCGACGTGGACTTCCTCCACTACATCGGCCACGTCGACGACCGCGGAATGCAGTGCGCCGACAGCTACCTCGACCTGACGGACGAAGACCTCGAAATCGGCGTCAGCGCCTTCCTGCTGAACGCCTGCCAGTCCTACCAGCAGGGCGAGGCCTTGGTCCACCGCGGCTCGCGCGGCGGCATCGTCACCCTCTCAGACGTGGCGAACTCCCCCGCAACGACGCTCGGTCGGATCATCGCCCGCCTGATGAACAGCGGGTTCAACCTCCGGACCGCACTTCACGTCGCGAAGCGGGAGTTGATCACGGGTCACCAGTATATTGTGGTCGGCGACGGCGGGACGACGATCTGTCAGAGTCGGAGCGGAATTGCTCCTGTCGTACAATTGGCAAAGTCAGATGATGGATTGTATAGCATGGAAATCGATTCGTACCCGAATGGCCCGTATGGAGTCGGAACAATGACCACGCCCAATGTGGATACAATCAACAGTTCATATTATGTTCCAAGTCATATTCACATGGACTCGGCCAGCAAAGAATCGATTAATCAGTTTGTTGAGCTAGAGACTCTACCGATATTTCTTGAGGAAAAGCTGACTTGGAGCGACCGAGTGGAACTTTAAATCACGGACCGGGGTTGGAGGCCATCGCGTTCGCCGCAGCGGGCGCCGCCTGCGTCAGCAGCAGCAGCGCGGTGAACAGGACGCCGGCCATTTTCGGGTGCTCTGCCACGTATTCCGCCACACTTTCGTGCATATTCGAAAAGTATCAGGATAAATAAATATTAAGATTGTTCTGCGGTTGTATTATAGAGATATTTGAAGTGAGAATAGTTTGTATTAAATTGACATGGCCGCTGAACGCCGAGAAATCGCTCGTTCTGCTCCGATCGACAACGGCTGAGAACCGGCGCGGTCGCGGGATCCACCGAGGACCGCGTTTTTTCACCGCGCGGCGCGGAAGGGACGGTGCCATGACCGACATCGAAGCGGCGATCCGGGAGGCGTTCGAGCACACGGAGTACAACCTCGGAAACGTCGCGGTCAACCGCCGACAGGTCCGCGTACCGGTGATTCAGGAGGGCGCCGATCCCGACGCGCTCCGGGCGGTGATCGAGGAGGCGCTCGGGGCGGACGCGCTCGCGACCGTGACCGTCACGACGGAGCGCATCGCCGGCGAGGACACCGTCGGCACCGTCGTCTCGTTCCGCCATCGGGACTGAGCCGACTGAGGGGCGATTCAAGGGCCAAACGGGGGATTCGGCTCGGACACTTCCGACCGCGACGCGGTACGGTTAACAGGGCGGTACCCGTACACACGGATCACACGATGAGGGCCGAGGACGGACACGACGGCGCACAGTACCTCGCCGGCTCGCCCGTTCGGGTCGCAATACTCCGGGCGCTGCGCGACGACCCGCGGCGCCCGGCGGAGTTGACCGACGCGGTCGACGCGACCCGAACGACGGTCCAACGGATCCTCGGCGGGTTCCGCGAGCGGGACTGGGTGGTGAAACGCGACGCCGCCTACCGGGTGACGCCGACCGGCGAGCGCGTCCACGACGCCTACGAGACGCTCCTGACGGAGGTCGAACGCGGCGAGCGGTACGGCGGGTTCGCCGAGACCCTCGAACGGGCCGGCGTCGACTTCCCGCCGGAAGGGATCCCCGACAGCGACATCACCGTCGCGTCCGAGAAGAACCCCCTCGCGGTCGTCGACCGGCTGACGGAGCTCCTCCACGAGAACCACGGCGGCGAGATCCGGGCCGTCTCCCCGGTCGTCATCCGGCAGTTCAACGACGCGGCGGCCGCGGCGCTCGACGACGGCGCGAACGTGGAGCTGATCATCGACCGCGACGCGGCCGACACGTCGGTCGCGGAGTTCGAACCCGCGACCGACCGCGCGCTGGACGACGACGCCGCGGAGGTGTACGTCAGCGCCGAGCCGATCGAGTACGGGCTCTTCCGCTGCGGTGACGTGGCCTGCGTGGCCGCGTACGACGAGCAGAACAACCCGCGATGCGTCATCGAGTCGACCGACGACGCAGTCGTGGACTGGGTCGACGACGCGTTCGCGTCGCTGCGAGCCGACGCGACGCGGCTCTCGACGGTCGTCGAGCGCGCCTGAGAAGAGACGCGGAGGTCGCTACGCGTCGTCGCCGTCCTCGGCCGCGTCGTCGGCGTCGTCGTCCGGGTCGAAGTTCGCGGGAACAACCGTCGGGTGGTCGATGCCGACGGAGGGCGTGGTGGCGCTCATGACTCTATCAGATGCTAGGCGAACGACACCCTAAAAATTACCCATAGGCATAACGTATCCGTGTACGGACGTCGGATGCGCTACGGTTATACAGCGTTACGCGATCTGTTCGTCGTACAGGTCCTGCGCGTGTTCGATGGCGTCCTTCGCGGCCTGTTTGTCCTCCCAGCCGAGCGTTTCGACCTCCTTGCCGGCCTCGAGGTTCTTGTAGGTCGCGAAGAACTCGTCTATCTCGTCGAGGGTCTGCTGGGGGATGTCGTCGAGGTCCTCGATGTGGTCGAATCGGGGGTCCTCGGTCGGCACCGCGATCACCTTGTCGTCCTGCTCGCCGTCGTCGTCCATCTTCATTAGCGCGACGGGGCGGGCCTCAACGACGCAGCCGGGGAACGTCTGGTCCTCGACGAGCACCATCACGTCGAAGGGGTCCTCGTCGTCGTAGTACGACTGCGGGATGAAGCCGTAGTCGTACGGGTAGTGGACGTTCGAGTGGAGCACCCGGTCTAAGACGACGCCGGGAATGTCCTTGTCGTACTCGTACTTGTTCCGCTCGCCTTTGAGGCACTCGACGACGGCGTAGATCTCGTCCGGCGCGTTCGGTCCCGTCTCGAGATCTTCCCAGAGGTTGGCCATGTGCCCGATGATGGGTGGATGTCGGGCAAAGTCCTTTCGGGATCGCACGGGCGCACGCCGTCCGAAGCCGTCCGGAGTCGTCATCGGCGGATCGGGCATCACCGGCCCGGAGCGGGCCGAGCGCCGGATTTCGGGGTTTCGATCGGACGCCGAACACCAATTCTGGCTGACGGATCGTCGGCGTACCAGCGGACGCGGAATCGATCGGTCGAACGCCCCGAGCCGCCGGATCGAACGCGCATCCGCCGAGAGAGCGCGCCTACCGACGCACTCGGATAAATCCGGGAAGTGACGCATCGCAATGATAGTGACTGTTGAGAAGGATTATAAGTTCGAGCGCCCTCCCTACTACCATGTCAGAGGCACAATCAGTCCCTGATGAGTCGACAGCCGCGAGCGATCTCACCGCGTTCCAGCAGAACATCCTCAGTATCCTGGCTGAGGAGCCCATGTACGGTCTCGCCATCAAGCGGGAGCTCGAGGCGTACTACGGCTCCGAAGTGAACCACGGTCGCCTGTACCCCAACCTCGACGACCTCGTCGACCACGGGCTCGTCGAGAAGAGCGAACTCGACAAGCGGACGAACCAGTACGAGCTCACCGACGCGGGCCACGACGTCGTCCTCGACCAGATCGAGTGGGTCCTTGACCGCTTCGTCACCGACGAGGAACGCGCAGACGAGGTCCGGGCGCTGCTCGAGTAACGAGATCCGGACGCGACGCCGGCGCGATGAGTGGCACCGAACACCGAACGAACATTTTGGCACACGGCGCGGCGAAAGCCGCGTTCTCTTTCCGCTGAGTCGCCGCTACGTCGAATGGTCGTCTCCGCGACCGCCGGCCTCGTCGCCGCCGTCAGCGCCGTCGGGATCGGCGGCGCCCGCGTCCGCGGCGGGACCGTCGACCCCGGCCGCGACCGACTCGATCACCGACAGCGACTCGTCGACCGCGGCGAGCTGCTCGTCGGTCGGCCAGCCGTTGCGGACCAGATACTCCTCTTGGAACTCGGTACGCATCGCCGGCGTGGCGTCGTCGACGGGGCGGACGTAGTGGTTGCTCATGAACGCCGCGAACGTCTCGGCGGTCCGGGCGTGGACGTCCGCCTCCCGCTCGGCGACGGCCTCGGCGACCGCCTCGTTGTACGCGGCCACCTCGCGGTAGCGGTCGGCGTCGCTGGGGCCGGACAGCGACACTTCGACGGCGCGCTCGGTGTCCTCGACGCGGTCGAGCTGGACGGTCCCGTCGTCCATCCACTCGTCGGGGTACAACACGAGCGCGTCGTCCTCGTCGCGGACGCGCGCGGTGTAGCCGTACTCGGCAGCGAGGGCGTCGCGCCGCTCCCGGTACTGGTCGGCCGCCTGCTCGATCTCCGGCGTCGGCTCCGCGGACTCGGCCTCGCGGGCGAGCCGCGTGAGCCGCTCCGCCTCGTCGACCGCCTCGACCGGGACGTCCGGGACGCGCTCGTCGTCGGGTTCGGGCGTTTCCGCGGTCGCGGAGTCGTCCGCCCCCTCGCCCGCCGCCGCGTCCATCATCTCCCGCGCGCGCTCCTTCGCCCACTCCGGCGGTTCGTCGTCAGTTCGCGTCATCGAGTGCCTCGTTCGCCAGATCGTCGGCGCGTTCGTTTATCTCCCGCGGTACGTGCGCGATCGACCACCGGTCGAACCGCTCCAGCAGCTCCCGGGCCCGGACGCGACGCTCGCGGAGTTCCGGGTCGTTGGTGTTCCACTCGCCGCGGACCTGCCTGACGATCAGCTCCGAGTCGCCGCGGACGTCGATCGCGTCGAAGCCGTACTCGTCGGCCGCCTCCAGCGCACGGACCAGCGCGGCGTACTCGGCCTGGTTGTTCGTCGCGCGGCCGATCGGCTCGCCGCCCTCGGCGACGACCCCGTCGGACGTGACCAGACACCAGCCGACCGCGGCCGGACCGGGGTTGCCGCGGGAGGCGCCGTCGAAGTAGACGTGCGCGCGCCCGCCGCCGTCGCGCAGCAGGGCGGTCAGGCGGGTGGGGTCGCTCCCCTGGACGACGACCTTGTCGTCGTACGCGACCGCGACGGCCCCGTCGCGGTCGGCGCGCCACCGCTCGTGTGGCGTGTTGCCCTCGTCGATCCGAACGCCCGCGTCGGCGAGGCGCTCGCGCGCGGCGGCCGGGTCGCAGTCGATCGTCGGCATTCGGCCGGACTCCGCGCTCGCCGGACAAAGGGCTGTCCGTCCGCCGCCGGAAAAAAGCCCGAACGGATGAGGCGCAGCCGACACGGGCGGTGCGTCCCTCGATCACGACGCGATGACCGCGTCGAACGTCGAGTCGAACCTGCTGGCGTCGCTCGACGCCGTCCGAGAGCGGTCCGGCACGGTCGTCGTCACCTGTCGCTACCGGTGCGCGACCGGGTCCGAGTTCGGCGGCGAGTGGCGCGGCGTGCCGGTCGGGCCGCTCCTCGACGGGGCGCCGCCGGACACGACCCACCTCCGCGTCGAGTCCGCGGACGGGTACCGCGCGCACGTCGCGGTGCGAGAGGCGCTCGACGCCGTCGTCGCGACGGAGCGCCTCGACGGCCCGGCGGACGGCCTCCCGCGGCTCGTCGGCCCGGGATTCGACAGTTCGCAGGCCGTCAGGGACCTCGCGGCGCTCGCGCCGGTCGCGCTCCCGCCCGACGCCGACCCCGTGCCGGGGACCGTGGGCGGAGACGGGTCGGAGCCGGGCGGCGAGTGAGACGCGAGGGCATAAACCGGGAGAGACCGGGTACCGACGCATGAGTCCCGCGACGCGAGACGCTGGCGCGACGGACGGGTCCGCGGCCGGAGAGTCGCGGGCGGCCGACGACGCGCGGGGAACCGACCGCACCCTCCCGACCGTCGTCGGCGTCGCGGGCCCGCGCGGGTCGGGGAAGACGTCGCTGATCGAGCGACTCGTCGACGCGTTCGCCGCGGTCCGCGAGGCGGTCGACGCGGTCGATCCGCCGGAGTCGCTTGACCGACTGGACGGGCCGGGGGGCGAACCCGCGGCGTCCGGGGGGCGTTCCGACGAATCCGCGTCCGACTGGACGTCGCACGAAGGTGTGGTAACGACTCGCACGGTAACGAACTTTTAAGTTAAACGGATTGGATAGCATATAAATGCGATGACACGGCCCACCCGGCAACGGGATCACGACCGGCAGCGCGTGGGGGACGAGGACGCCGAGGAAGACGAGATCGACGTCGAGGCGATCAAAGACGTCGACGAACTGGACCCCGAGGACTTCGATCCGGAGGATCTCACCCGGACGGCCGACGGGGAGCTGATACACGAGGAGACGGGGATGATCATCGAAGACGAGCAGATCGATCCCGGCCCGGAGTGGCGCGCGTTCAACCACTCGGAGCGGCAGGAGAAGTCGCGCGTCGGCGCCCCGACGACGAAGACGATGCACGACAAGGGGCTGACGACGACGATCGACTGGAAGGACAAGGACGCGTACGGGCGCTCTATCTCGTCGAAGAAGCGCTCGCAGATGCACCGACTGCGAAAGTGGCAGGAGCGAATTCGAACCAAGGACGCGGGCGAGCGCAACCTCCAGTTCGCGCTCTCGGAGATCGACCGCATGGCGAGCGCGCTCGGCGTCCCGCGCTCGGTGCGGGAGGTCGCCTCGGTCATCTATCGACGCGCGCTCAACGAGGACCTCATCCGCGGCCGCTCCATCGAGGGCGTCTCCACCGCCGCCCTCTACGCCGCCTGCCGCAAGGAGGGCATCCCCCGGAGCTTGGAGGAGATTTCTGAGGTGTCTCGTGTCGACCGAAAGGAGATCGGCCGGACGTACCGCTACATCTCCCAGGAGCTCGGGCTGGAGATGCGGCCGGTCGACCCGAAGAAGTACGTCCCGCGGTTCTCCTCGGAGCTGGAGCTGAGCGAGGAGGTCCAGTCGAAGGCGAACGAGATCATCGAGACGACCGCCGAGCAGGGGCTGCTCTCCGGAAAGTCCCCCACCGGCTACGCCGCCGCCGCCATCTACGCCGCGTCGCTGCTCTGTAACGAGAAGAAGACCCAGCGCGAGGTCGCCGACGTGGCGCAGGTCACCGAGGTCACCATCCGGAATCGGTACCAAGAGCAGATCGAGGCGATGGGGATCCACAGCTAACGGCCCCGCGGAAGCGGCACGGTTTTTCTCCTCGACGTTCAATCGCGAGACATGCTGGTCTGCGGAACCCACCGCGGACTGTATCGGCTCGACGGACCGCACGACGACCCGACGCGGACGGCCGAGTGCGGCCGCGTCCACGAGGTCGCACCGAGCGGCGACGCGCGGCTCGCCGCGACCGCGGACGGGCTGTTCCGGTCGCCGGACGGCGAGGACTGGCGACCGCTCGACGGCCCGGACGACCCCGTCTCCGTGCTCGCCGGCCCCGAGACCGTGTTGGTCGGGACCGGCGACGCCGACGTGCTGCGCGCGCGACCGGCGACCGACGGGTGGCGCTTCGACCCGGTCGGCGACCTCGGCGCGCACCCGCACGGCGACCGCTGGCGGGACCGCGCGCCGAGCGGGGCGCCGAGCGTCAGGACGCTGGCCGTCCACCCGGACGACGGCGTCCTCGCGGGGTTAGAGCCCGGCGGCGTCTACGCGTTCGGCGGCGACTTCTGGCGGCGGTACGGGGAGGGCGTCCACGACGACGTCCACGACCTGCGCGTGCTCGGTGACGGGAGCGTGGTCGCCGCCACCGGGAACGGGCTCTATCGGACGGACGGCGGCGACCGGTGGTACCGGCTCGATACCGACTTCCGCGACTTCTGGGCGAACTACTTCCGGGAGTCGGTCGTCCACGACGGCCGCCTCTACGCCAGTGCGAACCGCTGGGGACCGGAGGCGCCCGCGGGCGTGACCCTCTCGGCGGCCGCGGGCGACCCCGCGTTCGACGCCGTCGCCGATCCGTTGCCCGCCGCCGATCCGGCGTTCGCGATCTCCTGGGCGGTCGTCGACGGGGCGCTCGTCGGCGGGACGATGCGGGTCGACGAGGACGGGTTCGCGCCCGAGGCGTCGGCCCCGCTGATCCGCCGCGAGGGCGACGAGTGGATCCTCGGAGCCGAACTCCCGGCCGGCGTCACGTCGCTCTCGACCTGACCGTCCCGCGCCGCGGGGCCGCGGCGGCGACACCGTCAAGTCCGACTCGCCCCTACGGTCGGCGAATGCGGCTCGACGAGTTCATCGAGTACGAGGCGAACGAGCGGGCCGAGCGGCGGCGCCTCGCGAGCGAGAAGGACTACGGCATCCTCGATCACCTCGACTCCTTCGAGCGGCGCTTCGACGAGCACGTCTCCGACGACGCCGTCGTCGGGAGCGTCTCGCCGTCAATCTTCGTCGGCCGCGCCGACTACCCGAACGTCTCGACCGGCCTGCTCTCGCCGGTCGGCCGCGAGGAGCGGGCCGAGGCGTTCGAGACCTCCGCCGCGTGGTACGAGGAGGGCGTCTCCATCTCTGACGTGTTCGACCGTCGGACGAGCCTGCTCAACTCGACGCGGGGGGTCGACGTGGCGGACGCGGGGGCGAGCGGCGGGGTGAAGTCGGTCGGCGAGGGCGGACCGGCCGAGAGCGTTCACGACGCGTGGGACGGTTGGCTGGGCGTCCAGCGCGAGATCGCCATCGCGGACCGGCCGGTCGACGTGGAAATCGGGCTCGACGGCCGGCCGGACCTCGACTTCGAGGTCGGCACGGAAGACATCAAGACGCCGACCGGGCCGCGCGCGGCGGCGCGCACGGCCGACCTCGGCGAGAACCCGCACGTCCCGCGGCCGGTGAAGAAGACGCTCGAAGACGACGACTGGCGCGCGGAGGGGGCGATGACGTACCTCTACCGCCGCGGGTTCGACGTGTACGAGATTAACACGATCCTCTCGGCGGGGGCGCTCGGGCGCGGCGAGAACCGTCGGCTCGTGCCGACGCGCTGGTCGATCACGGCCGTCGACGACACGGTCGGCCAGTTCCTCCGCGGGTCGATCCGCGACAACCCGACGGTCGACCGGATCGAGGTCCACCGCAACGAGTACCTCGGCAACGCCTTCTGGGTGATCTTGGTGCCGGGGCGGTGGGAGTACGAGCTCGTCGAGATGAAGTCGCCCGGGTCGATCTGGAACCCGGACCCCGAAGCGGGGGTGTACCTCGCGGCCGCGAGCGAGGGCCGCGAGGGACGGACCGGCTACGTCGAGGAGACGGCGGGCGCATACTACGCGGCGCGGCTGGGCGTCTTGGAACACCTCGACGACCGCGGCCAGCAGGCGAAGGCGCTCGTCGTGCGCCACGTCTCCGACGACTACTGGGGTCCGGTCGGCGTGTGGCAGGTGCGCGAGGCCGTCCGCGACGCCTTCGAGGGGGAGCGGGGGACGGCGGAGACGTTCGGCGAGGCGGTCCGCGGCGTCGCCGACCACCTGCCCGTCTCGCTCGGCCGGCTCCGCCGGAAGTCGACGCTGGCGGCGGGGCTACAGGCGAACCTCGCGGACTTCGTCGACGCGGAGTGAACCGGCGGGCGAAGGGTCCTCGCCGCCGATCCGTTTTAGTCGCGGGCCCGAGTGGGCGGCGTATGGTCCCTCTCGCCCTCGCGTTCGGCGGCGTCCCCGGCGGTCCGGAGCTGGTGATCGTCCTGATAATCGCCGTCCTCCTGTTCGGTCCCCCTCGTTCTCGTCGGGGGTGCGGTGCTCTACCTCACGACTCGGTCTGACGACGGGTCCGAGGACGGTGCGTCCGGAGCGGGAGGGCCCGACGCCGAGCGGATCGCGGAGCTGGAAGCGGAGGTCGAGCGGCTCCGAGAGAAGGTGGATGACGGGGCGCACGAGGAGGAGGGCGAGCGGGCCTGAGCGGCGCCGCCGCGTCGACGCACTCGCGGCGCGTCGATCAGTCCTCTGCCCAGTAGTACAGTTGCTCGCGCGGCGCGTCACAGTTCGGGCAGTTCGCCGGGAGCTGGTCGCCGATCTCACCCATCTCGCCGCACTCCCAACAGCGCCACATCACGTACGCGGTGCCGAACACGTCCCTGGCGTCGGTGAGCGCCAGCGTGTCGGTGCTCGACGGCGACGCGACGTAGAAGCCGTCGTCGTCGACGCCGCGGATCGACCCGAGCCGCTCGCCGTCCTCGTTGTACACCGCCTGTCCGATGCTCACGTCGGCGAATACGGGTTCGTCCGAGGCCATACGCGGCAATAAGTGCCGGTAGTACATAAGTGTGGTACCAAATGTCACGAAGCGTAGCGAGGAGAGTGGCGGCGAGGGGGCCGGAGCGCGGCCTCGGAGTCGGGACCGGCGGGACAAGCGATTCGACCGGAACAGGAGGTGCGACGGGGGTGGGGAGTCGGCGGAACCGGTCAGGCGACCGGCGTGCGCTCGACGACGGTCCCGTCGACGGTCGGGTACTGTTCGACGATCTCGCCTTCGTCGAGGTCGCCGTCCTCGATCATCTCCTCGAGGAGCCACCACGCGACCTCGACGTGGTTCGACTTGACAGTGTAGAACTCCTCGGGCACGCCGAGCGCCTCGAACCGCTCGGGGTCGGCGAACGCCTTCCCGTAGACGAGCGTCCCGTCGTCGGTCACCTCGTCGAACTCGCGGCGGATGTTCTTCGCCATCCGCTTGAGGCGGTTGCGGTGTTGGGCGGCGTCTTTGAACACCGACGTACAGAAGTACACCTTCTCGTGGCTCGCCATCTCTTCGAGGATGGCGTCGTCCTTCGACCCCTCGACGGCGGACATGTGGCCCTCCTGTAGTTCGAAGCCCTCCTCTTGCATCCGGCGGTAGTTCCCGTCGGACATCTCGAACTCGTTGATGTTACAGAACTCGGCGGCGCCCTCGTCTAAGAACTCCAAGAACTCCGGCTCCGCGCGGATGCCGGGGATCTCGAAGGCGGGGGTGAGCCCCTCCTCGCGGGCGATGTGGAGGATCTCCTCCCACTCGGTGCCGTGCATGTCGCCCCACATCTCCAGCGGCGGGTGGAAGCGGATCTCGTCGAGGCCGGCCTCCGAGAGGCGGCGCATGTTCTCGCGGCCGCCCGTGATGCCCGTGTAGAGGTGGGTGTGGTGGTCCTCACCGAACTCGTCTTTCAGCAGTTCGAGGTACCGGGTCGTCTTCGCCATCGCCTCCTGCGGTTCGCCGCCGGTGATCGAGGTGCCGAGCGCGCTCATGCGCTTGGCCTCCTCGATCACGTCGGAGTCGGACTCGACCTTCCGCTCGTTGGCGTACACGTCGGTGACGTTCTTCCGGTTCTCTCCGAGGGGGCAGTAGAAGCAGTCCCGCTGGTCGCAGTAGCCGTAGACGAAAAGCACCATCTTCCCGCCCTTGGCGCACTGTTCGCAGCCCTTGGAGATCATCTACCCCCTCCTACCGGCCGCGGCCTCAAAAAGCGTCCGAACCGCGCGCTCCCGAGAGAGCCGTTGGCACGGCGGAGCGGCACCGAACACAAAGTATGTACCCCCGCATGGTGTCAGTAGCGGCCATGAATCGGAACCCGAACGCCGAGAACGCCGCGGAGAACAGTAACGCGAGCGACGCGGTCACCCGTCGCCGGGCGCTCGCGGCCGGCGGTGCGGTCGGCCTCGCGAGCCTCGCCGGCTGTACCGCGCTCGACGTCGCGACCGGCGACGGGCCCGCGGAGTTCGCCGCCGGCACCGCGACGGTGGCCGACGCGACGCTCTCGGAGAGCGGGTACGAGCTCAACGAGGTGTCCGACGAGACGATCTCCCGAGAGGTCGAGGCGGCCGGACAGACCCGAGAGGTCCGGGTGACGAACACCGTCGCGGAGTACGACAAGGCGGTCGAACTGCTCGGCGAGCGCTACCAGGCCGCCGTGTTCGCCGCGGTGACGACGCCGCAGATAGAGGTCCTCGGCCGGGCGCTCAACCCGATCGCGGAGATGGGAACCCGCGAGCGCGCCGAGCTCATCCTGAGCCGCTTCGAGAACGTCGGCGGCTTGGAGCGCGGCTCGGAGTACTCGACGAGCGTCCTCGACACCGACGCGGCGGTCGTCGTGTACACGGTCGACGCGGAGATCGAGGGGACGGGCGTGACCACCGAGCTGGAGCTCCACATCGGCGAACCGGTCGGCGTCGAGGACGACTTCGTCCTCCCGCTGGCGGCGTACCCGGCCGCGTTCAGCGACGGCGAGAACGTCCGCCGGATGATGAACGGGGTCGAACACGAGCCGACCGACGAGAGCTGACGGCGAGGCGACGCAGTCGGCGGATCGCGTGCGACGCGGAGGGGCGACGCGAGCCGAAAACATATGTCGTCCCCTCGCGTAGCCCCGTTCGATGCTGCTCGTCCTCTGCGTCGACCTCGACGACGACCTCGGCCGCAAGACGGGGATCCCCACGCCCGTCATCGGCGACGAGGACGTCACCGAGGCCGCGGTCGCGCTCGCGACCGCCGACCCCGAGGACTCCGACGTCAACGTCCTCTTCCAGGGCGTCAACGTCCACGACGAGCTGGCCGCCGACGGCGAGGCCGTCGAGGTCGCCGCCGTCACCGGCGTCGACGGTCCCGACGTGAAGGCGAACCGCGCGGTCGGCCAGGAGGTCGACCGCGTGCTCGCCGAGCTGTCGACCGGCGAGGAGGTCTCCGCGGTCGTGATCACCGACGGCGCCCAAGACGAGTCGGTTCTCCCCGTGATCCGGTCGCGGATGCCGATCGACGGGATGCGGCGCGTCGTCGTCAGACAGGCGCAGGACCTCGAGTCGCTGTACTACACGATCAAGCAGGTCCTCGCCGACCCGGAGACCCGCGGCACGATCCTCATTCCACTCGGCGTCCTGCTGTTGATCTACCCGCTCGTCGTGGTCGCGAACCTCTTCGACGTGGCGGGGGCGGCCGTGCTGGGGATCCTCTCCGGCGCGGTGGGGCTCTACTCGCTGTTCCGCGGGCTGGGGCTCGAAGACAGCGTCGACGGCGCCGCGGAGAGCGTCCGGAACGTCCTCTACACCGGCCGCGTGACCCTCGTCACCTACGTCGTCGCGCTCGCGCTGGTCGTCGTCGGCGGCGTACAGGGAGTCGAGACCGTCGACGCCGTCGGCGGGGTTCAGGGGAGCTCGCTCGCCGCCGGCACCACCCTCGCCGCGTTCGTCCACGGCTTCGTCCAGTGGCTCGGCGTCGCGGGCGTCACCTCCAGCCTCGGGCAGATCACCGACGAGTACCTCGCCGGCCGGTTCCGGTGGCGCTACCTCAACGCCCCCTTCTACGTGGTCTCCATCGCCGTCGTGCTGTTCGCGGTGTCGGGGTTCTTCCTCCCGGACGCGCCGGGCGTGACGGCGCTCGGGCTCTCGGAGCTGGCGATGGCGCTCGCGGCGGGGACGCTCATCGGCGTGTTGAGCACGCTCGCGTTCGCGGTCGCCGAGTCACAGCTCCCGTCGGCCGAACCGGTGTGACGCCGCCACGGCGGCGCCGAGGGCGAGCCGCGGCGCCCGCCGTCGGACGGGTCAGGCCGGGCCGGTCTGCCAGCCGATGAATCGGTCGAATCCGTACGTGAACCCGAGGGACAGCGCGGCGAACACGACCCAGCGAAACACGTCGAACGCGCCGGTGAACGCGAGGACGTTAAAGACGTACGAGAGCGACGCTCCGACGAATCCGGCGACGAGGAGGGTGCGGCGGTCGTCCATGGGGTCCGCTCGACGCTCCGCAGGTTAGCTCTTCTGTCGGGAAACCGCCCCGACCCGACCGTCTCTCGGTGTCGCCAGCGCGCTCGCGACGACGTGGCAGACTATCGCGGCGTCCAATCGTCGCAGGCTTCCATGTCGTCCATCAGCTCGTCGTAGCGGCCGCAGTAGGGGCGCATCCCGTCGTCGGTCCGGACGTAGTCGAACTCCGCGCAGTTGCCGCAGTAGGCGTCTCCGGGGCCCTCACGCGCGGCAGGAGAGCCGGGCGAGGGCGCGGACTCCGGCGTGGTCGGGGACTCCGGCCCGTCCGCCGGCCCCGCGTCGTCCAGCGGCGAGGTGATGTCGCTGTCGGCGCTGCCGCCGTCGCTCACGCCCGGCGACCCGGGGACGGAGCGACCGCTCGCCCCGGAGCGCCCCCCGCTACTCGTTCGTCCCGGACGGTCCGAGCGCTCGGCGCCGCTCGGCGCTCCCGCTCCGTCGCTGTTCGGCGTTCCCGCTCCGCCCGACCGGTCGGTGCCGCGCGGCGTTCCGGACGAGTTCCCTCCAGAAGGCGGGCTCGAACGCGACGGCGCGGCGCCCGCGGAGTCACTCTCGGCGTCGTCGGGGCGGTTCGTCTGCGTCTCGATCTCGCCGTCGGGGGTCCCGCCGAGGAGGCCGACGCCGCCGCGGCTCCCGAGCTGGTCGCGGGAGACCTCGACGACCTTCGTCTCGCCCTTGTGGGTCACCTCCATCGTGACGGTGCCGCCGGGGTCGTTGCGGGTCTTGAAGTTGGCGACGCCGACGAAAACGCTCCACAGCGTCGTCGCGGCGCCGAGGAAGTAGACGCCGGCGGTGGGGAGGGTGAGGTCGGTCAGCTCCGGGCGCGGGCCGCCGACCCACTGCTGGGGGTACGCGTGCGCGAACAGCGCCACGCCGAGGCACATGACGGCCGCACCGACGACGGCCGCGGCGTAGGTGTTGCGGTCGGCCGGGAGGACCGCCATCACGCCGAGCAACACGAGGGGAACGCCGACGCCGCCGAGGATTCCGCCGAGCTGCCGGGCCGCGCCGGAGCTGTAGCCCGCCGGCACCGCCACCTCCGCCGCCACGAGGATGCCCGCGACGACGAGCAGCGCGCCCGCGGCGAACGCCCCCACGCCGAGGTACAGCCGTCGCGGGTCGACCCCGGAGCGCCCCCGTCCGCCGTACGCCTCCGAGAGACTGGTCATGGGCGGGGTACGTCGTCCACCCTGAAAACAGTACGTCAGACGATCACCCGCGGAAGCGAGCGAGGGCGCGGGGCGCACATGCGGGCGACCGACGGCGGCGACCGCTCGCGGATCCGGCCCCTGTGTAGAGCGCGCGGTCGGGTGTCGAGCGTGGGTCGATACGCGACCGCCGGATAGGCGGGGTATCGGCGACTGAACGTGTGAAATGCGAGTGTTGCCACCGGATTTATCACCTCCAGACGCGATCATTCGTCAATTGGTAGCACAGATGGAGCCGATAACCGAACCGATCCGCGTCCTGTACGTCGACGACGAGCCGGAGTTCGCAGAGATGGCTGCGACCTTTCTCGAACGCGAAGACGACCGGTTCGACGTCGAGATCGTACCGAGCGGGACCGAGGGATCAGCGAGGCTCGCCGACGAGGCGTTCGACTGTGTGATATCCGATTACGAGATGCCGGGCCGGAACGGGATCGAGTTCCTCCAGGCCGTCCGCGACGATCACCCCGACCTCCCGTTCATTCTCCACACCGGCAAGGGAAGCGAGGAGGTCGCCAGCGACGCGATCTCGGCCGGCGTCACCGATTACATTCAGAAGAAGGGGAACGCCGATCAGTACGCGCTCCTCGCCAACCGGATCCTGAACGCCGTCGAGGCGCACCGATCGCGGCGTATCGCGGCGGAGCGAACGCGGCGGTTAGAGACGCTCATCGGCAACCTTCCGGGGATGGTCTACCGATGTCGGAACGAACCGGAGTGGCCGATGGAGACCGTCAGGGGCGAAGTCGAGGCCCTCACCGGGTACAGCGCCGGCGCGATCGAAGGCGACGGCGGGGTCGTCTGGGGCGACGACATCCTTCACCCGGACGACAGAGAGGAGATGTGGGCGACCGTCCAAGCGGAACTCTCCGCGGGCGACACCTTCGAGGTCACCTACCGTATCATCACCGAGGGCGGCGAGACGAAGTGGATGTGGGAGCGCGGACGGGGCGTGTACGCGGACGACGGCGAACTGGACGCCTTGGAGGGGTTCATCACCGACATCACCGAGCGGAAACAGCGTGAACAGGAACTCGCGAAGAGCGAGTCTCGGTACCGGACGCTCGCGGAGAACTTTCCGAACGGCGCCGTCTTCTACGTCGACGGCGAGTTTCGGTATGAGATCGTCTCCGGAGGTGGCTTCGACCCGCTCGACACCGCCCCCGACGACATCGTGGGTCACAGCGTCTCCGAGGTCGAACGGTTCTCCGAGGAGCTCGTTGAGACGATCGAGGCGATCCACGAGGCGACGCTGGCCGGACGGTCCGAGCGCGTCGAGGTGCCGTACGAGGATCGGGTCTTCGAGATACGCACGGCGCCGGTGCGCGAGGACGGCGACGTCGTCGCCGGGTTACACATCGCGCGGGACATCACCGAGCGGCGGGAACGCGAGGAAGAGCTACAGCGACAGAACGAGCGCTTAGAGAAGTTTGCGAAGGTCGTCAGCCACGACCTCCGGAACCCGCTGAACGTGGTCGAAGGGCGGCTCGAACTGGCCCGAGCCGAGTGCGACAGCGACCAGCTCGTCGAGGCCGAGAGTGCGCTCGAACGCGGTCAGGCGCTCGTCGACGACCTGTTGTCGTTGGCGCGCGAGGGAAAGGTCGTCACCGAGGCCGAGCCCGTTCTCCTGAAGCCGATAGTCGAGCAGTGCTGGGCGAGCGTCGAAACCGCCGACGCGACGCTGAACGTCGACGCTGACCAAGCGGTGATGGCCGACCGGAGCCGGCTGAAGCAGCTCCTCGAGAACCTGATCCGGAACGCGGTCGACCACGTCGGTCCGGAGGTGACGGTCGAGGTCGGGCGCCTCGCGGACGGGTTCTACGTCGCGGACGACGGTCCCGGAATCGTCGCAAACGACCGGGAAACAGTGTTCGAGTCGGGGTATTCGACGGTGCCGGACAACACCGGGTTCGGGCTGGCGATCGTCGACGAAATCGCGGACGCGCACGGGTGGGACGTGACCGTCACCGAGAGCGCGTCCGGCGGCGCGCGGTTCGAGATCACCGAGGTCCAGTTCGACACGTAGACCCGGCGTCGCGGGCGCCCGGGCGGGCGTCCGAGAGCCGGAGACGCGTCGTAGCGCGGAGCGTGCGTCGACGGCTGACCTAGCCCGACCGGCCCCGTCGCGCGCCGCTCAGACGAGCGCGTCGACGTCGACGTTGTCGGCGAGCAGTTCGGCCATCCGGTCGACCGTGCGAACGTCGCGGGTGCGGCCGCCGCGGACGACCTCCTCGGCGCGGTCGATGGCGGTGACCGTGTCCGTGTTCACGGCGAGGACGGGCGTGCCGGCGTCGGCGGCCTTGCCCAGCACCGCGCCGGAGGGGCGGTGCCCGCCGGTGAGGACGAGGCAGGCCACGCCGGAGGCGTCGAGCGCCGCGGTCTGGACGTCCGCGCGGTCGCCGCCGGTGATGACGGCGGCGTCGCGGGCGCGCCGGAAGTAGCGGAGCGCCTCGTCGCCGCCCATCGCGCCGACGAGGAAGCGCTCGACGAAGGCGTCGGTCGACGCGTCGGTGAGGAGCTCGGCGCCGAGCTCGTCCGCGAGCTCGCCGACCGTGACGCCCGCGAGCTCCTTCTCGTACGGGAGCGCGCCGAACACGGTGACCCCCTTCGATTCGAGGAACGGGATGCCGTCCTGATCGAGCGACTCGAAGGCGTCGTCGGACACCTTGTTGAACACGACGCCGGCGAGGCGGTCGCCGAACGCGTCGGCGGCCGCCAGCACGTCGTCTAAGTCGTTCGGCGAGCCGTACTCGGCGACGAGGACGACGTTCGCGTCGAGCAGCTCCGCCACGTCGACGTCGGTGAGGTCGACGACGCCACCGGTGGTCCAGCTGCCGCCGCCCTCGACGAACACCTGGTCGTGGTCGGCCGCGATGTCGTCGTACTCCTCGCGAATGCGGTCGCGCAGGGCCTCGGAGTCCTCGGTGCCGCGGATGGCGCCCTCGACGAACGTCGGCGAGTAGACGACGGGCTCCATCTGGTGCATCTCGGCGTCCAAGCCGAGCACCTCGCGGGCGAGCATCGGGTCTTGATCGAGCGTCTTCCCGACGTTCGACTGGAGCCGGGTCCCCTTCGGTTTCATGTAGCCGACGCTGCTGTCCTGGTCGGCGGCGAGCCGCGCTAAGGCGACGGTGATCGCTGTCTTTCCGGCGCTGTCTCCGGTCGCGGTGACGAGTGTGGTGGGTGTGTCAGTCATTGGTGGGTTCCTCCGCGTCGAGCGGCTGTTGTTCGGTCTCCGCCGGATCGAGCTCCTGCGGGTCGACGGTGAGTCTCACGTCGACGGCGGCGGCGTTCGTGCCGCCGTCGCCGTCGGGCAGTGCGACGAGGGGGTTAATATCGAGTTCGAGGATGGCCGGGAAGTCGGTGACTAGCTGCGAGAGCCGGCCGATCGTCTCGATCACGGCGTCGACGTCGACCGGGTCGCGGCCGCGGGCGCCCCGGAGCAGGGGCGCCGACTGGATCTCCTCGGTCATCTCCCGCGCTTCGGGCTCGGAGACGGGCGCGACGCGGAAGGTGGTGTCCTCCATCACCTCCACGAAGATGCCGCCCAGCCCGAACATCAGCAGCGGGCCGAACTGCGGGTCGCGGTTCATCCCGACGATGGTCTCGACGCCGTCGTCGAGGTCGACCATCTCCTGAACCTGGACGCCGAGGACGGTCGCGTCCGGCTGGTAGTTGCGGGCGCGGGTGATCAGGTCCTCGTAGGTGTCGGCCACGTCGTCGTCCGCGACGCCGACGGCGACGCCGCCGATGTCGGACTTGTGGAGGATGTCCGGCGAGACGATCTTCATCACCACGTCGCCGTCGACGCCCTCGGCGACCTCGCTGGCGCGCTCGGGCGAGTCGACGATGGCGCCGTCGGGCGTGGGGATGCCGTACGCGTCGAGCAGCTCCATCGCCTCGACGCCCAAGCGGTTGTCATCGCGGTCGCGCACCGCTCCGAGGATCTCGCGGGCGCGCTCGCGGTCGACATCGAACGACATCGGGTCGGCGTACTCGCGCGCCTTGATGTCGCGGTAGGTGGCGAGCGTCGCGAGACTGTCGATAGCGCGCGCGGGATCGAAGTAGCAGGGGATCCCCCGCGCCTGAAGCTGCTGTTTCGGCTCGCGGGTGCGGTCACCGCCCATCAGGCAGGCGGCGACGGGCGCGTCCATCTCGTCGCTCACGTCGGTGATCGCGTCCGCGAGCTCGTCGAAGTCAATCGTCGCGGTCGGCGCGGCCAACACGAGGGCGGCGCCGACGTTGTCGTCGGTGACCGTGATCTCCAACGCCTCTCGGAACCGGTCGACGTCGGCGTCGCCGATCACGTCGACCGGGTTGTGGATGTTCGCCTCGTCGGGCATCGACTCGGCGAGCGCGTCGCTCGTCTCGCTCGTGAACGACGCCATGTCGAGGTCGGCGTCGCCGACCGCGTCAGTCGCCATCACGCCGGGGCCGCCGGCGTTCGTGACGATGGCGACGCTGTCGGTGTCGGGGAGGGGCTGACTGCCCAAGATCCCCGCGGCGTCGAACAGCTCGTCGACCGACTCCGCGCGGATCACGCCCGCCTGATCGAGCCCCGCCTCGTACGCCTTGTCGGAGCCGGCGAGCGTGCCGGTGTGCGAGGAGGCGGCCTGCGCGCCGGCGCTCGTGCGCCCCGACTTCACCGCGACGATCGGGGTGTCCTGCGAGGTCTCGCGGGCGGTCTCGATGAACTCGCGGCCGTCTTCGATCCCCTCGAGGTAGCCGATGATCACGTCGGTCTCCTCGTCGTCACCCCAGTGGTCGACGAAGTCCGTCTCGTCTAAGACGGCCTTGTTACCGAGCGAGACGACATCCTTGAATCCGATCCCGTTGTCGTTGGCCCAGTCGAGGACCGCGGTGACGAACGCGCCGGACTGGCTCATGAAGGAGAGCCCGCCGGGGAGCGCGTTCTCCGGGCCGAACGTGGCGTTCATGCCCGAGGGCGTCGACATGATCCCCAGGCTGTTTGGGCCGACGAGGTTGAGGTCGTACTCGTCGGCTAGCTCCGCGAGGCGACGCTCCCTCGCCGCTCCATCCTCTCCGGTCTCCCCGAACCCGGCGGTGATCACGACGACGTTGCGGACCCCCGCCTCCCCGCACGCCTCGATGGCGTCCAACACGATCGAGGGGGGGACGACGACGACCGCGACATCGGCGTCAGCGTCGGCGACGTCGTCGACACAGGGCGTGTCGAGCACCGCGTCGTAGTTCGGGTTGACGGGGACCGTGTCGCCGTCGAAGTCGTCGAGGAGATTCGACGTGACGGCGCGGCCGACGGCCCCTTCGCGGGCGGTCGCGCCGACGACGGCGACCCGGTCCGGGTCGAACAGCTCGTTGAGCGTACCCATCAACCCGAGAGTACGCGAAGCGACGGCTTAAGATCGGTGGGACGTTCTTCGGAATCGGAGTCAACGGTGAACGATCGATCGGGTTTCGGTCAACCGTTCGTCGATCCCGGCGGTGAGTCGGGGGGACCGTCGAGATCCGCGGCAGTCTCGGACGCGGAGAGGCCGGAGTCGATCGGCTCCGAGCCGGTGGGCTCCGGATCGGCCGACTCCGCGCCGCCGGCTTCGGATTCGGGCTGGGTGGTCCCGGCGTCGGAGGGGGGCGACTCGGCGGTCTCGGCGTCAGCCGAGGTCGACTCGGCGACCTCGACATCGGACGGTGGCGAGCTGACGACCGGCGTCATCTCCCCCGCGTCCGGTCCGGCTGGCGTCGGGCGGGCGTCCGGCGCGACCGGATGGGTCCGATCCACCGTCGAGTCGCCGGGGTCACAGTCGGCGTCGGGGACGCAGATCGTCACCTCGTTGCCGTCGGCGCCGGCGTCGAACGCCAAGTCGCCGCCGGACCGATCGGCGATCCAGTAGACGAGCCACAGCCCCATCCCGCCGGTGTGTCTGAGGTCGTCCATCTTCCACCGGTCGGTGATCGGGTCCCGCTCGGCCGGGGGGATCGGCGGCGCGTTGTCGCGGACCGCGATCTTGACCCGGTCGGCGGGCGCGGTGACCTCGATCTCGACGCTCGGCGCCGCCTCGGCGTGTTCGATCGCGTTCTCGATCAGTTCGGCGATCGCGTAGTCGAGCTCGGGGTGCGTGAACGCCCGCACGTCGCCGGGGCAGGAGACCGATATCTCCGCGGTCGGACTCGACCGGTCGTCGACGGCGTCCGCCACCGCGCTCTCGACGAGCGGCGCGACCCGGAGGGGTTGCGGGTGTTCGTGGTGGCGGAGGAGGTCGATCACGCCGCGCTGTTTCTCGGCGGTCGTCAACAGGTCGTCGGCGACCCGGCGAACCGTCTCCGCGTGGTCGATCAGGTCGGCGGCGAGTTCGGCCAGGTCGAGCTCATCGGGAACGATACCACGTTCCTCGGTCGCCGTCGCGCTGACGGCGTCTTCGACGCGGTCGGCGATGCGCTCCGCGGTGCCGTCGACGATGTTCATGTCGTTGCGGATCGTGTGTCGGAGGAGGTTGTCCATCACCGTGAGCTGACGCTCGCGGCGGTACTCGTCCGTGACATCGCGGGCAAAACCGGTGACGGCGACGACCTCGCCGTCCTCCCACACGGGGCGCGAGGGCACCCTGACCCAGGTGGTCCGCCCGTCGGCCGGCCCGATCCGGTAGTCGAGGTTCGTCGGCTCGCCGTCGGAGAGCCGCTCCATCGCGTCCTCGACGGCCGGACGGTCGTCGGGGTGAACCGCGGCGAGGAACATCTGCGGGCGCCGTTCGAGCGCGTCCGGCTCGATCCCGAACACGGATTCGAGCGCGCCGTTGACGAACAACAGGTCCTCCCAGTCGGCGCTGAACATCCAGAGCACGTCCGGCGACGTCGACGCGATCGTCTCCAAGCGCCGGCGCGACTCGACCTCGAGGGTGACGTCGCGAGAGCTCAGCGCGTAGCCGTCGAGGCCGGTCTCCGACGGCGGGAACACGCGGGTGCGAAACCACACCCAGTCGCCGTCGGCGGTCGCGTAGCGGTACTCCAGCGGCGATTCCGGGGCGGTTCCGTCGGCGACGAGGGCCTCGAACGCCGTTCGAACGCGGTCGGCGTCGTCGGGGTGAATCAGGTCGAAGGCGTCGGTCCCGACGAGCGCGTCGGGGTCGAACCCGAGCAACTCGCGGGTGGCCGCGTTGAGGTACCGGAACCGGCCCTTCTCGTCGATCACCGCGACCTTGTCCTGCGCAAGGTCGACGAGGGTTTCGGGTTCCGGTGAGCGAGACATACGGAACACCTTCGAGAACTGGCGTATAAGCGTGGCCGTGTGATTATCAGGTTCGAAAACGATCGTCGACGAACCGCCGGGCGAGCGCGCCCTGATCGCACCTCCGGGAGGCCGGTCCGTCGCGCCGCGGCAGATCAGTCGGCCGAGACGCCGGGGGCGTTGAGCGCGGCGGCCAGCGGGTCGGCCCCCTCGTCGTCGACCGCGAGCGAGACGCCGTCGTCGCCGAACTCGATCGCGGCCTCGGCGGCGTCGCGGACGTACTCGGCGGCGTGGTCGCCGTCCGGGTCGAACCGAACCCCCTCGGCGAGCAGCGGCGTCTCGCTCAGCAGCTCGACCTTCCGGTAGGCGGTCGAGAGCGCGATGTCGCAGTCGTCGGCGAGTTCGCTTGTCGTCTTCGGCGTCGCCGCGGCGGCGAGGATCGCCCGACAGTCGGCGTCGGCGAGCGCCTCGAACGTCGCGTCGAGCGCCGCGTCTCCCTCGGTCGTCGTCATGGCGTCGGTCGTGCGCGGGGGGCGTTTCATACCTGTACGTTACGGCTACAGCCTCCCGAACTGTGGCCCCTCATATGCGGGGAGTTTTATACCCGACCGCGCGCCCGCCAACGTTTTTGCCCGGCGCGGGCACGGACGAACGAGATGGGATCGGGAATCCGGGCGGAGGTCTCGCTGCCGACCGCGGCGGCCTCGCCGTTCGACGGCGTCGTCGACGGAACGACGCCCGTCACGGGCGTCACGCGGTGTACGCCCGCCGACGACCGCGAGCGAGTGGTCGTGGAGTTCATCGCGGACGCGGACCTCTCGGTCGCCGAGGGAGTCGAAGTGGTCTTCGACTACGGCGGCCGAGCGGCCTACCGGTTCGAGGCGGCTGTCGACCCGGACTCGCCGTTCGCCGTCCTCGACCGCCACGAGACACCCGTCTCGGAGGCGGTGGTCCGCGACGGGCGGCTGCGCGTCACCTTCCACGCGAGCGACTTGCCGACGCTGCGGTCGGTGTTGGAGGCGTTCCGCGACGCGTGTCCGGAGATGGAGGTGAAGCGCCTGCTCCAGTCGTCGACGACGCCGACGGAGTCGGACTTGGTGACCGTCGACCGGAGCGAACTGACGGAGCGCCAGCGCGAGGTGCTCGAAGCCGCCTACGAGGCGGGGTACTTCGACCACCCGAAGGGCGCCAACGCCGGCGAGGTCGCGGAGTCGCTGGGCATCGGTCGGTCGACGTTCACCGAGCACGTCGCCGCCGCCCAGCGGAAGCTGTTCCGGTCGCTGCTTGACTAAGGATCGATTATCACATTCCGACGCCGCGAGAATCCGAGGTCCGTTTGATGGGCATGGGGAGCATACGCACGGGTATGACGGGGCGATCCACCCACACCTTCGTCTGCCCGGAGTGTCGGCGCTCGATCGAGGTGGACGACGCGATGCGGGCGACGCTGCTCGAGACGGGCTGTGTCGTCTGCGGGGCGCCGGTCACCGAGGAGGACATCGGCGAGGCGCCGACGATCAGCTGAACGGAGTCGGCCGGCGACCGCCGCAGAGCCTCCGCAGTCGTCCGCACCACCGAGACGCCTCCCCGCTGTCCCCGCGCTGCGCGCCGTCTCGTTCCCTTTATCAACTCGTGGGAAGAAGGTTCGATATGCCGACGAACAGCGAGGTCGAGATGTCGTCGACCGAGGTGGACGCACACCTGTCTCGCCACGAGACGGGCGTTCTCGCGCTCGCGCGCGACGACGCGCCGTACGCGATCCCGATCTCCTACGGGTACGACGCGGACGAGCGCGCGTTGTACCTCCGGCTGGTGTCGACGCCCGACAGCGAGAAGCGCGAGTTCCTCGCGTCGACGCCGCGGGCCCGCGTGGTCGTCTACGAGGACGAAGACGACGAATATGCCAGCGTCGTCGGCGTCGGTACTCTCGAACGCGTCGACCTCGACGAGCTCACCCCCGAGACGATCTCACAGTACGGCGAGACGCAGCGTCCACTCTTCGAGATCTGGGCCGACGACAAGCCGGACCTCGACATCGAACTCTACCGCTTCGCGCCCGAGAAGCTCACCGGGCGAACCGTCGTCGTCGAACGCGACGAGACGTAGCGAGTCAAGGCTCCGTCTGAGTCGGCTTCCTCATAGACGATTTCTAGAACGAGGAGCGTGCCGAACGTCGCGAGCAGTCCCAGCGAATTTAGTTCGGGCGATGACTAAGCGGCCCCACGTCCGGAACAGTCACGAGCATTACGCGTTCAGACCCCGTTGACAGCTTGCTTGACTGCCGATCGCTCTTGGTCACGTAGACGACATCACTCTGCCGACGCAGTCAGTCGCCACCTCAGAGTTGAAGTCACCGAGAAGGTATCGCGCCAGGACGAGGGCTTCTCACCGGTCTTACCGACCCGGTCGAGCGCGCCTGCGCACTAAGACGAGACACGCCACCGAGGCGAACACCGTCGCTAGGCGACGTGAGCGCGATAAAGAAAAACCGCGTGTGAGTCGGCCCGTGAGGGCCGATGGTTGCGAGCTACGAACTGCGACCGTTAGGCAACGACGTTAGTCGTTGCGGCGGGTCGCGAGCAGCGCAGCGGCGATGAGGGCAACGAGCGCGACGACCGCACCGAAGCCAGGCGTGCTGCCGTCAGTGGAGCCGCCGTCGTCCGTGCCGTTGTCGCTACCGGTGTCGTCGCCGCCAGTGTCGTCGCCACCAGTGTCGTCGCCACCAGTGTCGTCGCCACCAGTGTCGTCACCGCCGGTGTCGTCGCCACCAGTGTCGTCACCGCCGGTGTCGTCGCCACCAGTGTCGTCGCCACCGTCGTCGCCGGTATCAGCGGCTTCGAGGGTGAGCGTGGCGGTCTGCTCGTCGTCGTCCGTGAAGACGCCGTGCTCGTAGTCACCAGCGTCGAGGCCGGACGTGTCGATGTCCGCGAACTCGACGGTGGTGCTGTTACCGGCACCGAGAGTCACGTCCTGACTGGCGACCGCGTCACCGCCGACGCGGAACTCGACAGTCTGCGTGGCCTCCTGGCCGCCGGTGTTCTCGACCGTGGCCGAGACGGTCAGCGTGTCGCCGACCGTCGCGGTCACGTCCTGCGGGCTGAGTTCAGAGACCGCGAAGTTCGCGGGCTCCTGGGTCTGCTCGACAACGGTACCCTCAACAGACGGGTTCGTCTCGAACGCCGAGTTGCGGAGGTTGACGTCGTACGTGTCGCCGACGTTCTGCTCACTGAAGTCGAACTCAGAAGACCACGTGCCGTCAGCCGCGACGGTCACGGTGTCGGATTTTGAGAACGCCGGACGGGTGTCACCGTTGGAACGGACGCGGAGCGTCAGTTCCGTACCGGGCGCGAGATTCGTCGTGCCGGTGAGGGCCTGACCCTCAGTGTTCGTCACGTTGTACGGATCCTGATCGAATTCACCGTCAGCCGCGGTCACCGTGAAGCTGCCCGTGGACGACTGGTGAAGGTCAGAAACCGCGTCAACGTCTTCGTCGGTCTGTGAGATGCGGTTGTATTCGAGCAGGCGCGCGTCCTGAACGCGGAGGCGCGCGTCAATGCCGACATCATCGTCGCTCGCGTCGAGCGTGTCACCGTTGTCGAACTCGATCGAGTCCGTGTCGACGATGACATAGAGCGTGTCAGCCTCGTCGTCAACCACGACATCGACCGTGGAGTTGCCGATGTTGACCGTACGGAGAT
Source organism: Halorubrum sp. CGM5_25_10-8B (assembly GCF_005435095.1). Taxonomy (NCBI): domain Archaea; kingdom Methanobacteriati; phylum Methanobacteriota; class Halobacteria; order Halobacteriales; family Haloferacaceae; genus Halorubrum; species Halorubrum sp. CGM5_25_10-8B. The sequence goes on along the minus strand of NZ_SGTY01000009.1, from coordinate 25,885 downwards.
CCGAGTTCGGACCGGCGCTCTCACGCGTTTCGCGGAGACGCAGGTCGAGACTCGAATTGTCGCCGGTAACTCCAGCCTCGGTGTTACTGTCGAGGACGTCGTTCCCCAGTGCGCTGACCAGCTGATTGGTCGAGCTGTCCGAGTCGGTTGCCTCGAGGAGACCGGTCAGACCGGACGCCTCAATCTGGTGGACGACGCGGTCGCCCTCAGCGATGGTGCCGGCCTGCGTGACGTTCTGACCAACACGGTTGTTGAGCGCGTCCACGGGGTCGTCAGCGCTAACGATGTCGCCAGCGACGTTGTCAGAGACGGTCCACGTGTTGATCGTTTCAGCCGTCGACCGCTCTTCGAGGAAGAGCGTACCGACGTTGTCCGGCGAGTTCAGCGTCTCCGCGGCGTCGTCGGACGCCGTGGAGACGGCAAGCTCGTAGTCACCAGCGTCGAGCATGTTGATGCCCGTCGTCTGGTCGTCGACCTCATCGAAGTCGATGTTCGCGTCTTCGTCACGGTCCTCCTCATCGAGCCAGACGATGTCGTCTGCGGCCGCCGTGGTGTTACCCGCGGCGTAGCTGTTGAAGTAGATCGTGATCTCGTCTTGGTCGCCGAAGTCGGTAATCGAGACGTTAGCCTGGTAGCCAACGTCGTCCTCGTTACCGATGACGAGCGTCCCACTAGAGGCGGCTTCAGTGGCACTCACAGTGATTGGGACGATGTCTCCCTGCTGTTCCGTGATTGACGAGGGATCGATATCGAGTTCGCCGTCGCCAACATCGTTAACCGTGATGGTGGCCGCGTCGGACGCTTCCGTGTCAGTGACGTTGAACTCGAACTGGTAATCGCCCGCGTCGATGTCCGAGAAGTTCGTCGCAATTTCGCTCTCCGAAACGCCCGTAAGCGTGAATTCCTCGTCCGCGTCGGACGTTTCCGTGTTGTAATTCTCGAAGATCTGCGCGAGTTCCTCGTCATCGTACGCGAAGTCGTCCGACGTGACAGTCACGTTGAAGCCAGCGCGGTTGGAGTCAAGGTCGAGATCAACCTCTGTGCCACCGGCGTTGTCGACAGAGTCGTCAACGAACTCGGTGCTCAGAGACTGAACCCGAACTTCGAAGGTGTCTTCATTATCCGGCTGGCTCGGGAGGTCAGTGCCACCAACATCGTCAACGAAGTAGTCACCGGCATCGAGACTACCGGTATCGATGGTGATAGTATTAGTGGAGTCGTTAACCGAGAGCTCGGTCTCGAACTCACTGTCGGAGACGGCACCACTGCTGGTGTCAGTTACGCGACGGAGCTCGTATTCGTTGGCGGAGTCAAGCGTGTCATTAGTAAACGTTACGTCCTGGCCCTGGTACGGGTTGGCTGGGCTATAGCCTTCATGATTGCTCGCAGCTGCGGGAGCAGCCGCAAAGCCAACCGCGACCATGGAAATAACCATGACCGCCGCAAAGAAGACCGCGTTAGCCTTCTTGCGTGTGGTATTGTCGTTTGTCATTGTGTGTTGTAGTGTTCTGCGTCGCGACAGTCTGCTTTGTCCTCGCCTGCGTCGCCCGTTCGTCGTCAGCCAACATCTCGACGTGATACGGCCGGACTCGACGCGGATTACTCGCGGTCGTGTCGCATTGTGGGGTAGGGGCTGCGACCGATTGTTAAAGCGGTCAGTATAAGTACTTTGTGTCGATCGTCGTCGTGTGTGAATGCTTCTCACAGGCGTTTCAGGCGCTGAGGCGGTCGTTTTCTATTCCGTGGCGTTCGCGGCGGGTGCTGGCAGGTATATGAATCGGAGAGTATGAATTCGGGATTCCGTCGCGGTCGCGCCGACCGAAAGGGGTACAAGCCGAGATCGCCTTTGTCCGACCGGGCCCCACGGGCCCACGCGACCGGGCAGTCACGCCGGCGGTAGGGGACGCCCGGTCGTCTGGGCCCGTTCGGCTCCGTTGTACACCGTGAGAGTCCGGTATCGGTCTCGATCCGATAGCGGAGTCGACGGCGAATCGAGTCACCTACGCCGCCGGGACCGTCGTGCGATTGCCCGCGACCACGTCGTCGTCCGTCACCGTGACCGTGGTGTTTCCAACCCGGTACTCGCCCGGATGCGCGACGCGGATCGTCGCGGTGCCGTTGGCAATCGTCGTGGTGCGCACGTACTCGTGCGTGGTACCCTCCGCCGCAGCCCCGACCGTCACGCTCGTCGTCGCGGATACCGTTCCGTCGGTCGCGCCGACAGCGGCGGGGTCGGTGACGCGGATCGTCGCGCCTGGGACGACCGCAAACGTCCGCACGCCGTCGTCGCTCGCGAGCAGTTGATACCGGCCGGTCGCGGCGGTGTCGTTGACGCCGAGGCCGAGCCCCTCGTGGAGCGCGGCGTACGTGGTGTTTGTCGCGGGCGCGCCCTCGCGATCGGTGACGACGACGTACCCGACCCGGCCCTGGAACCGGTCGTACCAGTCGTCGGGGTTCGCGGACGCGAGGAACTGATCGTGGTTCGACCGCGCGTAGCCGTAGCTCTGTGACTCGCCGCTCACGAAGTAGTTGTACATCCGGTTATCGTCCCACCGGCTCAACACGAAGTTCCGCGGGTACTCGCGGTCGAGCTCCCCGGCGTGGGCATCGACCGTGAGCGCCGCCTCGAACTGCGCGCGGTCGTGCGTCGTCTGGCCGACCAGCGAGGGGACGAGGAGGAGATTGAACAGGAGCACGAGCGCGACCGTCGCCGCGAGGTAGCCGCGCAGGCGAGTCCCCGCCGGCAGCGCGAGCGACGTGATCGCTCGCTCGTCGCTCGGGCCGCCGTCCGGTCGCGAGCGGGTTGGCCGGTCGCGACTCGGTCGACCGCGGCCCGACGGGGCGTCGGCTTCCTCGCCCCGACCGAGGGCCGCCACGGGACGCGCGATGTCGATCGCCGACAGCAGGTAAACGAGGCCGATCCCCGCGAACGGCGCGATGACGATCGCCAGCTGTCCGGCGAAGCGCACCTGAATCGTCGCGAGCAGCGTGTAGTACCACGCGAAGCAGACGAGAACGAGCCAGCCGGGCTCGTCGCGGCGCGCGACCGCCCACGTCGCGACCGCGAGGACCGCGATCGCGAAGTAGAAGCCGAGCCCGAGCTGGAGCAGCGGTCCGAACACCACCGCGAAGTCCGGCGAGAACAGCGATGCCGTCTCGGAGATCCCCTCGCGGAAGAACAGGTCGTCGGCGCGCGTCTGAAGGCGGTCGATGTCGTCTGGACGCAGGCGCGCGTAGGCAACGAGCCCGCCGACCGCGACGACCGCCTCGGCCGCGACGAGCGCGAGCGGCGGCAGCGAGACGCGGCGCCACAGCTCGCCCAGCCCGACGACGACGAGCGCGCCGCCCGCGACGAGGGCGGGCGTGACCGCGGCGATCGACTCGTGCCAGCCCAGCGCGAGGTGCGCGGCGAGCGCGAGCCCGGCACCGACGGCGAGCCCGCCGAGCAGCGGCGCATTGGCGAAGGTCGGCGAGCGGTCGTGCCGCACGTCGAGCGCGACGCGGAACCCGACGACGGCCGCGACCGGGACGAACGTGAGCGGCGACCCGCCCCACGCGTGCGCGGACGCGACCACGGCGACGGCGAGCGCGAGCGCGATGGCCCACATTCTCGCGTCGCGTGCGTGTGCCCGTGCGGCGGTCCGGGCGTCGGTCGAGGTCGTCCGCCGCGCGATGTCGGTCCCGAGCGCGGTCAGCGTCGCGACGAGCAGCCCGAGCCACAGGTACTGGTGCGCTTGGTGGTCGAGGAAGCCGACCGAGGTGTACACGACGTTGACGGGCGCGAGCCCGTAGAACAGCACCGCGGCGAGGGCGACGCGGACGTCGCCGGTGAGCAGGCGCGCGGTCCGGTAGACGAGGTACCCCAGACAGACGGACGCGACGACCGGGAGCCACGCGGCGACCGCGGGCGCGGCGTCGGCGCCGCCGAGCAGCGCCGTCACCCACCAGTTCGTTGCGTGGGCGAGCGGGCGCGTGCTCGCGGCCCCGCCCATGTCCGCGAACAGCCCCAGATCGAGGGCACCGTCGGCGCGGGCGACGAGCCGCTCCTGCCAGTAACGGAAGAAGTACGTGTCGTTACTCGGGGAGACGACGAACCCTTCGCGGAACACAGCGGGCGCGGCGACGAGGCGCGCGCCGGCGACCGCGAGCAGCGCTCCGACGAGGCCGAGGAGCGTGAGACCGTCGAGGTCGACGGTTGTTGAGAACCGTGAGGGCGCCGCGTCGTGGGCGCTCTCACCGGTGGAAGCAGCCGAGCCGGCGTCGGTCGAGGCGGTCGCGGTCGAGCCGGCGTCAGTCGCGTCGCCCGCGTCGGCCGGCCCCGCATCGATCGCGGCGCGGATCGCGTCCGGGTTCCGGAGTCGGTACCCGTCGTCGACCTCGCGGGCGAGGTCGCGGGCGACCAGCTCGCCGAACCGGCCGGAGTCGAGGTCGATGTCGTCGAACGTCCACGGCTCGTCGCGGGCGTCGCGCTCGACGAGGGCCGCGAGGGCGTCCTCGACCTCGGGGTGGTCGGCGAGGAACTCGCGCGCGGCCGCGGTCGTCTCCTCAGGCGAGGGCATTGCCTGTCACCTGTCGCGGGCACCGATTAGCGGTTTCGGTCGCGGTCGGGGTCTCGGACCGGACGAGGCCGTCAGGGAGAGCCCCCGAGTGCGAATCCGCGGCAGTGTCGCGAGCTCGAATCGACGACGCCGCGGCGAACGAGACGGCCAGGCCGCGCCGCCGCCGGAAACATAGTGTTTAACTTGATATGTTTGCCAATATGCGGTAATGGATACGGGATGGCGGTACCGCCTCGCGAGCGTGGGGGGCGTCGCCGCCCTCGTCGGGCTGGCCGTGATGCTCGCCAACAACGGGACCGTCCAGGCGGCCGCGTCGGCGGTCCCCGTCCTCGGTCGGCTGCCGGTCGACCCGCCGGCGGGCGCGGAGTTCGTCATCGAGGTCGCGCTGACCGCGGCGGTGGTGGCGGGCGCGTTCGTCCCGCTGTACAAGCCGCGGCCGCGACGGATCCTCGACATCGTGGCGCTCGCGCACAAACGCACTTTCGTGGCCGTGTTCGCGCTGGCGACAATCGGCTACTTCGATTACACCTACAAGGTGCCGCGGCTGACGCTGGTGTTGATCACCCCGCTGCTACTGCTCGTCCTTCCGGCGTGGTTCGTCTGGCTGCGCCGCCCCGAGGCGCGCAGCGAGCGGGCGATCGTCGTCGGGGATGACCCGACCCAGATCGCGACAATCGCGAGGGGAGCGGACCTCCCGCTGCTCGGGTACCTCTGTCCGACGGTGGTCCACTCGCTGCGGGGTTCGGAATCCGGTCGAGACGACCGGGAGATCGAGACGCCCGGCGCCGCCCACGCTGTCGACGGCGGCCGGCAGTCGATCGGACTCTCGCGGCTCGGCGGGCTCTCTCGGCTCGAAGATATCCTCGTCGAGCGAGATGTCGACACGGTCGTGCTCGCGTTCGACGAGCCGGACCGCGCGGAATTCTTCGGCGCACTCGATGCCTGCTATGAGCACGGTGTGGCAGCGAAGGTCCACCCGGCGCACGCGGACACAGTATTGACGGACGCACCGGACCCGAACGCGGCGCTCGTCGACGTCGAGATTGAGCCGTGGGACATCCAGGACTACCTGTTCAAGCGCGGCTTCGACATCGCCTTCTCGCTGACCGGGCTCCTCATGCTGGCGCCCGTCATCGCGGCCATCGCGGCCGCGATCAAGTTTGAAGACCGCGGCCCGGTGTTGTACCGTCAGGAACGCACGGCCGTGTTCGGAGAGACGTTCCCGATATTCAAGTTCCGCTCGATGACGCCCGAGGGCGAGTCGGCGACGCCGATCGATGACGAGGAGAACGACCGCATCACGAGGGTGGGGAGAATCCTTCGGAAAACACACCTTGACGAGATTCCGCAGCTGTGGTCGATCCTCCGGGGCGACATGAGCGTCGTCGGGCCGCGCGCGGTGTGGACCGAAGAGGAACACCTCCTAGAGGACGAGGCCGAGACGTGGCGGAAGCGGTGGTTCGTCAAGCCCGGGCTGACCGGACTCGCGCAGATTAACGAGGCGAGCAGCGTCGACCCCCGAGCGAAGCTCCGATATGACCTCCAGTACGTGCGCGAGCAGTCGTTCGCGTACGACCTGAAGATCGTGGCCCGGCAGTTGTGGAAGGTCGCCGCGGACGTGGTGTCGACGCTGTGGTGAAGGCGTTCGATTCGCCATTCAGGGGGGTGCGCGCAGCCCCGGAGCACTTCCAGATAGAGGAGCCCGACACGTTAGATATGCTCGTGGGTACTCAATTACGAGTCCCGTTGATCCGCACAAATAGAGATCGTTATAGTTCAGTCTAGCTCTTCGGCGATAAAAACCGAAATGGTCACCTCTTCAGAGATTGCGACCCCGGTACTGCTATCGAATCCAACAGAGCACAACCATAGGGCCGTTGTGAACTACCCTACCCTACTCGCTCACGGCTGACGCCGCTCGCTCCTTGAGGGTAGGGCTTCCTGCTTCTACGACGCGCTTTGCAGACACCGAATGGGTGTCCGCAGGGAGCGCAGTCTCCACAGGCGTATCTTCGGGCCATCCCAGCCCTAATTCAGCAAAGCCTCTCTGCAAGACGTTCATCGCCGCATTCGCGTCACGGTTACATTCAAACCCACACGAGGGACACGAATGCTCTCTAACCCAGATAGGTTTCGCTGTCTCCACGCCACACGACGCACACTCTTTCGTCGTGCCCCGCGCTTCGACTTGAACCACGTGCGTCCCGTACAGCTCGGCTTTATATTCGAGCAGAGTGATGAACTGTCGCCACGCCGCATCCTGCTTGTTCTGGGCGTTGTACGACTGTTCCAGCATCCCCTTCACATCCAAGTTCTCGACGAACACCGCGTCGTACTCGCGGACGAGCCACGTCGTGAGTTTGTGCTGGTAGTCCAGCACCTTCCGCCGGATGTGACGCTTGATCTTCGCAACCTTCAGTCGTTGTTTCTCGTAGTTGTTTGACCCTTCCTCTTTGCGAGAGAGTTTGCGTTGCTTGCGACGGAGTTGTTCGTACTCGTCTCCGAGATCGAGCCAATCTACAGTTTTCCCGTCCGAGGTGTGGATGTAGTTACGGATACCGAGATCGATTCCAACGCTGTTGTTCGTGTTGAGTACATCTACGCTGGGTTTCTCGGGTAGATCGGCCTCATCGGTTTCGAGACCGAAAGAGACGAACCACTCACCGGTTGTCTCTTTTTTAATCGTGACTTCTTTGATCTCCGCTGTATCTGGGAGTTCGCGGTGGTAGCGGATCGGGATGTCACCGATTTTGGAGAGCCAGAGTGTCGCGTTGCGGCCACTCGTGTTTTTGAGTTCGAAACCGGACTGCGAATACGTCATACTCTGAAACTCCGCTGGCGATTTCCACTTGAGCATCCCGACCTTCTGACCATTCCGTTTCTTCTCAGAGAGATTCGAGAGGTTCTGATAGAACCGCGTGACGGTTCGCTGGAGTGCTTTCGAGTGAACCTCTGTGAACACGGAAAACTCGTCTTTCCAGTCGGTGAGACGGTCGTGATGCTTGTACGCCGACCCAACGTTGTCGGCGTCGTTGTGATTCGTGTACTCGTACCGCGTGAAGTTGTACGCTTGGCGATGAACGTCGATGTGCTGTTCGACAGTCTCCGCCACCTTTTGTGTCGGATAGGCGTGGTAGCGGTGACTGTATTCCATCGCTGTCCCTCAGTTTGGGATATGTTTATTTAATGGTTGTACTGCGTGCGGCGATTCATCCCCTCCCTACTCGCTCCCGATAGTCGCTCCTTGAGGAAGGGGCATTCTCGCCTCAATTCTGGTAACCAGCGCAGTGATGCGCGAAGAGTCGGGCCCTTCGTGCGGAGCGTCTCCCAAACAGTTCGAAGGGTCCGAGGTAGAGTGTCGCTAGGAATACCGTCCGACGGGAAATAGGAATTCGGCAGCCGAGGACGCGTACTCCTGAGCGCACAGATACCTGCGACGCGTTCAGCGGGGTCGGTTCCGCGTCGGCAGCGTAACGTATCAGAAGTTATCCTTCGCTCGTAACGGTAATCTCATCGATGACGCGGGCGTCCCCCGGCTCCAGCGTGATTCCAGTTCGTTCAGTGTTTTTGTACTCGCCACCTCTGAATTCTAAATCGTAGGTCCCGGCCTCGAGGTTGCTATTGTTATACCAGCCGTCTTCGTCGGTGGTGTTGATGTCGACAGTATCGCCAGTGGCATTATTTCTCAAATAGATGTCGGCGCCAGAAACTCCCGTACCGGTGTCCGAAGCGTTGAAGAAGACGGACAGAGACGCCGTCTGCTGTAACTCGACGGTGTCAACCTGCAGCCTCGTGCCGTTCACGGTAATTGTGCGGTTTACTGGAACGTATCCGTCGGGATCCACGGAGAGCGTGTACTCACCGGCCGGTACGTCATCAAAGGCGTAGCTCCCAAAATCGCCGGTACGCGTTTCAAAACTCTCGTCACCGATAAGCGAGACGCTAACCGAGACGTACGCATCATCCGTCGCGTCGCGTACTTCACCCTCAACGAGAGAGCGCGTGGGGCTGTCGTCCTCGGTGGTTGTAGGGGAGGGATCAAGTGGGATAGCAACTTCACTGGAGTTGCTTGAGAGGTCTACGGTCCGGCTCTGATAGCCGTCCGCTGTGGCGGCGAGCGTCAAGTTCGGTAGTCTCGCCTCGTTGACGGTGAAGTTATACCTCGGTTGGGTCGTCTCGTTCAGTGTAACGTCGGTCTCGTTGCGGAGTTTGATAGAGATGTTCCCGGTCGAAGAACTGATCTGTTCGTCCGTCGTGCTGTTGATGAGCGTAACGGCCACGTTCGCCTGTTGTCCGCTCCCGTCACCCCCGTTATCCATCAAGCCGACCGCTCCCAACAGGTTGGGGCCGAAAGTGACCGCCGCGAACAGGACGATCAGGACGACGGCGCCGACGGCGACGTACAGACCGACCTTCGGAGGGATGAGATAGTCGTCGTCCGACCCGCTCGACGTCGACCTGAGGTCGGAGCCCGTCGTCGGCGACTTGAGCGCCGGAACGCTACTCTGGACACGCTCCCGTATCTCTCCGTTCGAGAGGCCGTGCTCGCGTGAGAGCGTTTCCACCGACTCGCGTATGGATGCGATCTCCTCTTTGATATGCTGGTCACGGAGCGATCGAGACGTAGACTCCCACCGCGCTTCCGTCTCGCCGAGGGGCGTGATACCTCGATGGCCACCGGGCGTGACGACGAGGTCGAACGCCGAGAGGACGTCCTCGCCCGTGGAGTCGGCGATCGCTGCCTGGTCGTACTCGCCGAAGTACTCGTCGAGTAGGCCGATGGCGTTGCGTTCGTCCGAAACCCCCACCGTCACCGGGTTACGAGAGGTGATGAGTTCGGAGAGGATGCTCTGTTCGGTGCTATCTCCGGGGACGGCCAGGTTCCCGCGCTTCACTTCGCGGTACACCGCCATTCCGTTCGAAGACTCGTCGATCGTGTATCCCCACTCGGACTCGACCCGCGTTGTGAGATCCCTGATGAGGTCCTGAAGCGGTGAAGAGGAGCTATCGACAGAGTAAACGGCGTAGAACTGCTCGGTGCGAGCGTTCCGAGTCTCGCGGGCACGGAAGAACAGCCGTATCTGTTGTTTGTGATCCGACCGAATTGTCAGCCGAACCCCGCCGTAAAACAACTGTTCGATCTGTTCGTCTGATCCCGTCGCGGTGCCGTCGGGAGAGTACGCGTTCCCTTTGCTGTCGTAAATGCGTAGTGTTGACATGCGTTATCACCCCAGTTTCTCTAACAGCTCCTCGAATCCGACTGTCATCACGTTCCCGTTCCGGTCGCGCATCGGCACGCGTTCGCCGTCGTCGTTCACCGTCGTCTCGTAGTACACCGGGTGGATCTCCGAGCCGGAAGTGTCCTGAACGAGCGTCCGGACGGCCTGATTATTCTCGACTAGCGTATCGTTCACGTACTGACGGAAGTCCTCGAAGTACTGGTGGGGATCCAGCGCCTGCTCGTCTTCGAACTGCTGTGCCAAGATATCCGACTTCGTCGCGACGAGGAGCACGTCTTTGTCGTCGGCCGTATCGAGGATGTCGAAGTACGGTTCGATCCCCAGCGGCTCGTTGTTGTGATAGCGCTCGACATCGATCACCAGAATGAGCGTGTTCGCCGCTCGGACACGGTCCGAGAGCAGTTGGACCGTGGAGTTGTCTATCTCCGAGTCGGGACTCATGAGGGCCCCGGGGAGTTCCTCGAGATACTCCCCGGCGTAATCGAGGCTCGACAACTCGATGTTCTTTGGGAAGACGCGTCCGTTGACGAACCGGAACTGAAGATCTTCGACTTCCGTCGCACCCGTCGAGTCGAGTTCCCAGCCGGCGTCTTTGGTCGCGGCGTCGAGCCTGCCGACGAGTTCCATCAGGTCGCCGCTCGGATTCAGCGGCGTGTCGCTTTTCCGATCGACGGCGTCGTCGAGCGCGGCGAGGTACTTCCCGACGAGAAACAGCGACTTGCCCGATCCCGGCGGCCCAAGTACGAAGAAGTTCTCCGAGGAGTCGTACTTAACGAACCGACGAAGGGTAACGACGAACACCCCCGCCATCAGGACGTTCGTAGTGAGTCCCTCCCACGCGACCGAGACGGTCGGCTCCGGTGCGACGATTTCGACGGCGCCGCCGGATGGATCGATGAACTGCGGGAAGTTCACGTGGAACTCAACAAGTCCGACCACGATGATGGCAGTGATCAAGTAGAACAGGATACTTGCGGACCGGCGGAACTCGAGCGCGGAGGTCGTTCGAACTTCCATGAGTTGTTTGCCGCCGCCAACTATGGTCCCGCCAACAAGCCCGGCGCCGAGCCACGCCACGTTGGCGGTGAAATCGATGTTGGGAATGAACAGACCGATCGAGAGGAGTCCGATGAGCGCGGACCCGGTCCCGAGCCAGAGCAGCGCACCCTGGACCCGCTTTTTGGGGTCGAGGGTTATGAGCACCAACAGACCGAGGTAGAGTCCGAACACCGCGGCTGAGAACTGTTCGAGCGATACCGACAGCAGTGGTTGTAACGAGAGTATCAGCGGCCGGAACACGTCAGATGCGATCCACGCCTCACCGAGCGTCAAGAACAGCGGCCCGGCGACGACGACCATGATGATGAAGTACACCCCGAGGAAGAACTTCTCGCCGTATTCCTCGAGGAACGCGACTGGCGAGTCCATGAGTACTACTCTTCCCCCCCGCTGTCAGCGGGTGCGGTGAAATCGGTTCGGCTGATGTGATCGTCGAGGAGGTCCGCTTTGATCTCTCCCTCGTCTCTGAGGAAGAACTCGACGTCGTCGGGGTGCTCGAGGTTCAACACCGAGTCACGCTTCACGAAGTATCCCTCGTCGAGGCCGTACGCATGGTGGACGAGGATGTCCGTCTCGTCAGACTGTTTCCGGGATTCGTACCCGTTCCGGTACCCGTCCGCTTCGATCTCCGCGCGGAGGTTATCGAGGAAGATACCGTCGATGAAAATCCCGAGGCCGACATCCCAACTGCCACCCGCCTCGACCGGGAAGGAAGCGTAGTTTTCCCCGCCCGCGCCGAGATTGTACGCACCCTGGAACTCGGACTTCAGATCGGCGACATCGCTAATCTGCTCGATCGCTCGGCTCATGACGCCGACGACGATGTTCATCTCGTTGTACCGCGCGCGGTCGCCGCTGATCCGGCGCCGACGGATCCCGGTGTAGCGCGGATTGTGTGCGTTCCGGGCAAGTTCCTCAAGCGAGCCGCGTAACCGCTGCCGCTCGGTCTCGTCGTCGAAAATCTTGCTTTCGGCGATGTCGGTGTCGTCTCGGAGCTGGAGGATATCGTTCGGCTGGACCGTCTTGACGTAGCTGTACTCTTCAGTTTCGGTCGCCACGGAGGAGTTCTTCTCGGCGTTGTACTCCTCGCGAAGCTGTTTGTACGACTCCTGTGCGTTCAGGAACGTGTCCCGAGGACCGTTCAGCTCTTCGAACAGCGTGACAGTCGCGTCGTAGAGGTCCGATTCGTCCGTCGCAGTTTCCAAGTCCGACTCGAGGTCGTCGCGTCGGCGTTCTACGTCCGCCGTTTCGACGATCTCATCGCGAACGAGTTCTTCGTACTGGCGAGTGAGCTGATCGAACCCGACGCCCGACTCGAGATCGCGCTCTAGCTCGTCGATCGCCGTCCGATGTTCCTCATCGAGTTCGGAGCGCGTTCGCGAGAGGATCTCCTGTTGACGTTCGTCGAGTTCCCGTTCGATGAGGTGTTTGAGTTCGGTGACCGAGAACTGGACCTCGATCGACAGGTTGCTGCCCGCTCGCGACATCTTGAACACCTCCGCTTCGTCAAGCTGACTGCGCTTGCGCCGGTAGTTCTTTTCAGCCTTTTTCCGTTCCTCCTCGCTTGAGGAGTCCCACGGAAGAATAGACTCAATCGTTCCCTCCTCTTGGTTCATCGTGAGGAACGACTTCTTCGCGTCTGCGAGGTCCGCGAGCGAGGAGTTGATCCGGCGTTCGATGTCGGTCGTATCGACGCCGACCGTGTCGAACTCGTTGCTGATATCGTCGAGTGCCGTCCGAACGGTACTGTCGTTGACGGCCTCGACTTGGTCGGGGTCTTCGGCGTTTTCGACGGCGCGAGCGAACGATTCCAGTCCGTTTCGGAGGTCGCCGATCAGTTCGTCGACGGCCATCGACTGGCACTCCGTATACTCGCGGTACAGCGGCTCGACCGCGTTCTTCCACGTTGCGACGCGACGGTCGACCTCGTCTTGCTGTTCCCGCTTGCGGGTATCGAGTTCGGCTTCGACCTCTTCTAGCTCCGACTGGAGCCGATCGCGGCGGTCGACGACCTCGTCCCGCTTCGCTTCCAGCCGGTTGATGCGAACGCCGGGGTTGATCCCCTCATCCTCGACCGCGAGCAAGTAGCTGATCGTGCCCTCGACGCGGTTGTTGTCGATCGAGCGGAGCCGAACGAGGAGGTCCTTGCGGTGCGCGATCCGGTTGAGTTCCGTGTCGATGATATCCGCCAGCTGCTTGTCGATGCTATCTACGTACTGCTCGTTATCGCCGATCCGTGCGGTACCAGCTCGGATCGACCCGGCGATGACGTCGATCCGATCAAGGATGTCGTCGGTTTCGGCCTCGGCCTCCGACATGATCTCGCGGTAGGCGGAGACGGACTCGTACTCGAGCTCGGTGAAGATATCGAGCTCGGTGAGCGACCAGACGTTGTCGAGCCGCGTCTCGAGATCGGTCCGGTCGGAGTCGTGGAGCTCTCCCTCCATCTCGTCGGGAGTCCACTCTCGCGAGAGGAAGCGGTCGACGCCCGTGTACACGTCCGCTTCCGCTTCCAGCGCGTCCTGCTTCGCGTTGAGAATCTCTTTGGTGACGGTCTTCGCGTCTTGGATAGCGTCGACGTTGTATCGGAGGACCTGCGGGACACCCATGATGAACGGCGCGTACGAGGGCGTGTCCGCGAAGGGGTCCTCCATGTCCATCATGTTGTAGTACGAGGTGATGAGGTATATCGCGGCCCTGTCGAACTCGATGAGCGCGTCAGAACTCTGAATGAGGTTCCCTTTCTTGCCGCCGAAGCCTGTCGGGTCGATAGGGATGAGGACCCGATCTTTGAACAAGTCTTCTCCTTGGAGGCTCATGTACTCCAACTCCGAGAGAACAGCGTGGGCGTTCGCGCTTTCCGCGTCGCCTTCCTCGTCGTTGGGGAGCACACCGAACAGCGTGATTTCGGCGGTCCGTTTCGTCCGTTTGAGATGTTTGACTAAGTCGATGAAGATACCCGAACCGGAGCCGCCGCCGAGCCCGGCGATGACGGCGACCTTTCCGCGGTTCGGGAGGTCAATCGACGTGCGAACGTTGTCGTCTTCAGCGTAGGACTTGTAGTACAGCCCCTTTCCGAGTCCGCGTTTCCTGACGACACCGGTGGCGAAGTCGAGGTTCTCGTTGATGAATTCCGGTTTGAGCCACCAGTTTTCCTCGTCGATTCCGACACCCGCCGCGATCCGTGGCACCGCCTCCGCCCCGATCAGGTCGTTTTGATCGTGGAGTTGGATGTTCTGGGTTAGCGGCAGATAATTGATGTTTATTTCCCCGAGCCGGCCCTCTTGGTTCGCCTCTTCACGGAGGCGTTCTCTCGTGTCCTGGATTGAGTCCCGAATCTGCTGAATGCGCTCGAGATCTCTGTTTTCTTCTTCTTCAGCGGTGTCGACCACGCTCACCGTCAGAGTCCGCGGATTTCGTCGCGGCTGAAGCACAGACTCCTGAACCCAGTCTGCCTCCAGTAGTTCGTAGGTGATTGCTTTGCCAGCACCACCCACCGCGAAAATCCGACTTGGTAAATTCATCTGGACACTCACACACATGAAATGTCTTTCTATAAACTATTCGGTACTGTCCATACTAACTTACACTTTGAATCGTCTGAGCCTTCCTTCTACTGCGGGTTATATTACATATACACCGTCAATCTTCAGATATTAGTGTGGAGGACGAACGCCACCGAGCGTACTGTGTGGTTTCTTCTCAAACCCGAAGCCGCCGGGGTCCCGCCCGTATCTGTACTGGGGATGTCGGAGCGCCTGTAGCGCGGGCAGCGACGGAACCGCGCGAGTTTTGTGTCGGCCCGCTGAACGGCACGTATGCGAGTCCTCGTGACGGGAGGGGCCGGATTCATCGGCGGCCACCTCGCCGAGTCGTTCCTCGAAGGCGGCCACGACGTGACGGTCCTCGACAACCTCGAACCGTTCTATGCGGTGGGGATCAAACGGCACACGCTCGACGTACACCGCGACGTGGCCGACGGCCGAGCCATCGACTACCGGTTCGTCGAGGGCGACGTCCGGGACACCGAGACCGTTCGGGAGCTCGTCGAGGATGTCGATGTCGTCGTTCACCAAGCGGCGCAGGCCGGGGTTCGCGAGAGCGTTGACAATCCTCGGAAGGTGACCGACATCAACGTCGACGGCACGGTGAACCTCTTGGAGGCGTCGAAGGAGGGGGAGGTGAACCGGGTGATCCTCGCCAGCTCGTCGTCGGTGTACGGGAAGCCGAAGTCGCTCCCCTACACGGAGGACCACCCGACCGAGCCCGTGAGTCCCTACGGCGTGACGAAACTCACGCAGGAGCATATGGCGCGGGTGTACACGGAGCTCCACGGGCTGCCGACGGTGTGTCTGCGCTACTTCACGGTGTACGGCCCGCGGATGCGGCCGAACATGGCCATCTCGAACTTCGTCTCGCGGTGTGTGAACGGCGAGCCGCCGGTGATCTACGGCGACGGCCAGCAGACGCGCGACTTCACTTATGTGGCCGACGTGGTGGATGCGAACCGGACGCTGCTGGAGTCCGATGCCGCTGACGGCGACGTGTTGAACATCGGGAGTTCAGACAATATCTCGATTCAGGAGTTGGCCGAGACGGTGCGGGATCAGTTAGCGCCTGAGTTGGAGATCGAGTACGAGTCCGCCCGTGAGGCCGACGCCGAGCACACGCACGCCTCCGTCGAGAAGGCTGGTGAGGTGATCGGCTACGAGCCCTCGCGGACGATCGCGGAGGGGGTTGGGGAGTTCATCGAGTGGTATCAGGCGAACCGCGAGTGGTACGAACCGTTAGTGCGGGAGTCGTAGTTGAATTCCGCTTTCGTCCGGGCCGTTAAAACTCGACGCAGACGGGCGCCTCGGGCCTGTATTCGTCGGGGGAACCGCCGCCTCGTTCGCCGAGAAAGACGATAGCGTCGAGTTCCCCGCGTGTGAACCGTGCTTCGTACGACCAGTGAGATCCGTCTTCGATGTCGTCGCTCCGCCCGTGGAACTCGAAACTGCCGTGCATATTGTGATCGAGCCAGAACTCCTCGTCGACGGTCCGAGAGTCCGGCGCTCCAAGACCGATTCCACGTTGGATGCGGTCATCCGGGTCGGCGTCATCACAAAATGAGACGTACTCGTCCCATGATTCAAAGCGGTGATCGGCGGCCACCGCCTGCTTTTCCGCAGACGTTTTCTCACGGAACTCCCGCTCGCGTCGCAGGAGTCGTCCGTCTGCGGTCAGCTTGTACGCTTGTATGGCTGGCCGACCGATCTCTTTCGTCTGCCACCCGATATCGGACGGACTGGCGTCGGCCGGGAATTTCGGCAGCCTGACGCCGTCTGCGACCAGCACCTCATCGTACAGGCCCATGCTAGGGTGTTATTGAACGCCGACAGACAAAACACTCTCCCAACTCGATACGGCTGTCTCGACGGTCCGCCGGTGATCGACAGGGACGACCAGCAGACACGTGACGTCACGTATGTAGCCAATATGGCGGATACGAACCGGACGCTGCTAACGTCGGACGCGGCCAACAGCAACGTGGAGAACGTCAGGAGTTCGAACAACGCCGGCGCTGAAACTGTGGGTGGCCTTCTTGTACTGAAACCCGGAGAACGATCGCCACAACGGACCCGAACAACTATTATGAACACGATAATATTATCGCACACATAATGATAAACAGAGAAACTGAACTCGAATGGCTCACGTCGCATCTCTCACGAGCCGAGCGACAGCTCCTCGTCGTATATGGGCGACGGCGGGTAGGGAAGACGACGCTGGTGACGACGGCGCTCGACGCACTCGAAGACACGTCAGTCTACTATCTCTGTGACGAGCGGGGCGCAACGCACAACGCTCGGCGATTCGCGGCACAGTGCGCTGCTGCGTTGGACGATATCACTCCGGATGTCGACGGGTTCGTCGAGGCGTTTCAGTATCTCACGGCGCGCGTCGACGGGCCGTGCGTGGTAGCGTTAGACGAGTTCTCGTATCTCGTCGACGAGGACGACACGATCCCGTCGGTGTTTCAGACCGTTGTCGACGACGTACTCGCAGGAACGGACGTCTCGCTCGTGTTGTTGGGGTCATCGATTTCGATGATGGAGGAGGGCGTGTTGAGCTACGAGAGCCCGCTGTACGGGCGCCGAACCGGACAGTGGAAACTCGCCCCGCTCTCGTTCGCGGACGTTCGCGCGTTCTTCCCGGACGACGATCTGGAGACGCAGATCCAGCTGTATAGTGTGCTTGGAGGCGTTCCCGCGTATCTCGAACAGTTCGATCCAGGACTGAGCCTCCTCGAGAACATCGAGCAATCCATCCTCTCGAAAGGTGAGTTCCTGTACGAGGAGCCGGAGTTTCTGTTACGCCAAGAGCTCCGTGAGCCCGCGACGTATATGGCGATCCTCGAAGCCATCGCCGGTGGCGCGACACGCGTTACCGAGATCGCCAACGAGATCGGCCGCGACGCGAGCAGCCTCTCCCGATATCTCCAGAACCTCACGCAGTTGGCGATCCTCGAGCAGGAGCATCCGGTGACGGACCCTGACGGCCGGGGACTGTATCGGCTGACGGACGATTTTCTCCGGTTCTGGTTTCGGTACGTGGCACCTAATCGGGGAACGCTCGAACAGGGGCGGACGGCACCGGTTCGATCGGCGATCGCCGAGACGCTCCCAACGCACACGAGTCGGACCTTCGAAACGGTGTGCCAGCAGGCGGTCCGGAGGCCGGCGTTTCCCGTCTCCTGCTCGCGGGTCGGCCGCTGGTGGTACGGTGGCGAGGAGATCGACGTCGCCGGAGTCAATCGGGAGACTGGGACCCTACTGCTCGGCGAGTGTAAGTGGACCACGGAACCCGTCGGGCGAGCGGTGTTCGACGATCTGGAGGCGCTCGAATCGGAGGTTCGGTGGCAGGGAACCGACCGGGAGGTACAGTACGTGGTCTTTTCACGGGCCGGCTTCACGGACGAGTTACGGGCTATCGTCGATGAGCGGTCCGACGCGTCGCTGTACGGAATCTCAGAGCTTGCGACGCTGTTCGACTCCGAGTAGTGAGCGAGCGGTGCTACCACGGGGTCACATCGAGGACCGAGCGTGGCTGTGTCGACGATCTACCGGTGATCTACGGGGACTGCTAGTAGACGCGCGACTTCACGTACGTGGCTGGCGTGGTGGGGGTGAATCGGACGCTGTTGGAGTCGGATGCTGCTGACGGCGACATGGTGAACATCGGAAGTCGGACAACATCTCGATTCAAGAGTTAGCTGAGACGGTGCGGGATCAATTAGCGCCTGAGTTGGGGATTGAGTACGAGTCCGCGCGGGAGGCCGACGCCGAGCATACGCACGCGTCCGTTACGAAAGCTGGTGAGGCGATCGGCTACGAGCCCTCGCGGACGATCACGGAGGGCGTCTGCGAGTTCATCGAGTGGTACCAGACGAACCGCGAGTGGTACGAGCCGTTAGTACGGTCCTCGTAATCAGTCGAGCGTCACACTCGTGTGGTCTGTCGCCATGCTGACGGTCGCGTCCGTGTACTCGCTGACGGTGTTGGCAAGTTCATCGGCGTGCGGTTCCGTCTCTGGAAACAGATGTGTGAGCAGGATGTGGTTGACGTCGATATCCGCGAGCAACTTCCCGAGTGCCGTGGGTGTTGAATGTCCTGGTGACTCCGTCCCGTCCGGATACGCACACTCGTGGACAAGCACCTCTGATCCGTCGGCGAGCGAACAGACCGGTTCGGTTGGTGCCGTGTCGCCGGCGATCGTCAGGCGTTCGTTGAACCGATGCGCGTACCCGGGCTTCGAATGGTCGGTCGACGCGCGTTCGATATCCAAGTCGTCAATCGTGAACGGGTCCGTCCCAGCCGTGAGTTCACGAACAGAGAGGGAGAGTCGCCCTGCGAGATCGTCGATGGCGAACAACGCGTCGCAGACGTCTTGTGTTCCTGGTGGCCCGACGACTGTGAACGTGTCATGGCCGTCGAGCAGCCGGGCCTTCGCGAGGGTCGGAAGGTCCGCAACGTGATCGAGATGTGTGTGCGTGAGGAGGACGGTGTCGACAGTGCGGTAGTCGATAGCCGACTGTGCGAGCCGGTGGGTGATGCCGCTGCCGCAGTCGACAAGGAGAGTTGACTCGGCGTGTTGCAAGACAGCGCCCGTCTGGAGCCGCGTCGGTGACGGGAGGGCGCTTCGGGTTCCAAGCAGAGTCAGGCGCATAGGCGTTCGTATTTGATCGACCGGCAAGAGAGTGTGGGGCAGTTAGGCCGGTTCGAGAGGGTGTTGTTAAGAAACGATCTCGACTTGAGGCGGTGGGGCGCTCGACAGCTGAAGGTTCGGAGACCGACGGCTTGAGGTGGCTCGTGGGTACCAATCCTCCTATGGATACGGTCTCCCCGCTACCGGGCAGAGCAGTCGGTTCGGTGAGCTGACGGCGGACCGACCGAAGGGGGCTCGTCGACGTGACAGGACGACCCCTCCTCGCGCACGTCTTTGAGACGGCGGTGGAGGCCGGGGCCAACGCGCTGGTCGTGATCGCCGGGTACGAGGCGGCCCAGACAATCGACCGGTTCGACGACGCCTTCGAGGGGGTTCTTACGGCTGGGAACGTCTATTCGGACAGTGTCTCAACGACGTCATCAACAGTAAACAAACCGAGGTCGTCCCGCTCTTTGGCCGCTTCCTCCAGTGACGACGCGAACCCGCTTCGGCTAAACAGTACGTACTCGTAGTTCACGTCGCCGTCGGTCGGCGACCACTCAATCTCGGGTGCCTCCTGTTCGAGCTGTGCGAGAACATCGTACCCCATCGGTTGCTGTTGGAACTTCGCTTCCCCGACCAGTAACGTATCGCCGTTCGTCGGGGCCACGATATCGATCTCGCGTCCGTCGGTGTCCCACCAGTGACCCGGAGATTCCGTGAACGTGTATACATCCCCGTACTCGTACAGGACTGCCCGCTGACAGAGACGTTCGAACGACGAACTGACGAAGTCCGGGAGGTGTGGTTCGACGAGTTCGTCGTACGCATCCGCCCCGAACACTTCGTACCGGGACGAACGACCGTGGACGAACCGGAACCAGAACGCGAACAGTTGGTCCCGGATCCGATATCGGCTGTTCCGACTCCGGGAGGGGTCAACGGTGACTGGGTACTCCTGCTCGATTATCTGGAGCTCTCGCAGGCGGGAGAGGTAGTAACTCGCGCTGTTAGCGTTGATGCCGGCAGCCTGAATGATCTCGTTTCGCTTGTGATTCCCCTCCGCCATCGCTTTCAGAACGGCGAAATACCGATCCACCTCGTCCAGTTCCCGGTACAGGACATCCTCGGGCTCCTCGTGGAGGCCGCCATCACGGAGCAGCATGGTGTCCGTAATGTTTCCCTGGAGTGACTGCGTGTCGTCTACAGCCCGGAGGTATTCCGGCGTTCCTCCGAAGACACCGTACGCGATCACTTGCTCAGCCGGCGCGTAGTTCGGGAAGAACGTCATCGCGGCGTCGAACGGTAACGGGCCGATCTCGAGTTTCCCGTTCGGTCGTTTCGAGATCCGGCCATACAGTGGTGAGCTCCCGTCGATCGCGATCTCGTGTATCATCCCGATCGCCGAGCCAGTCAACACGAAGGTCGTTCCCGTATCGGCGACGTTGTGATCCCAGAGCCGCTGAATGAGAGAGGGGAGCGCTTCGTTTTCGTCGACGAGATACGGGAACTCGTCGAGGATCACGATCGCATCCTGTTCGGCAAGATGCGTGAGAACGTTCTCCCAGTCTTTCCGAATCCGGTTGATCCCAGGAAACACCGTCGCAGCATCAGCGATGAAGGCGTCGAGTTGCTGCTCCGTCGTCCCGTGTGCTGCTTGATGGTACACCGCGTCATCGCGATCCTCGATGGATTTGACGACGAGTGCCGTCTTCCCCATTCGCCGACGTCCATAGACGACGCTCAACTCCGCGGAATCACTTTCGTACAGCTCGTGAAGCCTGTCGAGTTCCCGTTCTCGGTTGACGAACGTGGGCATGTGCTCACCGTCGGCTCCCCGGTAGATAAAGCGCGCGGTCAACGTAGTTTGGACTATCGTAGCTTAGACTATCGTAGTCTAGACTACTGTAGTCGGGACTACTATATCTGAAAGTATACGATTAGGGTCCGCCAACGGATTGAGATTGCTGGTGTGTGCTAGTGTCGGTATGGACCCCGTGATACCCGCCGCTGGCCGGGGGAGTCGGCTCGGCGAACTCACCAACGGCCGACCGAAAGGACTCGTCGATGTGGCGGGGTGGCCCCTCCTCGCGCACGCCTTCGAGACGGCGGTCGCCGGGGGCGACGAGTGGTCGTCGTTTCCCGCATTCAAATCGGGATAATCCGTCTAAGAAAGTTTTATAACGTGTTGAGCCGCATCGTGGGATATGGAGGATCCGGGTTCGGATATTCAAGCCGACACCGACGAACGGGCGCCGAACTTCGACGCGCTGACCCCGCCGGAGGAGGTCGTTCGTGGTGATCGAACACGGGACGACTTTTTCGATGCCGTGCTCGGACTCGCCGACCCGGCGACAGCAGGTGACGTTGCCGAGCGTGCGGGACACGGGGTCGACGCCGCACGTGAATACCTGGACTGGTTCGAACGAATGGGCATCGTCACGAAGGTCACGGATTCGCCAGCCACCTACGAACGGAATCAAGAGTACCTGAACTGGCGACGCGTCCAAACGCTTCGACGCCAATACACAACTGAGGAGTTGCTCGACCTGCTCCAGTCGGAATCAGAGCGGGCGGATGCACTCGCAGCTGAATTTGCCGCCGAGTCCCCGGCGAGCGTCTCGATCACACGGTATGCCGCAGCAAGCGACCAGTCTATCGAGGCGGTCTGGGAGCAACTCTCGGCGTGGGAAACCGCGCTGCGTCGTGTGTCTCTCCTCGAACGAGCACTCACTCCCACGTCCGGCGAGGCTACAGATCGCGAATCCGCAGTATGACTGCCGACCCCGATGACGAGACGGGGGATTCAATTTCTGGCGGGCCGGTCGATTTCGACCGGCTGGCGGTCATCCGCGAGCGTCTCACGACGGACGATCGGTTCAGCGAGGTCGGTGACCAGCCTAGCTTCGCGCCCGAACGACTGGTCTGTCAGTACGATCGGCAACTCTACCCTGACCGCGTTCGAAGCGCTCGTCTGGAGATCGTCTGGTTCGAAACCGGGGATTTCTCGCTCCATTATCACGAAACACACAACACGGGGGCGTTCGATCACCGATGGGATAGACATCCGTCTGGGCACAACACTCGTGATCACATCCATCCGGGGCCGGACGCACCGACACCGGGTGACGATACGACACACCCGAATGACTGGCGTGACGTCCTCTCGACGGCACTTTCGGAGATCGAAGCCCGCCAGCGCGGCTTCTGGACCCGGTAGTCCCGTCGATGGGGTTAGGTGACCGGCGTGTGGGGTCTCGCGTATGGACGCAGTCATCCCCGCTGCCGGGCGCGGCAGTCGGCTCGGCAAGCTCACCGACGACCAGCCGAAAGGCCTCGTCGATGTCGCGGGGCGACCGCTGCTCGCACACGTGTTCGAGACGGCAGTCGAGGCTGGGGCCGACGAGTTGGTCGTGATCGTCGGCTACGAGGCGGCCCAGATCGTCGACCGGTTCGGTGACACCTTCGAGGGGGTTCCGATCACCTACGTCCACCAGCGCGAGCGACTGGGGCTCGGGCACGCCGTGCTTCAGGCCGAGCCACACGTCGACGGGACGTTCCTGCTCGTGAACGGCGACAACGTCTTCGCGGGGAGCGTCGAGCCCGCAGTCGAGGCTGTTGGGGAGGCTAACGCGGTGCTCGCGGTCGAGGAGGTGTCGGCGGAGGTCGCGGCGACGACCGGCGTGATCGAGACGGACGAGCGGGGGCGCGTGACGGAGATCGTCGAAAAGCCGGACGACCCGCCGTCGACGCTCGTGACGACTGGGTGTTACGTGCTTCCGGAGGATGTGTTCCATGCGTGTGCGCTCCTTCGGCCGTCAGCCGAGGGTGAGTACCAGTTGAGCGAGGCCGTGGGGTTGTTGTTGCGGGCTGGGTACGAGGTCGAGACCGTGCGGCTAGGGGAGCGCGTGAATGTGAACACATCGGAGGACGTGGAGCGGGCGAGTGAGTTGGTGCGTGAGGAGAGCGGGACGGGTTCCTGATACTCCACCATGTCGAGTGCTTTTTTCACTGGGCAGTAGTCGACCCCTACACCCCACCGTGTCGAGTGTTCTCGGAGACGACCAACCACAGGTCTCTCATCACACCCCACTGCGTCAACTGTTCGAGACGGGTGGCGCTCGCGTTCGAGCAGGAGGTTACGACGCGTATCTGCGAGCGTAGTCGCCGCATCGGGGTATGCCGGAAGCTTCCGAGTTCCACGGTGTGTGAGCCCGTCACGCGCTCGTACCGCGTCTTGATCGTCTTCGAACGGGCCGGCGTCGCGCCTCGTTCTTCGAGGTACGCGAACGTTTCGAGCAGCAGTTGGGCGTGCTGGGTCTGGTCGCAAATCCGGTTGCGTAACCGACCGTGCTGGACGAGGTCCTGGGCCTCGACGATGTTCGAGTCGTCAACGCCGTCGTCGCTGCGCTCCTTCACCACCTCGCCGCCGACTCTGAACATGAAGCAAGCAGCGAGTCGGTGGGCCGAGCGCTCGACATCCCACCGTGTCGAGTGCTTTCCTCGTTGGAGTAGCCAGTCAGATCCCCCACCCCACCGTGTCGAGTGTTCTCGATGAGAATTGAGGGTATGTCTCAGAACACACCCCACTGCGTCGAGTGTTCGACGTGGGTAACTGAGCATCTCCGTGTCCCACCCCACTGTGTCGAGTGTTCCGTTCGGTTGTTATCTATGAGGGCTGACCGAGTGACACTCCACTACGTCAAGTGCAAACCGATAGACTTGGATTATCTGTACGTACACACGACACACTTGACACGGTGGATTTATTCGTACAGACTGAGTCAAACGTGACAGAGGATGGCGACGTTCACACGGGACACAGAGATCTTCCGCAACGAGGACATGCTCCGCGAGGATTACCAACCGGATTCGATTACCGCTCGCGAGGACGAGATTTCGACGTACACGGCCGCGCTTCAGCCGATCGTTAACGGCGCACAACCCCGGAATATCTTCCTGTACGGTAAAACGGGCGTCGGGAAGACCGCGGTGTCCCGCTATCTATTGAAGCAGCTACAACGAGATACAGAGCAGTACGACGACGTCGAACTCTCGGTCTGCTGGCTCAACTGTACGAACCTCTCGTCGTCCTACCAAGTCGCAGTTAATCTCGTGAACCAACTGCGACCCGCAGACGACCGGATCAGTACGACCGGGTATCCCCAACAGCGTGTGTTTGATATCCTGTATGAGGAACTCGATCAGATTGGCGAGACAGTCCTCCTCGTCCTCGACGAAATTGATCACATCGGCAGCGACGACGAAATCCTGTATGAGATCCCGCGAGCCCGCTCAAATGGCTACCTCTCCGAGGCGAAACCGGGCGTGATCGGCATCAGCAACGATTTCGGCTTCCGCGACGACCTCTCTCCGAAGGTGAAAGACACCCTCTGTGAGGAGGAGATTCACTTCTCGCCGTACAACGCCCCGGAACTGCGCGCCATCCTCGAAGAGCGAGTGGCCGGTGCGATGTACGACGACGCGGTAGACGACGCCGTGATCGCGCTGTGTGCCGCTATCGCGGCGCAGGACACGGGAAGTGCCCGGCAGGCGTTGGATATCTTGTATAAATCCGGTGAGATTGCGCGGACGAACAGCGAGAAGCGACTAACAGAGGAGCATGTCCATCAGGCTCGCGAGAAACTCGAGCAGAGTCAGGTCGAACACGGGATGCGCGAGCTGACGA
The DNA here is from genome assembly GCF_005435095.1 of Halorubrum sp. CGM5_25_10-8B. NCBI lineage: Archaea > Methanobacteriati > Methanobacteriota > Halobacteria > Halobacteriales > Haloferacaceae > Halorubrum > Halorubrum sp. CGM5_25_10-8B. The sequence continues at coordinate 1,151 of NZ_SGTY01000009.1, read as the reverse complement.
AACACGGGCATCTCGCGCTCGTGGCCATGTTACAGCTCGCGTTCGAGCAGGAGACTCCGGCGCGGATCCGCGACGTGTACCCGCTGTATCGACGTATCGCGGAGGGCTCCAACGTCGACCCGCTTGTCCGTCGTCGTATGCACGACCACCTCGCGGATCTGGCGATGCTCGGCATCCTCGACCGGCAAATGAAAAACGAGGGGCGGGCAGGTGGGCACTACTACCAGTACGAGTTCGATGTCGACCTCGATATTGTCGGCGATGTTGTTCGGGATTTTGACTCTATCGCGCTCCCAAAGGGCGTGACAACGCGGATCGGGTGAGTTCGATCGGTTTCGTTCGGGTGGCTCTGGCTGGAGTCGTACGAACACTGGATGTGAGGGTCTCAGCGGTTCCGTTCCGTCTCAGGAAGAACACTTGACATGGTGGGGTGGGGGTGGCGATGAACGCGGGGGGTGCGGTAAATACTTCAGCTCATGAAATGCCACCGACCCTGTACCGAGTGAGGTACACAACAGACGAATTCTATCTCTTCTAGACCGGGTTTGGACAGAATATAAATACTACACAGCCTACTATCACACAGCAGGCACCGAGTGAAATTGGCAACCGTTGTTCTGCTGGCAGAATAAATAAGCCGAGTAATTTGGGCCTTGGTGGTGAGACGATGGCCGTCTGCGGTCTGCTCAGTTTCGTGGGAACTCACTCGGTAGGGGGTGTGTCTGCGAGCCTGAATTCTGGTTGGGGGCTGGTTCTAACCGGAGCGGGTCATGTTGACTGCGTTTTACTGTTTCGGCAGGTGTCACTCGGCACGACGTGTGTGACGACGATTTTATCGGGGTTTCATCTCTCGGTTTCACTCGGTGTACGGTGTGTCCCTCCTACTGCCCACCTGAAGAGCCCGACGCTGCCAGTACGAGTTCGACGTCGACCTCGGTATCGTCAGCGACGTGGTTCGGGATTTCGACTCCATCGCGCTCCCGACGGGTGGCGACACGGATCACGTGACCCGGTGAGTTCGGTTGGCGTTCGTTCGGACGATCCCGGGTGATTCTGCTCGAACACTCGACACGGTGGGGTCTCAAGGAAAAGCGTCTCACCCTGTCTTGGGAAGAACACTTGACATGGTGGGGTGGGGGTGGCGATGAGTC
>NZ_SGTY01000008.1:0-191021 GCF_005435095.1 Halorubrum sp. CGM5_25_10-8B | reverse complement strand
GCCCCACCCCGCACCGCCGCCTCACGCCTCCCCGGCCTCGTCGCTCCCGACGGTTGCGACTCCCTCGCACGGACTCCTCGCGCCCCGCGGGCGCTCGGAGGCGCGCGCCAGCGCAGCGACTTGGCCACTCGTGAACCGAGCGAACAGAATGGAGTTGAGTAGAAATGAGTATCGCCGACTAGCGGCCCGGCGACCGCTGCCCACACCGCCGCGAGGTGATCCCCTCCTTCGAGCGGAACCGGCAGCCGCAGTCGGTACAGCGCACGAATGGCTCGCCCGGCTCGGTTTCGAGGCGGTGTTCGCCCACCTCGAACGGGCGGGTCACGGTCCGGGGGCGGATCCGGTCCGGGATCGGCGTCGACGCCGACTCGCTCAGCGCGGCCCGCACGGCGATGGTGTCGACGTCGACCCCGTCCCACCGCGAGGCCTCCAGCGCATCTTCGCGGTCCGCGACCTCGGTCCAGCCGGTGACGACGACCGGGGAGTTCGTCTCCGTGTCGCTCACGACCACGACGAACCGGACGCCGCCCTCCACGAGGGCGAACCGCCACCCGTCGGTGCTGTTCCACCGGAGCTGCCCCTCGCGGATCGCGTCGCTCACGGTGCGCGTCGAGACGTACCGACCGGGCTGTTCGAGCCGCTCGCGGAAGTGATCGGTCAGCGCGTAGCGGCCCGGGTCGCGCACGGGAGGATCCTCCGGCGTCCGGGCGGCGGCCTCGCCGCCGTGCGGGGGATCAACCGACCGATACTCGCCGGTTCGGCCGGTCGAGCCGGATCGGCCGGCCCGAGCGCGGCGGCGCGCGGGCGACTCCGGCGGCGACCGAGGCCGGGCGTCTGCCTGCTGGCCGGCGGCGGTCGTGGAAACGGTCCGACGCTCCGTCGATCCGGGCCCGAGGGGCTCCGCGTCCCCCGACCCGCCCTGTCGGGATGCCACTACGACATCGTACCGAGCGCGCTCTTAAGTGTGTTACGCCGGCACAGGGGCGTCGACCGCGCCCGCATCGGCGGGGGAGTCGGACTCGTCGAACGCCCAGAGTCCGACCCCGCGTTCCCTCGCGTCGGCTTCGGCCGCCGCGTACGCGTCGCGTAGCGCGAACTCGGTGTCGTACAGCCGCGCGTACCCCTCGGTCAGCAGGCGCTCGTTGAAATCTTCACCGTCGACGTACAGCACCGCCAGCAGCCGCCCGTAGCCGCCGCGTCGGTCCCCGCCGGCGACGACCGTGACCTCCTCGCCGGCGAGTTCGGACTCGGCGAATGCGGCCGCCTCACCGCCCCACGCTCGGAGGTGCGCGCGGCCGGCGTCGGTGTTGGGGATCCCCTCGAACTCACCCGGCGAAGTCACGTCGGCGCTCGTCTCGGGCGTGTCGACGCCGAGGAGCCTGACGGTGTCGACCTCGCCGTTCGGGAACTCGACCTCCACCGTGTCGCCGTCGACGACGCGCACGACGGTGCCGGTCCAGGTCGTGTCGTCCGGGTCGCCGGGGTCGACTCCCGCCGGATCGGTCGGCGGCGAGTTGAGGTCGCCGGTCGGTGAATCCCCGTCGGTGGCGGGGCCCGGACCCCCGGCGCAGCCGGACAGTGCGACGACCGCGACGACTCCGATGACCGCGACCAGCCTCGGTCGAACGCGCATCGATCCCGTGTTGCGCTGGTTTCAGTATAAATAGGCAGGAAAGTCGTTCAGCTTACTCGCGTGCTACTACTAACCAACTCTCTCGCTGAAAAAGAAAAGCCTCACCCGCTCGCTGTCGCTCACGAGTCAGAAATTCAGTCCGCCCTCCCCGAATTGAACGGGGGACAAGTCGATCTACAGTCGACTGCTCTACCAGGCTGAGCTAAGGGCGGTTACCGAAACATAGCCGCCGGATTCGACTTAAGAGTTCCCTTTCAGAGCAGGTGTGATCCGCCGTACCGCGGGGTGGATCGCCGGACTCGAACCCCGCTCGCGACCCACGCTCGCCGCGGGGCTGTTAAGTCTCTCGCGGCGGGAGCGGGGACATGGCCGACGGCGACGACAGACAGGCGACGTTCGGGTCCGACGGGAGCCTCGAAACCGATCGGACGCCGGACGCGACGGGCGAGAACGACTTCGGCGAGGAGAAAGAGCCGAACGAGACCGACGGCGGGTACAGCCGGTACGTCGTCTCCAGCCTGCTCCAGAAGGCGGTCCGGCGCTCCGACGAGGAGATCGCGGCGTGGGCGGCGTGGGAGCTGGCGCGCTCCGGGTACGCCTGGAACCTCTGGGACCGACTCAACCTCTACGTCGTCGAGGACCTGCGCGCGGGCGACGAGGTCGCGCTCACGATCGAGCGCTACGAAGAACTCGCGACGGAGCGCTGGGAGCCCGACGCGTGGAAGGGCCGGCTCTGCGGGATCCACGCCGCGCTCGCGGCCGCCCGCGCTCGCTCGACACGCGAGGCGTCGAACGCGGACGCCTACTTCGGCGCGGTCGCCGATCTCCGGGCCGGGGCGCGCGCCCGCGGGGAGGAGCCGGCGCACGACTTCCCCGTCGGTGACCTCGAACCGGACGGGGAGTTCGACGCGGTCTTCGACGGGCACACCGGCGAGGGATCCAAGCGCGGGCGCGGCACCCGGTTCTTCAAGACGCACGGCGCGCGCGTCGGCCCGGAGGGCGAAGACGAACAGAGCGCGCGGTGGCAGCGGCTCGCGATGGTGCTCGACGAGGAGGTCGAGTACGACGAGGCGGAGCTCGCCCGCGCCGTCGCACCGGTCGATCCCGACGACCCGTGGGGCGGATCGGCCTCCGGCGACACCGAGCCGGACACGAGCGACGGCGAGACGCACCGGAGCGACACCGAGCCGGACACGGGCGACGAGGGGAGTGGCGCGGGCGACGGGACCGGGTCTCTCTCTGACTTCGCGGAGTGAGGTGTCGGCCGCGGCGACGGGGGTCGCCGCGAGGTCCGCCGTGACCGATCCCCGCTTCCGCCAAGCCTTATGTTCGGGACTGCGTTGTAGCGACCATGACAGATGTCGCAATCGTCGGCGGTGGACCGGCCGGACTGAGCGCCGGGCTGTTCGCGAGCAAGAACGGCCTCGACACCGTCCTCTTCGACACGGACGAGACGTGGATGCACAAGGCGCACCTGTTCAACTATCTCGGCGTGGGCTCGGTCGGCGGCAGCGAGTTCATGGCGACCGCGCGCCAGCAGGCCGACGACTTCGGCGTCGACCGCCGCCAGGGCGAGGAGGTCACCGGCGTTGAGGACGGAGGCGGCGGGTTCACCGTGACGACCGAGAACGGCGAGTACGAGGCCGACTACGTCGTCCTCGCGACGGGCGCGAACCGCGACCTCGCGGAGGCGCTCGGCTGCGAGTTCGACGACGACGACACCGTCAGCGTCGGCGTGTCGATGGAGACCAGCGTCGAGGGCGCCTACGCGACCGGCGCAATGGCCCGTGCCGAGGAGTGGCAGGCGGTCATCTCCGCCGGCGACGGCGCCGCCGCCGCGCTCAACATCCTCTCGAACGAGAAGGGCGAGCACTACCACGACTTCGACGTACCAGACACCGCGGCGTCGGTGTTCGGCGACCTGATCGACGACGCGGAGTAACCCCGCTTTTCGCCGTCGTCGGTCGCGCGCCGTCGATTCCGCATGGTCAGTCAGCGGCGCGACAGGCGACGACGGACCTCGTCGACGCCGCGACGCATCCGTCGACCGAGCCGGGTCGCGGCGAACGCGCCCCGGACGAACCAGTCGGTCGGGATCCGGTCTGGGAACGTCAGCGGGCCGACCCGCGAGACGCCGACGGTCCGCGTCTCCGTGTACCGTCGGATCCCCTCGGGCCCGTGTCGGCGACCGAGGCCGGAGTCGCCGAACCCGCCCATCGGTGCGTCGACCGCGCCCCAGGTCGCGAGGAACGCGTCGTTGACGTTCACGGTCCCGCAGTCGATCTCGCGGGCGAGTTCGGCGCCTCGCTCGCGGTCCCCGGTCCAGACGCTCGCGTTGAGGCCGTACGGGGAGTCGTTCGCGGCGGCGACCGCCGCGTCCGCGTCCGGAACCGCCGTCACCGCGGCGACCGGACCGAACGTCTCCTCGCAGGCGACCGCGGCGTCCGGCTCGACCCCGGTGAGGACGGTCGGCTCGTAGCAGTACGGCGCGACATCCGTCCGCGCTCGGCCCCCGGTCTCGACCGTCGCCCCGCGCTCGCGGGCGTCCTCGACGTGTGACTCGACGCGGGCCAACTGGTCGGCGTCGACGAGCGAGCCGAGGTCGGCGTCGTAGTCGTACCCCGTCCCGAGCGTGAGCGCCTCCGTCTCGCGGACGAACGCGTCGAGGAACTCGTCGCAGGCGGACTCGACGACGTAGATCCGCTCCGCGGAGAGACAGAGCTGCCCGGCGTTCGAGAAGCAGGCCTGGACCGCGCCGCGGGCGGCCTCGTCGACGTCGGCGTCCCCGAGCACGACGAGCGGGTTGTTGCCGCCGAGCTCCAGCGAACAGCCGATCAGGTTCCGGCCCGCGCGCTCCGCGATGGTCCGGCCGGTCGCGGTGCTACCGGTGAACGCGACGTAGTCGACCGCGTCGATCAGCGGCGGCCCGACCTGAGGCCCCTCGCCGGTGACGACCTGAAAGAGGCCGTCGGGGAGCCCGGCGACTTCCAGCAGCTCTGCGAGGAGCAGCGCCCCGTACGGCGTCTTCTCGTCCGGCTTGAGCACGACCGCGTTGCCCGCGGCGAGCGCGGGGATCGCGTCGGCCATCGACAGCGTCAGCGGGTAATTCCACGGCGAGATGACGCCGACGACGCCGACCGGTTCGCGGGTGACCGTCGCGGTCGCGACGCCGGGCGCGACCCCACGGCGACGCTCCTCGGCGAGCGCGCCCGGAGCCTCGCTCGCGACGTACGAGCAGCCGGTCGGCACGTCGAACAGCTCCTCGACCGCGGTGCGCCGAGACTTCCCGGTCTCCAGCTGGAGCACGTCGAGCAGCTCCTCGCGGCGGTCCGCGACGAGGTCGCCGAACCGGTCGACGATACGGGCGCGCTCGGTCGCCGACGCCTCGGCCCACGCCGTCTGCGCGTCGCGGGCGCGTTCGACCGCGGCGGACACGTCGTCGGCGTCGCAGGCCGGCACGCGCCCGATCCGCTCGTCGGTCGCCGGGGCGGAGACGTCGATCGCGCCGTCGCCGTCGTCGCCGCTTCCGTCCGGCGAGCTGAAGACGCGATCGGCGAGTCCGTCGAGACGCCGCGCCGTGAGGGTCGGCGCGGCGCCGACCGCGGTTGGGGGATCCGTCGAGGACATCAGGTGTCGGACAGAGGGTCGGGCCATGGAAAGCCGTGCCGGTGGTGCCCTGCGTCGGCGGTCACTGCGTCGGGCCCGCGTCGCCGGTCACTGCGTCGGGCCCGCGTCGCCACCGACCGAGTCCGTCGGGTCGACGTGCTCGGAGAGCATGTCGATCGCTTCGAGCAGCAGCGACACGGCGAGGGGACCGACGATGACGCCGACGGCCCCGAGGGTGAGGATGCCGCCGACGAATCCGACGAAGTAGAGACCGGGCGATATCTTCCCGGTCCAGCCGGCGAGCCGAGTGCGGATCACCGCGTCCGGCACGAAGGCGACGACGACGAGCCCGATTACCAGCACGGCGGCCGCCCGCCCGGTCGCGCCGACGAGGAAGTCCAGGGCGCCGAGCGCGACGATGAGGATGCTCGGACCGACGACGGGAATGAACTGGAGGACGCCGGCGATGACCGCGAGCAGGACGGGAGAGCCGTAGCCCAGCGTCCGGAACACCGCGACCGCGAGAACGAACGTCGCGGCGGCGGTCGCGGCCTGGAGGACGTATATCGAGTAGAGGGTCTGTCGCGTCCGCTCGTGGAGCCGTGTGGGGATGTCGTGGTACTCGGGCGGGACGACGCCGAAGACGGCCGCCTCGACCGCCCGCGGCCGGTAGAGGATGCCGTACACGAGGAAAGTGAACACGACGACCTCCAAGACGAGGACCGGCGCCGCGCCCGCGACCGCGATCGCGACCCCGCGGATCCACGTCTCCGCGGCCGCGACGTACGGCGCGATCTCGACCACCGTCTGGAACCCGCCGACGGTGATCGGGACGAGGTCGGGGACCCCTTCGAGGAGGGCTATCAGCTCCGACCGCCGCCGGTACAGCGTGTACAGCAGCGGCGCCACGAGGAGGGTCGCGCCGACGAACGCGACGCCGGTCGAGACCACGCACGCGATCCGACGCGAGAGGCCGCGGCCGACGAGCCGCTGCCGGAGCGGATACAGGACGTACGCGACGGTGACCGCGAACACGACGGTCCGCAGCACCTCCGCCAGCGCGACCGCCGTGAGCGTCGCCATGGCGACGAACAGCACGCCCAACAGCCGCTGCCGGTTGAGAACCATGCCGTCGTGTCGCAATCCCCGGCGAAATGCGTTGCGATGGCGGCCCGCAGTGCCCCCGATTCGCGGGCGGCCGCCGGAGCGGTCCGCGACGACGTCGCCAACCACAGCACCTAACCTCGCGCCCGCCCGAAGAGGGGTATGCGCATCGACCCGTTCGGCCTCGAACGCTGGTTCGCGGAGTACGAACACGAGGCCGACATCATGCTGGCCGAAAGCGGCATCCGGTCGCTCGACGCGAGCCGGTTCGACCTCGATCCGGGGGAGCTCGGCTACGTCATCCCGACGAACGGCGACCCGGAGTTCCGGGCGTCCGTCGGCGACCGCTACGACCGATCCGCCGACGAGGTGCTGTTCACCTGCGGCACCCAGGAGGCGAACTTCCTGACGTTCCTCTCGCTGCTCGGCGACGACGCCCCCGTCGACGGGGCGGGCGGCGCCTCGGACCCCGACGCGTCGGGCGTCGGCTCCGGCACGCACGCGGTCGTCGTCACGCCGACGTACCAGGCGCTCCACGCCGTCCCGGACGCGTTCGGCGACGTGACCCGCGTCGAACTGGAGCCGCCCGAGTGGGAGTTAGACCCGGAGGCCGTCGCCGACGCGGCCCGCGACGACACGGCCGTGATCGTCGTGAACAACCCGAACAACCCGACCGGACAGTACCACGACGAGGCCGCGATGCGGGCGGTGTACGACGTCGCGGTCGAGCGCGACGCATACCTGCTCTGCGACGAGGTGTACCGCCTGCTCGCGGAGGACCCGCAGCCGCCGGTCGCGAGCTACGGCGCGCACGGCATCTCCACGACCAGCCTCACGAAGGCGTACGGGCTCGCTGGCCTCCGGTTCGGCTGGATCGCCGGTCCCGAGCCGGTCGTCGAGCGCGCGTGGCGCTGGAAGGACTACACGACCATCTCGCCGAGCCTGTTCGGCCAGCACGTCGCTAAGCAGGCGCTGGGGCGATCCGAGGAGGAGATCCTGGCGGAGAACCGCGAACTGGCCGCCGCCCACCGCGAGACGGTCGCGGCGTGGGTCGACGACCACGGCCTCGACTGGCTCGACCCGGTCGGGGTCAACGCGTTCGTGACGGTCCCCGACGGCTTCGCGGACGCGGAGGCGTTCTGCCGGACGGTCGTCGAGGAGGCGAGCGTCGTCCTCGCACCGGGGCATCTGTTCGGCTTCCCGGACCGATTCCGGATCGGGTTCGGACTCCCGACCGAGGAGTTGACAGAGGGCCTCGATCGGGTGAGCGGCGTGATCGAGGAGCACGCGCCGACGGTCGACTCGGCCGCGACGAACGGGGGTGACGCCTGATGGGCGTGTTCGGCGACCTCAAAAACGACGTAGTCGGCTTCGTCCGCAACCCCACCGACGAGCAGAAGATCTTGTTGGTGGCGTTCGTCTCCATGGCGGTCTCGGACCGGTACTTCTATTATAACGACATCCCGTTCGTCGTGCGGACGACCGCGGCCGTCGGCGTCGGCTTCATCGTCATGTTCGTCGTCAGCTACCTGTACACGGGCCAACTCGTCCCGCCGGACGGGAACGTCGACGACGACGAGGAGCCGGAGGAGTACGTGGACGAGCTCGACCCGTAGGCTCGCTTTCGGGACGAGTTCGGTCGCCGGGGTCGTTGCGGCTGCCACGTCGCCGCCGTCATGGTCGCTACGTCGCCGCGGCGGCGCCCGCCGCCCCGGAGGACCCGCCGCCGCTCGCGGAGTTCACCGCTTCGCCCCAGTCGACCGGGGGAACGCCGAGGTCGCCGTCCGCGTGCGTCGCGACCTCGTGGAGGCACGCGGCCGCCGGAACGTCGGCGTCATCCCGTATCGGCGCGCCGGCGTTGCCGGAGAGGTCGTCGCCGAGGGCGTCGGCGACGCGATCGACTCGGTCGTCCGACGAGCGGAGGACGTACACGACCACGCCGCGGGCCGTCGGGGCGGTTGGACGCCGTCTCGGGCCGGGTAGCGGCGGCATTCCAAACCGTTTATACCCGCGCCGGGGAAATTGGCGGACATGCCGCGAGAGCAGAAGCAGGTTCGCGAACTCCAGGAGGGCAGCTACGTGATGATGGACGACGCGCCCTGTAAGATCAACCACTACAGCACCGCCAAACCCGGTAAACACGGCAGCGCGAAGGCCCGCGTCGAAGGGAAGGGCGTCTTCGACGACAAGAAGCGCTCGCTCTCGCAGCCCGTCGACGCGAAGGTGTGGGTCCCGATCATTCAGCGCAAGCAGGGACAGGTCGTCAACGTCAGCGGCGACGAGGTTCAGGTGATGGACTTAGACACCTACGACACGTTCACGATGCGCATCCCCGAGGGCGAGGACTTCTCCTCGGACGACAACATCGAGTACCTCGACTACGAGGGCCAACGGAAGATCATCGGGTAATCGGCGATGTTCCCCGGGGCGACGACCGACCGCGAAGCTGCTTCCTACGTGGTCGTCGGCGCTCCGCTCGACGCCACGACCACGTTTCAGCCGGGCACCCGGTTCGGACCGGACCGAGTCCGGCGATTCGCCGAGACGTACGACGACTACGACCGCCGCACCGACAGTCGCTTCTCCGCGCTGGGCGTCAACGACGCGGGCGACGTGCGCCCGTGGGACGACGTGCCGGCGTACCTCGACCACCTCGCCGCCGAACTGCGGAGCGTCGTCTACGACGAGTCGGTCCCGCTCCTCGTCGGCGGCGAACACACGGTCACGCACGCGGGGGTCGAGGCCGTCGACCCCGACGCGCTCGTCATCTGCGACGCGCACCTCGACCTCCGGGACGCATACGACGGGAACCCGCTGAACCACGCCTGCGTCACGCGCCGGTGTCTCGACGACCTCGGCGTCGACCGCGCCGTTATCGTCGGCGCGCGGACCGGGTCCGAGGCCGAGTGGGACCGGGCGGCCGACGCCGACGTGGAGGTCGTCGCGCCGGAGGACGCCCGCGAGTGGGTCGACGGTCTCGACGGCGACGCGTTCGCCGGGGAGACGGTCTACTGCTCCGTCGACATCGACGGGCTCGACCCCGCTTACGCTCCCGGTACGGGGACGATGGAACCGTTCGGGGTAGCGCCGCGGACCGTCCGTGACCTCGTCCGCGCGGTCGCGCCGCGCGCCGACGGGTTCGACGCGGTCGAGGTGAACGACCGGGACGACGGGCAGGCGGCGGCGCTGGCCGCGAAGCTCCTGCGGGAGTTCGCGTACTCGCACGCGGCCGCAACGACCGAGTAACCGGGTTCTCGAGGCGAGTTACGAGAGTTCGGAGAGGCGGCGCCGCGCGGCGGTCACCGCCTCCATCGAGTCGATCCACTCGCGGGTGTCGGTACACCAGATGCGGTCGCCCTCGACGCTGACGCAGAAGACGGACTCGCCGGAGGGCGAGAGGGTGACGCGGTCGACGTCGGGCCGGTCACCGAGGTACGCGTCGATGAGTCGTCGGGCGGTCTCGGCCTCGGAGCGGAGACGGTTTCCCGCGGCGTACTCGACGGCTATCTCTGTCATGCTCCCAGATTAGAACTACATGATTAATAACTGCTGTTTTCTGGCAGCGATTGCGGCTTTCTCGGCGTTCCGGCAGGGTCGCGCCTCGGCCGCCGATTCACCGACCGTCGAACACGATGTCGCCGTCGACGACGGTCAGCGCCACGTCGATATCGTCGATCGCGTCGTCGCGCTCCCACGGCGACGCGTCGAGCGCGACGAGGTCGGCCCGCTTCCCAACCTCGATCGTCCCGAGCCGGTCCTCGTCGAAGCCGGCGTACGCGGCGCCGCGGGTGTACGCCCGCAGCGCCTCGGTGACGGTGAGGCGCTGAGGTTCGGCCGGCGCGTTGACCGCGTGGTGAACCCCGAACAGTGGGTCCATCGGCATCCCGTCCGAGCCGAACGCGAGCCGGACCCCCGCGTCGAGCATGTCCCGGTAGCGGTTCGTCTCGGCGGTGCGCTCGGATCCCAGTCGCTCCTCGTAGAGACCGCCGGGTTGCGCCCACTTCAGGAAGTTCGGCTGGACGCTCGCGACGACGCCGGTCTCCGCGAGCCACTCGATCGCGTCGTCGTCGGCCAGTTCGGCGTGTTCGACGCGGTGACGGGCTTCCCCGGCGTCGGTCCGGGAGGCGTGCTCGTATGCGTCCAAGACGGCGTCGACGGCCTCGTCTCCGATCGCGTGGGCGGTGAACTGGAGGCCCGCCTCGGTCGCGGTTGCGACGGCCTCGTCCAGCTCGTCGGGATCGACGACCCACTGCCCGGTCTCGTCTGGCGCGTCCGCGTACGGCTTGGAGAGGCGCGCGGTCCGGCCGCCGAAGCTCCCGTCCGTGTACGACTTGATCGCTCCGGTCCGTACCATATCGCTCCCGGCGTTCGTCGCGAGGCCGACCTCCCGGACCGCGTCGAGGTGGTCGCTCCAGTAGTTGATCCGGACGCGGGCGGTGAGCGACCCGGACTCGTCGAGGTCGCGGTAGACCCGGGGCGCGTGCGAGTCGCGGACCATGTCGTGGAAGCCCGTGATACCGCGGGCGGCGCAGCCGTCGAGCGCGGCCTCGACGACCGCGCGCGTCTCGGCCGGGCCGGGCTCGACCGCTCGGTAGATCGGGTCGATGGCGGCTTCGAGCAGGACGCCGGTCGGATCGCCGTCGTCGTCCGTGGGCACCGTCTCGTCGGGAGCGTCGGCGAGCGCGTCGGCGAAGCGGCCGAGCGCGACGCCGTTGACCGCCGCGACGTGCATGTCCTCGCGGAACGCCGCCACCGGGCGCTCGGTCGAGACGCGGTCGAGGTCCGCGCGGGTCAGGTAGCGCGAGTCGTCCCACGTCGACTCGTCGTAACCGTAGCCGAGGACCCAGTCGTCGCTTTCGGGGTCCTCCACCTCGCTCGCTTCGCGTTCCACTTCCGCCGCGCGCTCGGCCAATAGGTCGACGGCCCCGTCCGGGGAGTCGGCCGCCGAGAGGTCGGCGTGGAGGAGGTAGCGGCCAACGGTGGTCAGGTGGGTGTGCGCGTCGACGAACCCGGGGAGGATGACGCGCCCGTCGAGGTCGACCACGTCCGTGTCGACGCCGGCGAGCAGTTCCACGTCGTGCGTCCGCCCGGTCCGGACGATCTCGCCGTCGCGCACGGCGACGGCCTCGCAGACCGCGTCGCCGCCCGAATCCGGGTCCGCAAGCGTGTGTACCTCCCCGTTCACGAAGATCCGGTCCGCGGCCTCGGTCATGGAACTCCGGGGGGCACACAGCGTGTTAACCGTTCGGGAAACGGCGACCGATTTATTCGGTCGCTCGACGAACCGCCGCGTATGTACGACAACGTGCTCCTCCCGACCGACGGCAGCGTCGGCGTCGACCGCGCGATCGACCACGCGATCGACGCCGCCGACCGCTACGACGCGACGCTCCACGTCCTCTACGTCGTCGACAGCGGCGTGGTGAACGCCTACTCCGGCGACGAGTTCGTCGACGGCGCCGAGGGCGCCGAGGAGACGCTCGAAGAGACCGGCCGCGAGTCGCTTGACGCGGTGGCCTCGCTCGCCCGCGACGCCGACGTGGAGGCGGTCACCGCCCTCCGCTACGGCGTCCCGCACGAGGAGATCCTCCGCTACGCCGACGAGGAGGACGTCGACCTCACGGTGATGGGGTCGAAGACGCGCTCCGGCGACTACCGCCGGATGCTCGGCTCCGTCACCGAGCGCGTCTCCCGGCAGTCGACCGCGCCCGTGAGCATCGTGAAGACGACCGTCGACGCCTGAGTCCCGACGCCGCTCCGACTCCGTTTTCTCCCGTCTCCCGCGCCCGCCTCGACGGCGTCAGCCCTCCAGTTCGGCGCCGCACTCCGGACACCGGAGATCGAACCCGTCGTCGCTCGGAACGGCCCGCATGTTCTCGTGTCCGCACTCCGGACACTCCTGCGGGATCCGCACGTCCTCGCTGTCGCGGGGCGCGCCCAGTGCGAACGCGACGACCGGCTCGTCGCCGTCGTTCTTGCCCGACTGGAACTCGCTGGGCGCGAACCGGACCGCCTCGCCCGCGCCGACGCTCACGTCCCCGTCCATCGTCTCGAACGTCGCCTCCCCCTCGACGACGACGAAGATCTCTTCCTGGTCCATGTGAGCGTGAAGCCCGCCGGAGAACCGCTCCCCAGGATCGAGGCGGTAGCGGTTGAGCGCCACGTCGGTCGCCCCGAGCGGCTCCGACAGCCCCCGGCGGTCCACGTCGCTTCCGAGGGCGCTCGGCTCGACCTCGTCGATAGAGACTCGTTCCATACTCACGGACACGGCCTCGCGAGAGTTATGCTTTGACCTCGCGCCGCGATTTCCCCTTGCCGCCGTCCGACGGGACCGGTCGGCGGACGACGCTTCGGGCGACCGATCACAGCCGGGATCGCGCGTCGCTCGCGACCGCGGACAGCGCGGTCTCCGCGGTGGCCACCCTGTCCGCGAGGCTACAGAACCCGTGCGCCATCGCCGGGTAGTGACGGTGCTCGACCGGCGTTCCCTCGCGCTCGAACCGGTCCGCGAGCGCGACGCCGTCGTCGCGCAGGGGGTCGAACCCGGCGGTGACGACCGTCGCGGGCGCGAGGTCCCCCAAGTCCGCCGCCTCCAGCGGGACCGCGTACGGGTTCGCGGCGTCGATCGGGCTCCGCAGGTACTGCTCGTAGAACCACCGCATGTCCTCGCGCGTGAGCAGCGGGCCGTCCGCGTTCTCCCGGTACGAGTCCGTCTCGAAGTCGCGGCCGGCGATCGGGTACAGCAGGAACTGCCCGGCGGGCGTCGGCGCGTCTCCGACGTCGCGCGCGCGGAGCGACGCCGCGACCGCGAGCGCGCCGCCGGCGCTGGTGCCCGAGACGCCGGTCCGGTCGGGATCGACGCCCAGCGCGTCCGCCGTCTCGGTGACCCACTCCAGCGCCGCGGTCGCCTCGTCGACCGCGACGGGGAACGGGTGCTCTGGCGCGAGCCGGTAGTCGACGGAGACCACGACCGCGTCGGCGCGGACCGCGAGCTCGCGGCAGATCCCGTCGACCGAGCCGAGCGTCCCGAGCGTCCAGCCGCCGCCGTGGAAGTGGACGAGGGCGCGGGCCGGCGGGTCGCCCCCTGCGCCCATCGGGTCGGGCGCCCCCGCCGGGCGGTACACCCGGACCGGCACCTCGCCGTGCGGGCCGTCGAACGCGAGGTCGCGGACGTCGGCCACCGGCGGTTCGGGCGGTCCCGAGAACAGGTCGTCTTCGAGGCGGCGGGCGGCATCGACCGAGAGGTCGCTCCACGCGGGCAGACCCAGCGATTCGATCTCGGCGATTGCCGCGGCGAGGTCGGGGTCGAGTTCGTCCGCGCGCATGGCGGACCGAGGCGGTGGGCCTTTGTAAGTCGGACGGGAACTCGGGACGATGGACGTCCGGTTGACCTACGAGGACGGCACGATCCGGGTCGACGCGGACGGCGACCTCGCGCCCGACGCGCTGCCGCCGCTGCCCGGGGTCGAGACGGACCCCCGAACCGGGACCGGCCGGGCGCCCGCCCACCGCTACGCCGAACTCCGGCGGGCGCTCCGGGTGGCCGGCGTCGCAGTCGACGACCGGGTCCTCGACGCGAGCGCGCGCGCCGCGAGCGAGGCCGGGCTCCCGGACGCGCTCGCCACCGACTACGACCTCCGCGAGTACCAGCGCGAGGCGTTGGACGCGTGGCGCGACGCCGGCAATCGCGGCGTCCTCGAGCTGCCGACCGGGGCCGGCAAGACCGTGATCGCGATCCGCGCGATGGTCGAACTCGGCGTTCCGACGCTCGTGGTCGTCCCCACGGTCGACCTGCTCGACCAGTGGCAACGAGAGTTGGAGCGCGAGTTCGACGCCCCGATCGGCCGGTTCGGCGGCGGCGAGCAGCGTCGGGAGGCGATCACGGTGTCGACGTACGACTCCGCGTACCTGAAGGCGAACGGCGTCGGCGACGCCTTCGAGTTCGTCGTCTTCGACGAGGTCCACCACCTCGGCGGCGAGGGGTACCGGGACGCCGCGCGCCTCCTCGCCGCGCCCGCGCGACTCGGGCTCACGGCCACCTTCGAGCGCCCGGACGGCGCCCACGAGGCGGTCGCGGAGCTGGTCGGCGACCGCGTCTACGCGCTCAACGTCGACGACCTCGCGGGCGACCACCTCGCCCCCTACGACATCCGGCGGATCGAGGTGGAGCTCACCGAGGCGGAGCGCGAGCGCTACGACGAGAAACAGGGCACCTTCGTCGAGTACGTCCGCGACGCGGGGATCACGTTTTCGAGCGGGAGCGACTACCAGGAGCTGGTCAAGCGCTCGGGAAACGACCCGGCGGCCCGCGAGGCGCTCCTCGCGAAGCAGGACGCCCGCGAGGTCATGATGAACGCCGACCGCAAGGTCGAGCGGCTCGCGGAGATCCTCGACCGCCACCGCGACGACCGCGTGATCGTGTTCACGGCCCACACCGACCTCGTCTACCGCCTCTCCGAGCGCTTCCTGCTGCCCGCGATCACGGCCGAGACGGGCGCGAAGGAGCGCCGCGAAATCTTGGAGCGCTTCCGCGACGGCACCTACGGCCGGGTCGTCGCCGCGAACGTCCTCGACGAGGGGGTCGACGTGCCGGACGCCAACGTGGCGGTCCTGCTCTCCGGGTCGGGCAGCGAGCGGGAGTTCACCCAGCGGCTCGGCCGCGTGCTCCGCCCGAAGGAGGACGGCGGCCGCGCGACGCTGTACGAGCTCGTCAGCGCCGAGACCGCCGAGGAGCGGGTGGCGAGCCGGCGGCGATGAGCCGGAACGGTCGAGATACGACGGTTAAATGCCCGTGAGCGGCTGCGACGATCGCTTGTAAATGACCGTGCGGTGGCGCGTGCCTCCAAGTGGCCGCTGGAGGCGGCCGCGAGGAGCACGCGCGAGGGACGCCGCGAGCGACCGGAGGGAGCGAGCGGCGAGGCTGGGGAGGCGTGAGGTGCGGTCGCGGGACGGGATTCAAAGGGGCAGCCGCGAGGACGCCGTAGGCGACGTAAGGACCGCAGGAGCGAGCAACACGAGCGACGAGGACCGCAGCGAGCGTACGGCGTCCTCGCGGCTGGGGCTTTGGAAGTGTTCAGCGTCGATCTACGAGCAGCGGTTTATAAGCAAACGAACGGGCTTCGGCGACAGATACTGTCGCTCCGGCGTCCACGCCCAGAGACCCACCGTTTCGAACTGATTAATCGTCGCCGTCCATGTCGAGCGAGCGCTTCTCGCCCAGCTCCGATTCGAGGCTGCCGCGCTCCCAACTCCTGACCGCGTCGCCCTCGACCTCGGCGCGCAGTTTCTCCTCTAAGAGGTTCACCGCGACGCTGTTGGCGCCCTCCGGGATGATCACGTCGGCGTGTTTCTTCGAGGGCTCGATGAACTGCTCGTGCATGGGCTTCACCGTCGAGAGGTACTGGTCGATGACGCCCTCCAGGTCGCGGCCGCGGTCGATCACGTCCCGGCGGATCCGGCGCAGGATCCGCACGTCGGCGTCGGTCTCGACGAAGAGCCGCAGGTCCATCATGTCGTTTATGTCCTCGTCGTACAGCGCCAGGATGCCCTCCAGCACGATGACGTCGGTGGGTTCGACAGTGATCCGCTCGTCTTTCCGATTGTGAATCTCGAAGTCGTACTGCGGCATCTCGACGGACTGGCCCTCCAGGAGGGCTTCGAGGTGCTCCCTGAGGAGTTCCCACTCGAACGCCGAGGGGTGGTCGTAGTTGACCTCCTTGCGCTCCTCGAACTCGAGGTGCGAGAGGTCCTCGTAGTAGTTGTCCAGCGGGATCCGGGTGACGCTGTCGCCGAGGTCGCGGGTGACGAGCCGGGAGACCGTCGTCTTCCCGGCGCCCGTCCCCCCCGCGATCCCGATCACGAACGAGGGAATGGCCATGTCCCAGTTCGAACGTCGGAGGGTTTGAACGCTCCCTTTCGTCGGCGGGGCGCGCCCGCAGGGCGTCCGGACGCGACTCGCTCCGCCGGATATGCGAACCGATCGCAAGCGTAGGCCGGGCACGGATAAAACGCTACCGGGGGCACCTTTTAGCCGGTCGGAGCGGATCCGAGACGTATGCGAACAGACACCACGGTTCATGACGTGATGCACCGCGAGTTCCTCGGCGTCAGCGAGTCGGACGCGCTGCCGGAGGCGGCCGCGCTCTTGGTCGAAGAGGAGACGAACTGTCTGGTGGTCGTGCGCGGCGGCGAGCCGGTGGGACGGCTGGAGGCCCGCGACGCGCTTGAGGTGCTGCTGGAGGCGGGCGACGGCGGGGAGTCGCCCGAGGGGCCGCCGTCCACGGTCGGCGCGGCCATGAGTCCGCCGCTGCCGACGGTCTCGCCGGACGACTCGCTCGCCGCGCTCGAAGAGCGGCTCGTCGCCGAGGGGACGGACCGAGTCGTCGCCGTCGACGACGGGGAGGCGGTCGGCGTCGTCACGGACGGCGACGCGCTCGCCGCGGGGGCGCCGCGGACGGGCGCCGGCGCCGACGGCTTCGGTGACGAACCCGCGACGGGCGACCCCCACCCGGAGGAGACCGTGCTGTCGACCGCGGCCGCGGCGGACTCCGACGCGGAGCGGAGCGCCGCGGCGACGATGGACCCGGCCACGGCATCGGAGCCCGCCGCGGCCGCCTCGGGAGACGGCCCCTCCGGAAGCGAAGACGACGTCGACCCGGTGACGGGTGCGCCGAGCGAGGGCTCGACGCAAGGGGTCTGCGAGAGCTGCGGCGCGCTCGTCCCCGACCTCGTCACCGCGAACGGGCAGGCCGTCTGCCCGAACTGCCGCGAGGTCTGAGTCGCTGGGCCGCCGTTCGATGCGCCAACGGCGAGGCCGAGTCATCGGCCGGCAGTCTCAACACGTCGCGAGCCGAACGCGAACGTATGGCCGAGACGGACGCCCGGATCGAGCCGGCGACCGCCGACGACGTCGACCCGGTCACCGACATGTGGGTGACGCTCGCCGCGGGGCAGCGCGAGTACGGCGCCACGCTCCGCGGCGAGGCGAACCGCGCGACCGTCCGCGAGTGGGTCGCGCAGTCGGTGGTTACCGGCGACCTGCTGGTCGCTCGCGACCCTGAAGCCGCGGCCGAAGCGGACGCCGGCGATCCGGACCCCGTCGGGTTCGTCGGCTTCTCGCTCGAACGCGGTGACTACGACCGCGACGCCGTCCGCGGAACCGTCAGCAACCTCTTCGTGCGACCGGACCGGCGCGGCGAGGGGGTCGGTGCGGCGCTGCTCGACGCGGCCGAGCGCGCGCTCGTCGAGGCGGGCGCCGAGCGCGTGGCGCTAGAGGCGCTGGCAGACAACGACCGCGCCCGTGCGTTCTACGCGGACCGCGGCTACGGCCTCCACCGCGTGGAATTGACGAAGTCACTGGACCCCCAAGACGAGGACGAGCGCGGCGGCGATCAGGAAAGCCGATGACTCCGGCCGGGTTCGCGGAAAGCGACACGCACTCATAGGAGGACCGAGTACGGCCGCACGCGCCAGGGGAGCATGGGTGGTTCATGCACTCGACTTGTAATCGAGACTTCCGGGGTTCAAATCCCTGCCCTGGCTCTGCTGGACGCCGTCGACTCTCTGAGGAGTCGGGCGGCGACTCCCCGACGCGATCTGGCGCCGAGACGGCGAGGCGTTTTCCCCGCGGCGAGCGCCGATCCGTAGTTATTTGACCGCGGTGCGTCGACTCATTGGTAACCGATGGGTCGATTCGCGCTGTTTCCCGATGTCCACATGCGGAGCGGCCACGCGGCCAAGATCGAGCGGGAGCTACGCGACGCGCTCGAGGCCGTCTCCGCCGACGCGTTCGACCGGATCTTCGTGTTGGGCGACCTGATCGAAGACGACGGCTCGGCCGATGTCGACGAGGCGAACGTCGAACGGGTCCGCGAGATATTCGCGGACGCGCCGGTCCCGGTCACGTATCTGCTGGGGAACCACGACGTCGAGACGCTGACGCGCGCGGAGCTCACGTCGCTGCTCGGCCAGGACCGTTTCCACGGCGTGATCGAGACCGACGACGTGCCGATTGTCTACCTCGACTCGACGAAGGAGGCGACGCCGGGCGCCCGCGGCGAGCTCGGGTCCGACCAGCGCGAGTGGCTGGCGGGCGTCTGCGCGGAGTACGACGACCCGCTCTTCCTGAGCCATCACCCGCTCGGGACCTTCGACATCTCGGACAACGACTGGTTCAGACACTACCCGGAGCGCGCGTTCCTCTCCGACCGAAAGGAGACGCTTCGCGTCATCGAGGGGCTCGGGTCCGGACGCGGCACGATAAGCGGGCACATCCACCAGTCCGGGTTCGCGAACTTCCGCAACATGGCCCACGTCTCGGTCAACGCGTTCAGCAAGGAGGTGCCCGGCAAACCTCTGACCGGGACCTACGCCGACGTGACCGTCGGCGATCGGATCACCGTCGACGTGACCGTCGGGGGCGACACCGTGACGTCGTACACCATCCTCTAGCCGGACGGCGGTTGCGTCGGGCGGTGCTGTGAGGTAGTTTTACTATCCGCGCTGTCGTCGGCCCGGTACGTCGTGTCCGTCGGAACGTGTGCGTACAGCTTCGACCCGGTGGCGTGGGAGGAGGAACACGGTCGTTCGGCCGCGCTCGACGAGAGGTGGTCCTGTCCCCGAGAGGCGGAGGGAGAGACGGACCGCTGTCGGTTCCACCTCTCTCCCGCTCGGCGCGCGGAGCTCGGCATCGACGACGAGTCGGTGTGCGAATCGCTGGTGTCGGAGCTGGCGACCGGCGAGGCGTCGTCGCTCGGGTTCGTCGGGGCCGAGTTCGGAACGATCGACGTCTCACACCGAGTCCTCGACCGGGTGACCAACCACCCGATCGACCTCCGGCACGTCACCGTCTATGGGGAGTTCCTCGCGGAGCAGACCGTCCTCCGACAGCCGCTCCTGATGGACGAGATACGGGTCGAGGGTGCCGCCGACTTCACCGACGCTGAGTTCGGCGAAGACGTGTCGGCGGAGCGGGCGACGTTCCGCGGCGACGCCGTCTTCGACGGGACGGACTTCGAGGACAGCGCGCGGTTCGGCGGCTCGACGTTCGCCCGGCCGGCGAGCTTCGACCGCGTCAGGTTCGGCGACGTGGCCGACTTCTACCGGGCCCGGTTCCGCGCCCCCTGTTCGTTCGAGGAGTCGGCGTGGCGGGGCGCGTGTCTGTTCCAGCGCGCGGCGTTCCGGTCGGACGTGACCTTCACCGCCAGCCGGTTCCACGCGAGGACCGACTTCCGCACCGTCCAGTTCGGCGGGACGAGCCGGTTCAACCGGTGCGAGTTCGAGGACGCCGCGGTGTTCATGAACTGCGCGTTCGCGGCCGAGGCGTTGTTTAAAAAGGCGAGCTTCGCGCAGCCCGCGCACTACCAGAACGCCGACTTCGACTCCGAGGCGTCGTTCACCGAGACCGAGTTCGGCGACAAGGCGAAGTTCCAGTTCGCGACGTTCGACGGCGAGGCGGTGCTGTCGTACATCCGGTTCGGCGGCGCGACGTACTTCAAGGCGGTCGATTTCAACAGCTACGCGTCGTTTTACAAGTCGACGTTCGACCGGCTGGGCGACTTCCGGAATGCCACGTTCGCCGACACGGCGCGGTTCCTGAAGGCCGAGTTCACGGACGAGGCCTTCTTCGGGCGGGCGACGTTCGTCGGCGACGGCGACTTCCGGAGCGCCGCGTTCCGGGGGACGGTCCACTTCGTCGAGACGACGTTCAGATCGAGCGCGACGCTTCGGGAGTCGACGTTCGAGCGGGCGCGGTTCGAGAACGTGCGAACGGCCGGCGGCGACGTCACCATCAACCTGGAGCGCACGACGGTCGACGGCGGCCGGTTCGTCCAGGAGAACGGGGCCGCCGTGTACTACAACCTCCGACGGAGCAGGGTCGGCGACGTGGATATCGAGATGGCCGACTCGGAGGGCGTCTTCGAGCGGTTCCTCTTCTACCGGACCGAGTTCGACGGCTTCGACTTCTCCAACTACCGGTACGTGCTGGCTCCGGAGTGGGTGTTACACACGTTCCGCGGGACGGTCGACGACACGTACAGCCTCGAAGCGGACCGGTTCGCCATCGAGGACGACGCCGACGAGGCGCCCGGCGCGGACGGCGGCGCCGCCGACGAATCGGGCGGGGGTCCGGGAGAGCCGGCCGACGGAGGCGGCGTTCGAAGCCGGCTCGCGGGCTGGCTCGCCGACGGCGAGGCGTCGGACCTCGAAGTGACGTACCTGAAGGCGAAGAACGGGGCCGAGCGCGTCGGCGACAGCCAGTCCGCCTCCCGGTTTTTCATCAAGGAGATGTACTACCGGCGCCGGACGCACGTCGACCGGGCGTTCGCCCACAAGGAGTCGCTTCGCAGCCGGCTCAAACTGCTGTTCTTAGTCGCGGTGAACCTCACGCTCTCGGCCACGTGCGGGTACGGCGAGAAGCCGCGCCGCACCATCGGATTCTCGCTCGTCACCGTCGTCGTCTACGCGGCGCTCTTCGCCGCGGTCGTCACAGACCCGCCGTTCGCGTCGCCGCTCGGATACGGGCTGTTGAGCGTTCAGTCGTTCACGTCGCTGATATTCGGCCCCACGGCGACCGTTCCGAACTTCGCGGGCAGTTTCCTCGCCGCCACCGAAGGATTCGTCGGCGCGTTCATGATCGGCCTGTTCATCTTCGCGCTCACCCGCAGCGTCCACCGGTGACGTTATGCGACGACGGGTCCCACGAGGCGCCATGAGCGAGTCGACGGGCGACGGGGAGTTCCGGCGGACCCTCCCGCTGTTCGACAACCGAGACCGAGACGCCGTCCAGCGGCTGCTCCACCACGCGGTCGAGGACCTCAGGTACGACCACCCGGACCGGAAGGTCGCGAGGGACCTCTACCACGAGATCCGAGAAGGGGACGCGATCCGGCTCCGCGTCGGGCGGGGGATCCGCGACGAGACCCTCGTGATAACGCCGGCCGAACTCGACGCCGACGCCGGGCAGATACTCGACCGGTTCGTCGGGGCCATCCCGTCGGAGTCGGTCGAGTGGCGCCGCGTCGCGACCGAACTCGGGGAGTGGCGGACGGAGCGAGAGCTGTCGGACGACACCGAGATCGCCTTCCAGTACCTCCACTGACACCGGACGCGGCGGTGCGGGTTTTCACGCCCGCCGCCTTCCCGACGGCGCGTCGACCGCTGTCTCGCGTTCGGGATCCGTTTATATACGTCCCGCGCGGATCGCCGCCATGGACTCGTCGGACCGGGCGCTGCTCGGCGTGGCCGGAATCGTCGGCGCGCTCGTGCTGGCGGTAGCGCTCGCCGGCGGCGCCCTCTTCGGCTTCGGCGAGTCGGCCGCGCGGCCGCTCCGCCTCCTCGCGGTCGAACCGCTCACGTGGATCGTGATCGCGGCGCTGCTCGTCGCCGTCGTCGGGAACGCCTACATCGACTGACGGCGCGAACGCTTCACCGGACGACGGTCACCGGCACCGACGATCGCCGGGACACCGTCTCGACGACGAGGAGAGCGGCGTCCTCGGTCGCTCAGCCGTCGGCGTCCCCAGTCGCTCAGCCGTCGGCGTCCTCGATCGCACGGACGAGCGCGTCGAGCGCGCGCTCGGCGGCGCCCCGCTTCACCGCGTCGCGGTCGCCGTCGATGACGGCCCGCTCGGTCCGGACGAACGACTCCCCGGTTCCCCACGGGGCGGCGTGCGCGACGCCGAAGTGGACGAGACCCACCGGCTTCTCGTCGGTGCCGCCCGTCGGGCCGGCGATGCCGGTCGTCGCGACCGCCCAGTCCGCGTTCGCCCGGTCTCGGGCGCCCGCCGCCATCTCGCGGACGACGGGGTCGCTCACGGCGCCGTGGGCGTCGAGCGACTCGCGGGAGACGGCGAGCAGCTCGCGTTTCGCGTCGTAGGTGTACGTCACGAAGCCGCGGTCGAAGTAGGCGCTCGCGCCCGGCACGTCCGTCACCCGCGATCCGACCAGCCCGCCGGTGAGCGACTCCGCGGTCGCGAGCGTCTCGTCGCGGTCGCCGAGGAGCGCGTTCAGTCGCTCGGCGGGGGCCTCGGTCTCGTTCATACCCGCAGTCCGGGCGAGACGCCCCTGAGGTTTACGCCGCGGCGCGGCGAAGGGCGCCCGTGACCGACACCGACTGGGACGAGCGGTTCGCGTCGGGCGAGTACCCGCGCGCGCCGGAGCCGTCCCTCGTGCTTCGCGCCTACGAGCCGTCGCTCCCCGACGGTCGCGCGCTCGACGTGGCTGCGGGGACCGGCCGCAACGCCGTGTTCCTCGCGGACCGCGGACGCGAGGTGGACGCGCTCGACGCGTCGGCGGAGGGGCTCCGCGTCGTCCGCGACCGCGCCGCCGAGCGCGGGATCGGCGAGCGGATCGAGGCGGTCCGCGCCGACGTCTCGACGTACGGCTTCCCGACGGAGGCGTACGACGTGATCACGATGAGCTTCTTCCACGCGCTCGATCGGTTCGCGGACCTCGTCGAGGCGCTCGCGCCGGGCGGCTACCTCTTCGTGGAGGGGCACCTCCGGTCGGCGGACCCGTCGCCGTCGGGACCGAGCGACGACCGATACCGGTTCGCGGCCAACGAGCTGCTCCGCGCCGGACTGGCCTTGAGCGTGCGCTACTACGACGAGACCACGGCGGAGCGCCCGGACGACCGCCGGCGCGCCACCGCGCGGCTGCTCGCGCGGAAGGCGAGCGGCGGCCGGCAGTCGTACCCGACGCGCCCGGACGCGCCGGACAGGTGGCCGGGCGGCGAGAGCGACGCGACCGCCGCGGACGAGCGAGACGCGTGAGCGACGACGGCTCCGCGTCGCCCGCGGCGGTCCTCCGGTCGATCGTAGCGCGCGCAGTCGACTGCGACCCCGCGGGCCTCGGCGATCGGACCGCGATCGTCGAACGCGCGAGCGGCTCGGCGAACGGCGCCGACGAGCCGGAAGGTTCGCCGACGCCCGTGGGCCGACTCGCCGAGCTGATCGGTGGGTCCGACAGCGTCGTCGCGGTCGTGCCGCGGTTCGACGCCGACCTCGCCGGACGACTGAACGCGTCGCTATCGGCGGGAGACGAGGCGCACGAATCCGGCGCCGCCGACGACGCGACCGCGCCGAGCGAGGGCCGCGTCGTGTTCACCGGTTCCGCGGCCGACCGCCTCACCGGAACGACGGGGGCGGTCGTCCGCCGCGCGCTCGCCGACCGCGGCGTCAACGCGTACCGCCACGAGGGCGAGTCCCCGATCGCGGTCGTCCTCGCCGACGACCGCGCGGCCGTCGGGCTGATCGACGGAGCGGGGGTCGCCGCCCTGCTGTGGACGAGGGACGCCGCGGTGCGGGAGTGGGCGGCCGCGACCTGTCGGCGGTATCTCGACGCCGCTGAGCCGGTAGCGGACGGCTGAGGGACCGACGCCGAACGACGCCGCAGTCCCCGGGCCGCTTTTGAGGGCCCCCGACGAAGGGGGTGTATGAAAGCGCTACTGCTGTTGGTGGCCGGACTCGGCGGACTGATCGAGGCCGTCGCGCCGCGCCGCGTCGTCGCGCTCTGGACCCGCGCGCTCTACCGGAACGCCGGCGAGGCGGAGCCGCGCGAGTGGGTGTACGCGGCCGCGAAGGTCGAGGGAACGCTGATTGCGGCCGGCGCGCTCGTGGGGTTGTTCCGGCTCGCGACCGCGGACGGGGATTTCCCGGTCGACGACTCGACGGCGGCGGACGAGCGCGAATCCGACCCGGCGATCGCAGGCGGGCACGGGGACGACCAAGCGGCCGCGGAGTGAGCCGACCGCCCGCCCGAACCGTTTGATAAACGGATCCGAACGTATATTGCGCAGGTCGCGGTATGAGTGCGCATGACGGGGCCTCCAGCGGACCCCAAGTCGGACGACCCGTCGACGGTCCGCGTCCTCCACGTCGACGACGACCCGGCCTTCCTCGATCTGACCGCGACATATCTCGAACGGATCGACGAGACGTTCGAGGTCAGCTCCGAGACGAGCGTCGAGGACGCCCTCGACGCGCTAGAGTCGGCGCCGATCGACTGCGTCGTCTCCGACTACGACATGCCCGAGACCGACGGGTTGGCCTTCCTCCAGCGCGCCCGCGACAACGGCGTCGACACCCCGTTCGTCCTGTTCACCGGGAAGGGGAGCGAGGAGATAGCGAGCGAGGCCATCTCCGTCGGCGCGACCGATTACATCCAGAAGCGCGGGGGAAACGACCAGTACGAGGTGTTGGCCAACCGCGTCCGCAACGCCGTCGACCAACACCGGTCGCGGGCCGCGCTCGCCGCGAGCCAGGAGCGGCTGTCGCGGTTCATCGGCCAGTCACCGCTGGGAACGATCGAGTACGACGACGAGTTCCGGATCGTTCGGGTGAACCCCGCCGCCGAGGAGATCCTCGGCTACGAGGAGTCCGAACTCCTCGGCGGGACGTGGCTCCCGTTCGTTCCCGAGACGGAACGCCGACACGTCGCGGTGCTCGAACGCGACCTGCTCGCGAATAAGGGCGGGTACCAGAGCGTCAACGAGAACGTCCGCAGCGACGGGGAGCGGATCCGTTGCGCGTGGCACAACCAGGTGGTGACCGACGAGGACGGAGCGGTGATCGGCGTCTTCTCACAGTTCGAGGACGTCACCGAGGCGGAGGCCCGGAAGCGCGAGATCGAGCGGACGAACGCCGTCCTGTCGACCGCGCTGGACGCGCTCCCCGTCGGGATGCTCGTCGAGGACGGGGACAGGCGCGTGATACGCGCGAACGAGCGGGTGTACGAGCTGTTCGACATCGACGGCGACCCGGAGGCCGCCGCCGGGCGCGACTGCCGGGAACTCGCCGTCCAACTGAGCAGGCGGTTCGCCGATCCGGAGGGGTTCGTCGACGGGATCGAGCGGATCGTCGACGCCCGGCAGCCGGTCGACGACGAGCGGCTGGCGCTCGCCGACGGAACCGCGCTGATTCGGACGTACCGACCGATCGATCTGCCGGACGGCGGCGGCCACCTCTGGGCCTATCGGCTGGCGAACGGGCCCGACTGAGCCGCGGTTCGTCCCCACCGTCGGGGGGCGGCGTCGCGGGACCGGCTCAGTCGTTCGCGGAGTCCGCCTCCGGGCTGTCGAACGGTCGCTCCGCGTCGGGGCGGTCGCCGGTCAGGAGGACGTGACAGTCGCGGCACCGCGCCTCGTAGGACTCCTCGGCGCCGACGAGTATCGTCGGGTCGTCGACGTGGGCGGGATCCCCCTCGATGAGCCGCTGGTTCCGAGAGGCGGGCTCGCCGCAGACCGAGCAGATGGCCTGGAGCTTGTCGACGTACTCGGCGGTCGCCATGAGCTGCGGGAGCGGCTCGAACGGCTCGCCGCGGAACGTCTGGTCGGTGCCCGAGACGATCACGCGGCTCCCGCGGTCCGCGAGGGCGTTACAGACCTCGACGAGCGCGTCCGAGAAGAAGTTCGCCTCGTCGACCGCGACGACCTCGGCGGGGTCGTCGTCGAGGATGTCGAGCGGCCCGTCCCCCTCGTTGTCGACGACGGTCGCCTCCCACTGCCGGCCCGTGTGGCTCCCGATCGTCGCCTCGCCGTAGCGGTCGTCGATCGCGGGCGTGTAGACGGCGACCGACTGGCCGGCGATCTCGGACCGCCGGAGCCGGCGGAGCAGCTCCTCCGTCTTGCCCGAGAACATCGACCCCGAGATGACCTCGATCCACCCGGATCGAGTGATTGCGTGCATACCCGATCCGGCCGGAGCCAGCGACTAAACCGTTTCTCTCCCGGGACGCGGCCGCCGCGTCGCCGCCGGCGACCGCCGCTCAGATCCCGGTCGCGACCCCGACGATCGCGGCGGCGACGACGACGTACGCCGCCGCGGAGACGGCCCAGTCGCGCCGGACCCGACCGAGCCGCTGACGCGGGAGCCCCGACGCGCGCGGCAGCGGGACGAGCGCGAAGAAGCCGACCATCAGCGCGAGCTGGACGACCCCAGCGACCGCGACGGCCACGAGTGGACCGAGACCGAGCAGCGACCCGGTCGCGGCCGCCAGCCCGACGAACAGCAGGCCGGAGCCGCCGCCGGCGACGTAGTGGACCCACGTCGCCAGCCGCTCGGGCGCGTCGTCGACCGGCGTGTCCGTGAGCACGCCGGCGGCGACCTTCGGGGCCGTCGTCCCCTCGGGGAGCCGAGGCATCACCTGATCCATCGCGAGCGTCGCGACGAGACCGACGATCGGTCCAAGCGCGAGTCCGGCGAGCAACGAGAGCGTCGTCATCGCGCGGTCGTACGCTCGGAAGCCATTTCATCCCGTCGGCGCGGTGCAGAATCGGACCGGGAGCGGAGCGAGCGAGGAGTCGCGGCGGAAGGCGAGAGCGCGATTCAGTCGTCGCGGGGGACGACCTGCCTGCCGCCGATGACGACCCGCGAGACGTCTGCCTGTCCGGCCCGCCTGACGACCGCGCGGACGAGGTCGCGAGCGCCGCTGAGGTTGTCGGAGTCGCCGTCGAGGACGAGCAGATCGGCGTCGGCACCGGGCTCTATCACGCCGCGGTCCACCCCGGCTATCTCCGCGCCGTTGGCCGTCGCCATGCGCAGTATCGCTCGGGCCGGGAGGTCGGACAGCTTCGCCGCGAACTCCATCTCGCGGAACATCGAGGGCGAGTCGGTCATCACGTTGTCCGTGCCGAGGGCGACGGTCGTTCGCTCGCTCAGCTCGCGGATCGGCGGCACGCCGACGTTGGTGACGAGGTTCGACCGGGGGCAGACGACGACCGGAGTCCCGCGGTCGTCGAGCCGTTCGAGGTGGATCGGCTCGGCGTGGACCATGTGGACGAGGAAGTCGGGCGCTAAGTCCATCGCGGCGTTGATGTCGTCGGCGTCGCGCTCCCCGGCGTGGATCCCGAAGGGCTTGCCTGCGTCCCGCGTCGCCGTCCGGACCGCGTCGAAGTCGGCGTCGCGGGCGCCGGAGGCGCCGTACCCGTCAGCGACGGAGAGCACGTCGGGGTCGTCGCGCCCGAAGACCACCGGGTCGATCGCCCGCTCGCCGAACGGAACGCCCGCTCCGGCGACCGCGTCGCGGAGCGCGGCGACGCCGTCGACGCCCCCCTCGCGGAACTCGAGGAACGTCCCCGTGCCGGTCGACTCCATGTACCGCAGCGTGCGCGCCATCGCGGCCACCTTCTGCCCGCGGTCGGCCGCCCGGAGGAGCCGGTGTTTCAGCCCGTCCGGCGGCACGACCAGCTCGTCGAGTGAGAGGCCCGCGCCCGCCTCCTTGGCGATCGAGTCGCCGATGTGGGTGTGCGCGTTGACGAACGCCGGGAGGATCACGTCGTCGCTCTCGACGGTCGCCTCCTCGACCCGGACGACCTCGCCGTCCGCGACGACGACCCGGCCCTCGACCGGCTCGAAGTTGGGGCCGACGAGGATCGTCCCTTCAAGATACATACCGGAGGCTCGTCGCGCCGCGGGGAAAACGTCGTGGGAGCGGCACCGAGCGGCGGCACCTCCGAGGAGGGGCGTCAGGGCGCGTCGAGCCGCGCCCAGAACCCGAGCGTGTCCGGGAGGAGCGCCCGTGGCTCGGCGGCCGACGCGGCGTCGCCCTCGCTCGTCGTCTCGCCGCCCGCGGGCTCCGGCTCCACGACGCGCTCGACGTCGAACCCCGCGTCAACGAGGGCGCGGTGGAGCTCGGAGACCGACCGGTCGAAGGCGACGAGGTCGGCATCGTACGACTCGTCGATCTCGATCTCCCGCCGCGGCGGCGCGTGATACCCCCTGTCGATCGTTCCGGTCTCCGGGTCGATCAGCTCCCGGAACGGGTGCATCACCGACAGGTAGAACGCGCCGCCCGGCCGGAGGACGCGACGCGCCTCGCGCACCGCGGCGTCGAGGTCCGCGACGAGTTGGAACGCCGCCTCGGAGAACGCCGCGTCGAACGCGTCGTCTGCGAGCGGGATCCGGGTCACGTCACCCTGGAGGAACCGGGCGTCGACGCCGTAGTAGTCGCGGAGCCGGCGCGCGTGATCGAGCTGCCCCTCGGCGATGTCGACGCCGACCACGCGGTCGGCGCCCGCCAGCGCCGTCCCCACGCTCCCCTGGCCGCCGCCGCAGCCGAGTTCGACGACGTCCGCGCCCGCTATCGGCGGCGGGAACTCCGAGCCGGCCGCCGCGTGGCTGTCCGGGTCGAAGGGCGTCGGGACCGGCGGAACTCCGGACTCGTCCGTGTCGGCGTTCCACAGCGCCTGGAACGCGTCGCTCCACTCGTTCCAGAGCCGGCGGTTCTCGCGGTGGTCGTCGGTCACGCCGGCGGATCGGTCGGCGACGGCATAAACCTCACTCGAACTCGTCGAGCGTCGTCGGCATCGCGCCGCGCACCTCGGTCACGAGCCCGTCCGGGTCGAGGCCGAGCACGTCCGCGGCCGCGCGGCCGACGCGGTCGGTGGCCGGTGCCGGGGCGTACACCCCGAGGCGCCACTGGTTGCGCTGGGCGGTCCGGAGCGCGGAGACGAGCGGCGACTGGCGCTCCAGCCGCCGGATCTCGCCGTTGACGGTGACGCGCGCGGTCGACTCCCGCATTGTCGGCTCGGGGGGCACGTCGAGGATCACGTGGTCGCGGGCGACGCCCGCCTCCGCGGCGATCTCGCGTTCGAGCGCCGTCTCGGCCGCGCGGTCCGCCTCGTGGACCCGCTCCGGCACGTCGTCGTACTCGGCCCACACCGCCAGCTTGTACAGGTCGCGCTCGTCGTACCGCCGGGAGAGCTCCGCGGTCCCCGGGCAGTCGCGGATCGCGGCGAGGAAGTCGTGGTCGTCCATCCGGCGCAGCTCGGCCGCCGTCGTCGCGGTCGCGTCGAGGAGTTCGCTCGCGGCCCGACGCAGCATCGCCTTCGATATCCGCGCGACGTGATGGGTGTAGACGACCGGGTTCATCAGCGCGCGGGCGAGGAGCAGGCTCTCGGCGGTCTGGACGTTCCCCTCGTCCAAGACGAGCTCCGGGCCGCGGCGGTCCGGGGTGTCGCCGTCGGTGGCGGCGCTCTCCCCGCCGTCCGCGACCTCGCCGCGCTCGACGAACGTCAGCTCACGGACGAACCGCTCGGTGTCGATCGTGCCGTACGGGACGCCGGTGTGGTAGGCGTCGCGCACGAGGTAGTCCATGCGGTCCACGTCGAGCTCGCCCGAGACGAGCCCGGCGTAGGGCCCCTCGCCGGCGACGATGTCGGCGATCCGGTCCGGGTCGAGGTCGTGGTCGCGCAGCACCTCGCCGACCGCGCCGGTCGCGAGCAGCTCGTCGACGTCGTCGTGGTACTTCCCGGTCCGGCGGTGGGTGAGCGATTCGAGGTTGTGGCTGAACGGGCCGTGCCCCACGTCGTGGAGCATCGCCGCCGCCTCGATGCGGTCGGCGCGCTTCCCCTCGATCCCGAGGTGGTCGAGCGCGCGGCTCGCGAGGTGGTAGACGCCGAGGCTGTGTTCGAACCGCGTGTGGTTCGCGGAGGGGTAGACGAGCTGGACCGTGCCGAGCTGTTTGACGTGGCGGAGCCGCTGGAGGGCGGGGGTGTCGACGAGGTCCGCGGCGACACCGTCGATCTCGATGTGGTCGTGGACGGTGTCCTTGACCGTGATCATGCGTCCGGCTTCGGCGGCAACCGGTAAAAGGCTGTGAGTGTCGCTCCCGCCGCGGCGGCGCCGGAAGCCGCCGGTCGGCTCCCGTCAGCCGCGAATCTGTGGCACGGTTTATGAGGCGACCGTGCGAAGTGTCGCGTATGTACGACGTGTTGCTCGGCATCGGACTCGACGACGAGCCGCGAGCGATCGCACAGGCCGAGGCGGTGATCGACCTCCCGGGCGATCCCGACGAGGTGACCGCGCACCTCTGTCACGTGTTCCGAGACAACCCGGAAGGCGCGTCGGTCCACCAGATCGGGACGGTGCGGCGCGCCCGGGAGATTCTGGAGGACGCCGGCGTGAACTGCGTCCACTACGAGGCCAGCGGCGATCCGGGCGAGGAGATCCTCGCGGCCGCGACCGACATCGACGCAGACCTCATCTGCGTGTCCGGGCGCAAGCGGAGTCCGGCCGGCAAGGTGGTCTTCGGCAGCACGACGCAGGCGCTCGTGTTGAACGCCGACCGACCCGTGTTGGCGGTTCCGGGACCGAACGAGGAGTGACGCCGGCGGTGAGCGATCAGGGGTGGCGAAACTGAGCGCGCGGTCGCGGCGGAAGCGAGAGCACGCCGCGGCGCCCGAACCCCGGGGCGTCGCTGTCCGCGAGGGTCAGGGAGCGGGCCGCTCCGTCGCGCGCAGTCCCAAGACTTCCCGCGCCGCGGTCGCGACCGGGTCGACGCGTTCCGCGGGACAGTAGACGCCGAGCGTCCAGCGGCGGCGCTCGGCGGCGCGGAGCCCGGTGACGAGTTCGGAGGCGTCCTCCAACCGCTGCGGGACGCCGTCGACGACGACGGCGGAGCCGGACTCCTTGAGGGTCGGTCGCGAGGGAATGTCCACGATCACCGCGTCGCGGTCGACCCCCGCGGCGTCCGCGATCTCGCGTTCGGCGGTCCGCTCCTCGGCGCGCCCCGCGTCGACCGTGCCAGCTGGCACTTCGTCGATCCCCGCCCACACCGCCCGCTTGTAGAGGTCGCGCCGCTCGATGCGCTCGCCGAGCGCCGGCACGCGCTCGCGGAGTTCGACGAGGAGGTCGTGGTCCGCCATCCGGCGGAACGCCGCCGCGTCGGTGTCGGTCCGGTCGAGGTAGCGCTCGCAGGCGCGCTCCAGCATCGCGCCCGCCACGCGGGAGACGTGGTGGCGGTAGACGACGGCGTTCATCAGCGAGCGCGCGACGAGCAAACTCTCCGCGGTCGCAACGTTCCCCTCGTCCAAGACGAGGTCGACAGCGTGGCCCGGATCCGAGACGAGGTCGGCCGACCCGCCGGCCCCGTCCCCGCCGACCAGCCGGAGCTCCGTGACGAGCCGGCCGGTGTCGACGGTGCCGTACGGGACGCCCGTGTGGTGGGCGTCGCGCACGAGGTAGTCCATGCGGTCCACGTCGAGCTCGCCCGAGACGAGGGGGCCGAGCGCGCCCGCGCCGTCGATGAGGCCGGCGACGCGCTCAGGGTCGAGCCCGTTTCGTTCGAGGACCTGACAGACCTCGCGGTCGGCGTCGGTGAGCAGCCACCCCACGTCGTCGTGGTCGCGGCCGGTCGCGCGCCGGATGATCCCCTCGGTCTGGTGCCCGTACGGGCCGTGTCCCACGTCGTGGAGCATCGCCGCGGCGCGGACGTGCGCGGCGGTGTCGCCGTCGACGCCGAGTCCATCGACCGCGCGGCCCGCGAGGTGGTAGACGCCGAGGCTGTGTTCGAACCGCGTGTGGTTCGCGGAGGGGTAGACGAGCCGGACCGTGGAGAGCTGCTTGATGTGTCGCAGCCGCTGGAACGCGGGGGTGTCGACCAGCTCGGCGGCGAGGTCGCCGAGCCGGACGTGCCCGTGGACGCTGTCTTTGATCGCCTTCATCCGCGCGTCTCGGTCAGAGTCACTCGTCGACGACGTCGATCCCGAATCGCTCTTCGAGCGCGCGCACGACAGAGCCGCCGACGTTGGCGGTCGCGGCCCGGCCGTCCTCGACCGCGAGGAGGTCGTCCTCGTCGACTTCCAACTCGGCCGCGACCTCCTCGACCGTCAGCCCGGCGTCCTGCCGCGCCTCGGTGACGACGTCCCCGTAGCCGGAGACGAGGTACGGCAGCCGGTCCGACTCGTAGCTCGTCCCCTCCTCCTCCCAGCGCTTCGAGTCGCCGGTCGCGGAGTCGTACATCTTCGCCTGTTTCCGGGCGAGCTCCTTGTTCCGGCTCTCCGTCGGCTGTGACTCGGAGCCGGCGCCGCCGGGGCTCCCGCCCCGCGACCCGCCGCTCGGACCGCCGCGGTCGCTGGGGGCGTTGCCGGCGTCGTCGTGGGGGCGGCAGTTCGAACACACGAGCAGCTTGGCGCCGGCGACCGTCGCCTTGCGGAGGTCCGCGGTCTCGTGCCCGCAGAGCTCGCACGCGTCGCCGTCGTCGCCGCCGCCGCCGCCGCCCGTCGAGTACTTCGGCATACCACGTGTAGTTGCGCCGGACCGTTAAAAACTCGTGGAGCCTCGCGGCCCCGTCTCGGGCGCCGGTCGGACCGACCCGCGCGTCACGGGCCGAGGTACCCCCACGCCTGAAGCCGGTCGCCGTCGATCCAGCGCTCGCCGATGTCGTCGCGGTAGTACATTTCGGCATCACGACGTCGTCGATGCGCCCGTACGCCCGTTTGCGCGCCGCCCCCATTGTCTCTCCCTTCCCGGTGACGACGATCGGCATCCCGCTCTCGCCGGCGACGCGCCACTGGCCGTCGACCCGCTTCGCGTCCTCGATGTGGATCCCCGCTCTGTCCGCGGCGTCGAAGACGACGGCGGCGTTCCGCGAGTTCTCGTCGTACGTCTGCTCGTCGTCGAACGGGAACGGCGGCAGCACGACTCGCACGGCGATCTGGTAGCCGTCGTGGAGGTCGGGCTCGGGCTTGTCGCCGTGCGCGAGGTCGTGGAAGAACTCGGCCGTCGACGACTCGATCGACTCCTCCTGGAGGGCGATCGTCGGGTATCCGAACCGCGGCGTGAACTCCAGCGGGTAGATCCCCGTCTCGTTGACGATACAGTTGATGTCGATGCTCCCGACGTACCCCTCGTCGGCGAGCCACCCTTCGAGCTTCCCGAACGTCTCTCGAAAGAGCCTGTTCCGTCCCGCCCAGAACATCGAGGCCCCCATCTCGTCGGTCGAGGGCCCGATGTTCCCCGGGAACAGCTTCTTGTGCTCGAAGTTGAAGTTGACGCGGTCGACAAACTCGTTCCCGTCGAAGAAGCCGCAGATCACCACCTCGGCGCCCTCGACCTTCCGCTGGAGCTGGAACCCCTACATCTGGTTCCCCCACGCCTCCTTGTACGCGCGGAGGACGTCGACCACGTCGCCCCCGTCGTCCTCGTCGCCGACGTACAGCAGGCGCTTGACGTTTTGTACCTCGCCGAGCGGTTTGATCACGTAAGATCCGGGGTTCCGTTGGACCTGCTGGATACCGGCGTCGAACTCGCGGAACACGTGGTGTTCGACCGTGTTGACGCCGTGGTCTTCGAGCACCTCCGTCGCGTAGCCGCGGTCCTCTTCGAGGCGGTCGGTGTTCGGCGTCCCGCCGACGACGGCCTCCCCCTGTTCGCGTCGTTCCTAGGCGGGTTCGCACGTACCGACGCCGGAACCGACCCAGATGTCGTCGAAGACGGTCACGTCGGCCCAGTCGACCTCGGCGCGCCAGTCGTCAGTCTTCGGGACGAACCCGTCGCCGATCTACTGGTCGCTTTCGGCCTCGACGTAGTACTTCACGTCGTGGCCCTCGCGGTGAACCTGCCACGCCAGATCGGCGATCAGCGCGGCGTCGGCCGAGACGAAGAGGAAGGCGGCGTCGTCCATGCGGGGCGGTCGCCCGGGAGGGACTTGAGTGTGTACCGCGTCGCTCGCGCCGGTCCGACCGGGAGACGGTTGAAACGTTAACGCCCGGGTTGATGAGGGACGGCGTGGTCGATCCGAGTATGCCAACCGTGACACGGGACGGCGTGACGATAGACTACGCCGTCGACGGGGATCCCGGGGAACCGACCGTGCTGCTGCTCGAAGGGCTCGGGTACGGCCGGTGGATGTGGCGGTGGCTCGCCGAGGCGCTGGCCGACGACTACGAGGTGCTCCGGCCGGACAACCGCGGGACCGGAGACTCGGACATGCCGGACGGGCCGTACACCGTCGCCGAGATGGCGGCCGACGCGGCCGCGGTCCTCGACGACCGCGGCGTAGAGGCGGCCCACGTCTGCGGCGCGTCGATGGGCGGGATGATCGCGCAGGAGTTGGCCCTCTCCGACGACCGAGTCGCCTCGCTGACGCTGCTGTGTACCTCTCCCGGGGGCGACGACGCGGCACCGACCCCGCCCGAGGTGCAAGAGCACATCTTCTCCGCGCCCGAGGACGCCGACGCCCGCGAACGGATCCGCTACCTGATGGAGCCGGCGGTCTCCGACGGCTTCTACGACCGCGAGCCCGAACTCGTCGACCGGATCGTCGACTGGCGGCTGACGGGCGACGCGACCCCGACCGGCCGCGAGGCGCAGGCGGCCGCGGTGGCGGCGTTCGACGCGAGCGACCGGATCGGCGACCTGTCCGTCCCGGCGCTCGTCCTCCACGGGACGGCGGACCGCGTGCTGCCGGTCGAGAACGCGGAGCTGCTCGCCGAGCGTCTCCCGCACGCGGAGGTCGACCTGTTCGACGGCGGGCCGCACCTCTTCTTCATCGAGGAGCGCGAGCGCGTCAACGACCGAATCCGGGCCTTCCTCGGCGGGGTCGCCTGAGATGGCGACCGGAAACGATCCGCGGGGAGACGACCGTACGGAGGAGGTCGGCGCCGAGTCCGACCCGCGACCGCACCCGCACGGCGACCGGGGGTACGACTGGGTCGGCTCGCTGTCAGCCCGCCGCGCGCGGCTCTCGCCGGACCGCGTCGCCGTCACCGACACGGCCGCGAACGCCGAGTACACCTACGCGGAGCTGGACGAGCGCGCCAACCGGACCGCGCGCTTCCTCCGCGACGCCGGCGTCGAGGCGGGCGACCGCGTCGCCGTCGTCTCCCGGAACCGCGTCGAGCTCGTCGACCTGTACTTCGCGACCGGGAAGACCGGGTCGGTGCTGGCGCCGCTCTCCCACCGCCTCGCGGAGCGCGACCTCGCCGCGGTGTTGGGCACCGTCGACCCCGAGTTGCTCCTCGTCGAGGCCCCGTTCGGCGGCGACGTCATCGACGCGTTAGAGCGGGCGGACGTCGAGCCCGCGGTCCGCTCGATCCCGACCGACGGCGACGACGCGTGGCGCCCGTACACGCGGGATCTGCCCGGGGACGGCTCGCCCGTCGAAACCGCCGACGTGTCGCTCGCGGACCCGCACCTCCTCTTACACACCGGGGGCTCGACGGGCACGCCGAAGGAGACGGTCATCAGTCACGGCGCGATCCGCTGGAACGCGTTCAACACGATCACCGCGTGGGGGCTCCGCGAGGACGACGTGACGCCGATGGTGTTCCCGATGTTCCACACCGGCGGCTGGAACGTGCTGACGGTCCCCTTCTTCCAGATGGGGGGGCGGATCCTCCTGAGCCCGGAGGTCGACCCCGGCCGCGTCCTGCGCGACGTCGAGCGCGA
The DNA here is from genome assembly GCF_005435095.1 of Halorubrum sp. CGM5_25_10-8B. NCBI lineage: Archaea > Methanobacteriati > Methanobacteriota > Halobacteria > Halobacteriales > Haloferacaceae > Halorubrum > Halorubrum sp. CGM5_25_10-8B. Next base: position 155,510 of record NZ_SGTY01000008.1, on the reverse strand, counting down.
GTCGGCGACGACGCTCGTCGCGGTCCCGGCGGTGTTGCGGATGATGGCCCGCCACGACGAGTGGGACGCCACAGACCTCTCCTCGCTCCGCTTCGTGAAGAGCGGCGGGGGCCCTTGCCGCGAGAGCGTCATCGCCGCGTGGCGGGACCGCGGCGTCGAGATATCGCAGGGGTACGGCCTCACCGAATGCGGACCGAACAACTTCGCGATGCCCGACGACTTCCCGCCGGAGAAGACCGGGAGCGTCGGCGTCCCGGCGCTCGCGGTCGACGCGCGCGTCGTCGACGAGGACGGTCCCGTGCCCGACGGCACCGTCGGCGAACTGGAGCTCGCCGGGCCGGCCGCCGCGGACCGATACTGGGACGAACCGGAGGAGACGGCCGAGACGTTCGGCGACTGGGTGTCGACCGGCGACCTCGCGCGCGTCGACGAGGACGGCTACTACCACATCGAGGGGCGCAAGAAGAACATGTTCGTCTCGGGCGGCGAGAACGTCTACCCGCCCCGCGTCGAGGACGCGCTCACCGACCACCCGCGGATCGAGGAGGCGGTCGTGATCGGCGTTCCGAGCGAGCGCTGGGGGACGGTCGGGAAGGCGATACTCGTCGGCGACGAGTCGCTCTCGCTCGACGACGTGGAGTCGCACCTCGCCTCGCGGGTCGCCCGGTACGCGGTCCCGAAGGCGCTGGCGTTCGTCGACGAGATGCCGACCTCCGGCCCGTCGAAGATCGACCGCGCGGCGCTGAAAGAGCGGTTCGGCGAGTAGGCGAGGCGAGGAGATCGGCGCGGAGCGGGGCTGGCGGGCGGAGAGCGCCTCGATCGGAGTGAGCAGTAACAATTTTTTTTGAAACTCGGAGTAGACAACCGGTGTATGTCCTCCACACGTCGTGCCCTCCTTGCGACCAGCGGACTCATCGCGACCGCGGGGTGTGTGAGACCGATATTCGGGCCCGCGCACGACAAGATCGGATCGCTGTCATTGCGCGCCCAGACCCCCTCGACCGTCGCCGAGCGGACCACCACGCCGGTGACAGTTCGTGCGCTCGGCCCGTACGGACACACCCTTGTTCGGCGTGTACTCGACGACGGATCGGCGTCCTATACCGCTGCCGACACGCTGGTTGCCGAAGGAGAGATCGTCCAGCAGGACGGAGCGTTCTACGAACTCACTCACGAAACGACGGGGCATACGCCGGCGATGGCCTATCTGATCGAATTCGAGGCGACAGTCCCGGCGACGACCTCGGTCGACGACGATGAGACGGTCTCTTTCGATGCCCTCCCGGCGGTTGATCGAAGCGCCCTCCGAACCGGTCTCATAAACGAACTCTGGCGGAGACTCTCCCGGACCGAAGGGCGCGTCTCCGGCGATGGGGAACTGGTCTATCCGGCGACACCAAGCGGACCAACGGAGTCGCTGGTCGCTCCGACTCCCGAGTATGATACCGTCCGCTACGGAGACGGACAGCTCCGGCTCTCGGTTACCGGCGAGGTGACCGAGACGCGCTTACACAGCTACAGACTCGAAGGCTCGACGGTCGCCACCTCAGAAGAGGCCTATGTATCCGATGTCCTTACGCGGTCTCGGACGGACGCCGTAAAACTCGAAGCGTCGACGCTCACCGACCGCCAACACGATATTCTTCAGGGGGCAATCGATCAAGAGTACGGCCACGATCAGCCGATCGACGACGCGTCATCGGCGTACCGGACGCTCGTTGTGCGCCTGTTCGCCTCTGATAGCGACCCCGAATCGGTTGATCTCGTTGACCTGTCGGGTAGTGAGGCAATGGTCGTCTACGACGGGACACTGTATCGGGCGAGCTACACTGTCAGTACCCCCTGATCACGACCTACCCGGTCGTTCAGGAATCATCGTAGTACTCGCCGCGGGGCTTCTGCTCGCGATCAAGTTGACCGTCGAGCTTGTTGATCCGTGGACCGCGGCTTCGTGCGTCCCGTCGGAAGCTGATGCCAAGCGCCTCAAGGAAGGCGTTCACACCCTCGCGCATCGGCTGTGGGGCCCCGACTGTCCGTGTTCGCCCGACGTGTCTCGAAGACGATCGGTCGGTCGGCGACCCGATCGGTGACAGAGGGGTCGCGATCAAACAGCGTTTCAGGCTCCTCGGGCGCAATCTGCGTCTGCGAGGGGTCGCGCGTACGCAGTGACGAGGTCGACCGAGACACCGGGGGCGACGGCTGTTATGACGTGCCAGACAAGGTTTTGAGTCTTCACCGAGCGTTCCACAGGAACAACCGTTATATACGCGGGGGATAAGGTCGTGTCATGCTCGACGTCACGATGGATATGGAGCAGTTCGACTGCCCGTTCATCGACACCTCCGCGGACCACGACGTCTCCTTCTCCGCTATGCACTGGCAGCTGGACACCGCGGCGGAGCAGCTGGAGACGCGGCTGCTCGTCGAGTCGCCGGACCGCTACGAGCTCGGCGAGGGGCTCACCGCCCTCCGCGACCACGAGAACATGGCCGAGTACCGGCTGTTCTCGAAGCAGGACGGGACGGCGATCATCCGGACCGTCATCGAGGAGACGAACGCGATGTCGACGATAACCGACCACGGCGGCTACATCACGGGCCCGTTCCTGATCGAGGACGGGTCCGAGCGCTGGCAGGTCGGGTTCGACGACGAGGCGACGACGGAAGCGGCGCTCCACGACTTAGAGAAGGGCAACGAGTTCGTCGTCGAGGACCGGTCCGAGCTCTCGATGGAGGCGCTGTTCGACACGATGCGGAACGCGAACGCGGCCTCGACGATGCTGGACGCGTGCCGCGACCTGACCGACGTCGAGCGCGAGACCATCGAGACGGCCGCCGACGCGGGCTACTTCGAGTCGCCCCGCGAGGCGACGCTGTCGACGCTCGCGGACGAGTTCGACGTCTCGACCGCGGCCGTCTCGAAGAACATGCGCCGCGGCGAGAAGAAGTTGCTCCGCAGCGTCGTCGCCGCGCTCGACGGGCTGGAGTAGACCGGGGACGCGGCGACACGACCGAGGCGCCGCGGTCGTCGGACCGACGGCTCGTCGTTCGGAAACCGCGGTTTCGGCGCCCGTTTTCGGCGTATTCCCTCGACACCCCGCGGTCTGTTAACATCTTAACTCGGCCCTTCATGGTGGTGTCCGGTGTCGAACACTGTATGCGAGACGAACACACACGGCGAGCGTATCTGCGACGAACCGGCGCCGCGGTCGGCGCGGCCGGAATCACCGGGCTGGCCGGCTGTTCCGGCGGAGACGGCAGCGACCTCTCCGGCGAGACGGTCCGGATCGGGGCGCTCCAGCCGACCTCCGGCGACCTCAAGTACTACGGGCAGATCAGCCTCCGCGGGTTCTACTCCGGGTTGGCGTACAAGCACGACCTCGACCCCGTCGAGGAGGCGACGCCGGGCACGTACACGGTCGAGCCCGATGGCGGCCCGACCTACGAGATCATCGTCGAGGACACCGGCTTCAGTCCGGATACGGCCCAGAGCGTCGCGACCGACCTCGTCTTGGAAGAGGAGGTCGACATCCTGTTCGGCGGGACCTCCTCCGACAGCGCGCGCCGGCTCATCAACACCGTCGTCGACGAGACGGACATCCCCTACCTGATCGGGCCGGCGGCCGACGCCGGCATCACGGTGAGCGACGAGTTCTGTCACCCGATGGCGTTCCGCGCGAGCGAGCACACCGCGATGGACGCGCGGGCGGGCGGCACGTACGTCGCCGAGAACTTCGACATCGACACGGTCGCGGTGTTCGCGTCCGACAACGCGTTCGGGCAGAGCGTCGCGGAAAACTACACTCAGGTATTGGAGAACAACGGGGTGGAGGTCTTGGAACCCCGCTTCGTCGAGGTCGGGTACTCCGAGTTCGACGGGCTCTTCGAACAGGCGATGTCGGACGGCGCGACGGGCGTCGTCGGCGGCTTCACCGCGTCCACGCTGCCGCAGTTCCTCACCTCCGCGATCTCCTACGACGTCCAGGTGTTCGGCGGGTTCGCCGCCCTGCTGACGACGCAACTCATCGGCGGGACCATCGAGTCGGCGCTGGGCGAGGGCTTCACCGAGCAGGATATCAAGGACGCCGGGCTCGGACCGTTCACCAGCCGGTACCACTGGAACCAGTACGAGAACTCGATCAACGAGGAGTTCCGGCAGCTACACATCGACGCGTACGGCATCGTGCCGGACCTGTTCAGCGCCGGGACGTTCACCGCCGCCTCGGCGCTCTCGCAGGCCGTCTCGGAGACCGGCTCCACGGACGGCGCCGACATCGCCGAGGCGCTGCGCGGCATGACCGTCGCTGAAACGCCGAAGGGCGCGGACGGGTACACCTTCCAGGAACACAACAACCAGGCCGCCTCGCAGATGACGGTCGCGTGGCCGGTCCCGACCAGCGACGAGTACGCCGACACCTGGGGCGCGCCGATCATGCCCGGCCAGCCCCTCGAACGGCTCGACGCCGAGGACGTGATGGTCCCCGAAGAGGACGCGAGCTGCTCGCTGTAATGCTGCTGGAGACCGAGGGGCTCACGAAGCGCTTCGGCGGCATCACCGCCGTCGACGGCGTCGACTTCGCGTTGGAGACCGGCGAGCTCTGCTCGATCATCGGCCCAAACGGCGCGGGGAAGACGACGTTCTTCAACCTGCTCACGGGCGTGTTGGAGCCCTCCGACGGGAGCATCCGGTTCGCCCCATCGGGCGGCAGAGACGCGGGGGCGGCCTCCGCCGGTGCCGACGGGACCGGCTCCGCGATCGACATCACGACGGCCTCGCCGGACGAGACGGCGCTCGCGGGGATCCACCGGTCGTACCAGATCACGAACCTCTTCCCGACGCTGTCGGTGCTGGAGAACGTCCGCGTCGCCGCGCAGGCGAGCCGCGGGAACGACTCGTGGAAGCTGTGGCGCAACGTGACCGACTTCGAGGACCACTACGCGGAGGCGACCGCGATCCTCGAACGGATCGGGCTGGCCGAGGAGGCCGAGACCGTCACGCAGAACCTGAGTCACGGCGAGAAGCGTAGCCTCGAGATCGGGGTCGCGCTCGCCGGCGACCCGGATCTGCTCCTGCTCGACGAGCCGACCGCCGGCGTGTCGAGCGAGGGCGTCGACGAGGTCGTCGCGCTGATCGAGGACGTGGCCGAGGATCACTCGGTGATGCTCATCGAACACAACATGGAGGTGGTGATGGACATCTCCGACCGTATCGCCGTTCTCCACCGCGGTGAGCTGATCGCCGACGGGCCGCCCGAGGACGTTCGCGGCGACGAGGACGTTCAGGAGGCGTACCTCGGCGGGTACGGCCGCGAGGGATCCGCCGACGGACGAGAGCGCTCCGCCGACGAGGGAGGGCGCTCGGACGGCGACGCGGCCGCCGACGGCGGCCGACGCGTGCGCGCCGGGGGTGAGTCGCCGTGACGACGCTCGAACTCGACGGCGTCCACACCTACTACGGCGAGAGCCACATCCTTCAGGGGTTGTCGCTGTCGGTCGAGGCGGGCGAGATCGTCGCCCTCGTCGGCCGGAACGGCGTCGGGAAGACGACCACGCTCCGCACCGCGCTCGGGCTCACGCCGCCCCGCGAGGGGACGGTCCGGTTCGACGGGACGGACGTGACGGGGATGGAGCCCCACGAGATCGCCGCCCGCGGCATGGGGTGGGTGCCGGAGGAACGACGCGTATTCTCGCATCTCACGGTCGAGGAGAACCTCCGCGTCGCCGCCCACTCGGCCGCCGATCCCGGCGCTCGGATCGCGGGGGCGTACGAGCTGTTCCCGGCGCTCGACCGCTTCGCCGACAAGGAGGCGGGCGACCTGAGCGGCGGGCAACAGCAGATGCTCGCGATCGCCCGAGGGATGCTCGGCGACAACGACCTGCTGCTCGTCGACGAGCCGAGCGAGGGGCTCGCGCCACAGATCGTCGAGGACGTGGTGGAGGCGCTGCGCGCGGCCTCCGCGGACACGACGATGGTCCTCGTCGAGCAGAACTTCCGGCTGGCGATGGATCTGGCCGACCGCTTCTACCTCATCGACCACGGCGTCGTGGTCGAGGAGGGAGAGACCGCCGGCGTCACGAGCGAGGACGAACGGATCCGGAGGTACCTGACCGCATGAGCCTCGGACCGCTCGCGGGGACCGCCGCGCAGGTCGCCCCGCTCGTCGACCCGGGCGCGCTGCTCGCGACCGGCGGCGCGGTCGACGGCCTCCAGACGGCCACTCGCGTGCTCGCCGAGGGGATCGGCAAGGGCGCGGTGTACTTCACCATCGCGGTCGGCCTGACGCTTGTCTTCGGGCTGATGGGCGTGCTCAACTTCGCGCACGGCGCGATCGCGATGGTCGGCGCGTACCTCGGCGGCTTGGTTCTCGTCCTGCTCGTCGGGGCGAACACCGGGACGGTCGCGACGATCCTCGTCTTCTTCGTCGCGCTGGCGCTCGTGTTCGCGGTCACCACCGCGGCCGGCAGCGCGATGGAGGTGACGCTCATCCGGCCGATCTACGACCGGACGCCTACCTACCAGATCCTGTTGACCTTCGGCGTCTCGCTCATCATCGAGGAGGTCGCCCGGATCGTCTTGACGCTCCGGGGGATCCAGCCGAACCCGCAGTGGCAGGCGCCGATGGGCACCGCGCCCGACGTGCTGCTCGGGCGGACCGAGCTGCTCGGCGTCGGCGTCAGGCGGCTGTACCTCTTCGAGGTCGCTATCGGCGCGGTCGTCGCCGTCGCCGTCTGGGCGTTCCTGACGAAGACGCTGTACGGCCTCTACATCCGGGCCGGCAGCGAGGACACCGAGATGGTCCAAGCGCTCGGCGTCGACGTGCGGCAGGCGTTCACCGTCGTCTTCGGCGTCGGGACCGGCCTCGCCGCGGTCGGCGGCGTCCTGCTGATGTGGGACCCGATCTGGGGCCCCAGCGTCCTCCTGAGCATCGACGTGCTGCTGTACGCGTTCGTCGTCGTGATCATCGGCGGGCTCGGGAGCTTCACCGGGACGCTCGTCGCGGCGGGCATCGTCGGGATCGCCGACTCGGTGACGACGTGGTTGTTCACCACCGGGATCGTCACTTTCCCCGGCCTCTCCGAGGTGACCATCTTCCTCCTGCTCGTGGTGATGCTGATACTCCGCCCGCAGGGGCTCTACGGCGTCGAGGAGGTGGGAGGCCATTAGCGACCCCGACTCCGGTGTCGACGCGGACGCCCCGGCGGACTCCGACGGGTCGGTCGGCGACGCGGGCGCACCGGTCGACGGTTCCGGCGCTCACGTCGACGAATCGGACGCTCCCGTCGACGAGACGGATCCGGTTCCGCCGTCGAAGGCAACCGGCGGCCTCCGCGAATACCTGCGAGACCACGCGGTTCACGCGGCCGTGATCGTCGGGTTCCTGCTGTATCCGCTCGGCTACGAGGCGCTGCTCGCGACGCCGGCGGCGCCGCTCGCGGAGACGTTCCTCCCCGCGATCACGTTCATGGTCGTGGTGCTGTACATGGGGCTGTTCGCGATGAGCTTCGACTTCGTCAGCGGCTACACCGGCTACCTCTCGTTCGGGCACGCCGCCTTCTTCGGGACCGGCGGCTACTTCGTCGTCCTCGCCGCGAACGGGCAGGTGCCGGGGATCCCGGGCGGGACGCCGTTCATGATCACACTCCTGCTCGGCGCGGTGGTGGCCGGCCTGCTCGCGCTCGTCATCGGGTCGGTGTCGTTCCGGCTCACGGGCGTCTACTTCGCGATGATCACGCTCGGGTTCGCGCAGGTGATCTACGAGCTGATCCGCTCGTGGGGGTACGTCTCGACGAACCCGACCGAGGGCGCGACGGTGAGCGGCGACGCGCTCGCCATCGGCGTCCCCTTCGTCGACGCGCTGAGCCTCGACGTGGGGCGGCTCACGGGCGAGAGCGTCGAGAACCTGCTCGGCCTCGGGATCGACCTGTCGGCGACCGTGGTCTCGTACTACGCGCTCGGGATCGTAGTGGTCGTCTGCTACTTCGCGATGCAGCGGATCATCCACTCGCCGTTCGGGCGCGTGATGATCGCGATCCGCGAGAACGAGGAGCGCGCCCGGGCCGTCGGCTACGCGACCTACCGGTTCAAGCTGGCCGCGTTCGCCATCAGCGGCTTCTTCGGCGCGGTCGCCGGCGGGATCTTCGCCGCCTACTCGCGCTCCGTCGCGCCCGACGGGACGTTCTACTTCCTCGTCACCGCCGACGCGCTGATCACGACGATCGTCGGCGGGTTCGGCACCCTCGCGGGACCGGTGTACGGGACCCTGTTCACGCAGGGGTTAGAGGACGTGCTCTCGACCGAGAGCGGCGGGATCGCGACGCTGCTGCGCGAGGAGCTCCCGGCGAGCGTCCTCGAAGCGGATCTGTTCGGGATCAGCGTGGAGCTGTTCGTCAACACCGCGGTCGACGGGCGCGCCCCGCTGTACCTCGGGATCATCTTCGTGCTGTTCGTGCTGTTCGTCCCGAACGGCATCCTCGGGACGCTACGCGACCGGCTCGGCGGCACCGTCGGGAAGCGGCTCCCGGACCACCTGCGGCGCTACCTCCGGTAGCGTCGCGGGCCCGCGGCTCCGCGGCCTCCGTCGCACGTCCCGCGACGGACCGCGACGTAGACACACGACACATGACCGATATCACGCGATACGACGGAGCGAACCGAACGCGGCGCGGCGAACCGGACCGAACGCGGCGCGGAGGAGACGGATGACCGTCTCGATCACCGGACTGGGGACGTACGTCCCGGACGAGACGATCACCGGCGAGGCCATCGCAGCCGAGAGCGGCATCCCGGAGGAGGTCGTCGTCGAGAAGATGGGCGTCCGTGAGAAGCACGTCTGTCCGCCGGACGACGACCACGCGACCGACATGTCGGTGACGGCCGCCGAGCGCGCGCTCGCGGACGCCGACGTCGATCCGGCCGACCTCGACGTGGTCGTCTACCACGGATCCGAGTACAAGGACCACGTCGTCTGGTCGGCCGCGGCGGCGATCACCGACCGACTCGGGGCGACGAACGCGTACGCGACCGAGAGCTACACGCTGTGTGCGGGCGCGCCGATCGCGCTCCGACAGGTGACCGCCCAGCTGGAGACCGAGCCGATCGACACCGCGCTGCTCGTCGCCGCGAGCCGCGAGGAGGACCTCGTCGACTACGGCAACGAGGACAGTTCCTTCATGTTCAACTTCGGCAGCGGCGCGAGCGCGTTCGTCGTCGAGGTGACCGACGGCGGATCGGTCAACGACGAGGCCGATCGCTTCGACGGTCGAGCGCGGGCGACCGTCCGCGCCAGCGCGGCCCAGACCGACGGCTCGTTCGCCGGCGACGTGGTGATGCCGGCGGGCGGGTCGAAGCGCCCGCCGAGCGAGGAGACCGTGCGCGAGGGGCTTCACACCCTCGACGTGCCCGACCCGGACGGGATGAAAGAGCGGCTCGGGCCCGTCTCGCTGCCCGCGTACCTCTCGGTCGCCGACACGGCCCTCGAACGGTCCGGGTTCGACCGCGACGACCTCGACTTCGTCGCGCTCACCCATATGAAGCGGTCGTTCCACGAGCGGGTCCTCGACGAGCTCGGCCTCGATCCGGGGAGCGACGGCTACTACCTCGACGAGTTCGGCCACGTCCAGAGCGTCGACCAGGCGCTCGCGCTGGAACGTGGCGTCGAGACCGAGCGCCTCGAACCGGGCGACCTCGGCTGCCTGCTCGCGGCCGGGACGGGGTACACGTGGTCCGCGACAGTGATCCGGTGGCGAGGCTGACCGCTTGTAAACAGCGGAGCGTCTCACGGTTCTCCAGAACTCGCAAGACAGGGGGCTCGACTGATCTCTGTGCGGTTCCGTCCGAGACGGGCGATTCGATTACTTACACTGTTACGTCGCGGCTGCCCCTTTGAGTTCCCGCCCCGCACAGCACCTCACGCCTCCCCAGCCTCGTCGCTCACGCCCTCCGGGCGTTCGCGACTCCCTCGCGCACTCCTCGCGGTCGCCTCCGGCGCCCGCTCGGAGGCACGCGCCACCGCTTCGACGCGTCGTCATTTACAAAATGGCTCGGCCGAGCGTCCGCCTCCGTCGGTCAGTCGCTGTCTCCGTGCGGGACGGACAGCACCGTCGCCTCGCCGGAGAGGACGCGCTCGTCGCGCTCGGGGACGGTCGCGGTCGTCTCGACCGCGACCCGGTCGCCGCCGATGTCGTCGATGACGCTGACGCTCGCTTCGACCGTCTCCCCCGGGTACACCGGCTTCTCGAACGACAGTTCCTGCGAGAGGTAGACGATGTCGCCGGAGAGCCGCGCGAGCGCCGCGGAGACGACCGCGGCCGAGATGATTCCGTGCGCGACGCGGCCGCCGAACATCGTGTCGGCGGCGTACTCGTCGTCGAGGTGGATTGGGTTCTCGTCGCCCGAGAGGGCCGCGAACGCCTCGATCGTCTCCTCGGTGATCGTTACTTCGTGCGTCGCCGTCTCGCCGACCGTCGCGACTGGCATACCGATCGGACGCGCGCCCGCCGCCTCAATCCCGCGGTTCAGCCTCGAACCCGTGCGGCGTCGGGGACTACCTCCGGCGTGGATCAGTCGTCCGCCGGCGCGTCGACCACGTCCACGTCGGTGGGGTTCGCGCCGCCGTACGCCTCGACCAGCTCATCCAGTCGGTCCGGATCGTCGGCGTGGGCCAGCGGCTCCGTCGCCGTCTCGCAGGCGGCGTCGACGCCGAGGCGGTCGCAGACCTCGTCGACGGTCGTCTCGGCCATCTGGCGGTAGGTGGTCAGCTTGCCGCCCACGACGCTGTACAGCCCGGCCGCGCCGTCGCGGTCGTGGTCGAGCAGCGTGAACCCGCGCGAGATCCCGCGGCGGTCCGACCCCGCCTCGTCGGGCGAGTAGAGGGGGCGGACGCCCCACCACGTCCGGACCGTCGGCGCGTCGGCGACCGCGGGGAGCATCGCGGCGCACTCCTCGACGGAGCGCTCGATCTCCCAGTCTTCCGTCTCGTAGTCGTCGGGGTCAGAGACCGGCACGCTCGTCGTCCCCAGCACGACCTCGCCGTCGTGGGGCACGACGATGTCACCGTCGTCGGGGTCGCGACACCGGTTCAGCACGGGCGGCGCTCCGTCGTACTCCACCGAGACCATCACGCCCCGGCTCGGGGCCATTCCGACCTCGACGCCGGCCATCTCGGCGATCGAGTCGGCCCACGCACCGGTGGCGTTGACGACGATGTCCGGGGTCAGGGTCGCATCGACCGCGCCGCCGACGCGGACGGACTCGACCGCGCCGTCGCGGACCGTCACGTCCTCGACCGGCGCGTGCGGGTGAACGGTCGCGCCGCGGCGCTCGGCGTCAGCGGCGTTGGCGGCAACCAACCGGGACGGGTAGATGACGCCGTCGGGCACGCGGAACGCCTCTTGGACCTCGTCGGCGAGGCCCGGCACCGCCTCGCTGGCGGCGTCGCCGTCGAGCCGTTCGGTCTCGATGCCGATCGCCTCGCAGGCCGCGATCTTCTCCTCGAAGTAGTCGGGGTCGTCGCCGTCGAGCCGGACGAACAGGCCGCCCGTTTCGCGGACGCACGCCCCGGCGATATCGCGGAGCGTCCGGTTCTCGACGATACACTCCTCGGCCCCCTCGGCGTCGGCCTCCGCGTAGCGGGCCCCGCTGTGGAGGAGGCCGTGCGACCGACCGGAGGTGCCGCTACCCAGGCCGCCGCGGTCGACGAGCGTCGCGTCGACGCCGCGCATGGCGAGGTCCCGAGCGATGCCCGTTCCCGTCGCGCCGCCGCCGATCACCAAGACCGTCGAGTCGTCGCTCACGCGACGGTCACCCGGGTTGGCGCGGGAGCGTGCTCCGCCGCGAGACGCCGTCGATTCCGGTCACTGTCGATCATGCCATATATACGCATTCCGCGCACTTGAGACTGCCGTCGAACGAGGGAGAAAACCGGTTTCGAAAGGGTGTTACCGGCCGAATTCCGGATCCGGCCGCGACGGCGGCTCAGCGCGGTCCGCCGGCGTCGGCGGGGCAGGTGTCGACGCCGAGCACGGAGTAGAGGCCGCAGGTCCCGGTCGCGGCGGTCGCGAGCATCGCGAGGGCGACGACGCCGAGCACCGGGGCCGCGACCGCGGGGAGGGGCCCGGAGCCCGCGAGGGTGGCTAACGAGGCGGCACCGGCGACGGCACCGACCGCAGTCCTGACGCGCTTGTCCATCGCACCGACGTTTTGGTTCATGCGTCACAATACGGCTCACGGCCGTATGAACCTTTCCACCGCCGACTCGCCTCTCGCGTTCACCCGAACTCGTCGAGGCCGGTCTGCGAGGTCGCGTCGGCGTCGTCCCCGTCCGCCTCGGCCGGCTCGCCGTGGTCGGCCGCGATCGACCGCGCGGCCCCGACACCCCCCGACAGCGACGCGCGTCGCGCGATCTCTTCCTCGCCGAGGCGGGCCGCGGCCGCGCCGTGGACCGCGCCGTAGCGCTCGCGGAACTCCTCCCGGGCCGCCTCGTAGTCGACGACGGGGTACGGGTACGCCTCGCCGATCTCGATCCCGACCTCGCGCTGGACCGCGAGCGGCGTCTTCTCGGGGGCGTCGAGGTGCGCGGCGGGGAGCGGGTCGAGCTCGGGGACCCACCGCCCGACGAACTCGCCGTCGGGGTCCTGATCGCGGACCTGCTTGCGGGGATCGTACAAGCGCAGTCCCGGGCGGCCGACCAGCCCGCACTGCGACTGCCACTGGGTGTAGTTGATCGCGGGGTCGCCGTCGATCAGGTGCTCGTAGAAGTGGTCGGCGCCGATCCGCCACGGCTGTTGGAGGATGTGAAAGTAGAACGACGCGCACAGCGCCCGCATCCGGAAGTTCAGCCACCCCGTCTCGCGCAGGCAGCGCATGCTCGCGTCGACCATGGGGAACCCCGTCTCGCCGCGCTTCCACGCCGCGACGAGGTCCGGATCGTGGCGGTCGCCGTTGAACCCCTCGTACACCGGGTTCACTGCGCGGTCGAGCCACCCCGGCCAGTCGAGCAGCTTCTGCGTGTAGTGGCGGTTCCAGAACAGCCGCGAGACGTACATCGACTTCCCGCGCCCGTCCGGCGCGCGCTCGTCGACGTGGCGGTGGACCTCGCGGACCGACAGGCAGCCGAACCGGAGGTACGCCGAGAGGCCGCTCGTCCCCTCGCGGGCGTCGACCGGCGAGGATATCGACCCCGGATACTCGGCGATCCGCTCCGCGAACGCGCGGAGTCGATCTTTCGCCGGACCGCGTCCGCCCGTCGGGACGCGCGTCTTCGTCGGGGCGACTCCGTAGGCGTCGCTCACCCGGTCCGGGTCGACGCCCGTCTCGACGCGCTCAACCGCGACCGACCGGGGGTCCCAGTCGAACGGGTCGGCGGCGAACCAGGACTCGACGCGGTCGCTCCAGTCCTCGCGGGGTCGGTCCGCGTCGCGGACGAGCCCGTCGCCCGCGACGAAGCGGACGCCGAGCCGCTCGCGGGCGCGCTCGTCGCGCCGGCGGCCGTACCGCCCGCTCGCCGTCGCGCTCGCGACGACCTCCCAGCCGGCGTCGACGAACCGGGCGAGCACGTCCAGCGGGTCGCCGTGGCCGTACGTCAGCCCCGCCCCGCCCACGTCGCGGTACTGGCGGTCGAGGTCCCGCAGGCAGTCGTGAAGGAACTCGATCCGGGCGTCGCAGGCTGCGCCGCGCTCGTCGTAGAAGCCGGGGTCGAAGACGAACAGCGGGAGGATCCGGTCGGCGTCCGCCGCGGCTGCCGCGAGCGCGGGGTTGTCCGCGATCCGCAGATCGTCTCGGTGCCAGACGACGGTGCCCGGCTCGTCGGGAGCGTCGTCGGACCGAGAGATCGACCGAACCGCATCCGGGCTGGGAGCCCTCGGAAGCGGCGCGTCCTCGCCGGGAGCCATGGGTTAGCTCTGTTACGAGTTCCCGTCGCATGGGCCTGTCGGCCGGGCTCGGACGCGGCGCGGGCTCGGGGACGGGAAACGTTGAATAGGGTTCCGCCACCGTTACTTCACGGATGTCTGACACAGACGAGACCGACGTACTGCGCGAACTCGCCTCGCTGCCGACGATCGCGAGCCCGCGCGTGTCCCCGGACGGCGAGACGGTCGCCCTCTACTACGACGTCACCGGCCGCAACGAGCTTCACCTCCTCAACCCCGCCGACGGCTCGTTGAAGCAGCTCAGCGACGGCGACGTGCCGCGCTCCGTCCGCGCCGGCTTCGAGTGGGACCCGAGCGGCGACCGGCTCTTCTATCACCGCGACGAGGGCGGCGACGAGCAGCACGACGTGTGGGCGATGTCGCTCGACGGCGAGAGCGAGCCCGTCGTCGAGATGGACGGCCAGATCCGGCTCCACGACGTGGGCGAGGACGGCGAGACGCTCCTGCTCGGCTCCAGCCGCGACGGGCAGATGAACCTCTACCGCCACGACGTGTCGACCGCCGAGACGACGAAGCTCACCGACTACGAGCGTGCGGTCGCAGCCGGCGAACTCTCCCCCGACGGCGACCGGATCGCGTACACCACGAACGAGACCGACGCCTACGAGAACAGCGACGTGTACGTCGCCGACGGCGACGGGTCGAACGCCGTGAACCTGGAGATCGGCGATGTCGGCGCCGAGGCCGCGCCGGCGGACTGGGGTCCTGACGGTGACCGCCTGCTCGTCGTCGACAACACCACCGACCTCGGGCGGGCCGGGATCGTCGACCTCGCCGACGGCGTCGAGGACGCGACGGTGACGTGGTTCGGCGAGGGCGAGTTCGAGGAGTCGCCGAGCCACTTCCTCGAGGGCGGCGACCGGTTCGTCGTGAGCCGGACGCGCGGGGCGGTGACGGTGCCCGTCGTCTACGATGCCGACACGGGCGAGAGCGAAGAACTCGACTTCCCCGCGGGCGTCGCGAGCGTCACTGAGGGCCGGCTGGCCGACGACCGCCTCCTCGCGTACCGGACCACGTCGAGCCGGCGGCCGGAGCTGGTGGCGTACGATCTCGCCACCGACGACGCCGAGACGGTGTTCGACGCGGAGTACGGCCCGTTCGACCCCGACGACTTCGTCGAGCCCGAGACGGTCTCGTTCGTCTCCGACGGGGTCCCCGAGACGCCGGCGCGGGCGGTCGACCACGACCCCTACGAGGAGTTCGAGATCGAGGGGCTGCTGTTCGACTCCGGTCGCCGACCCTCGCCACTGGTCGTCAATCCGCACGGGGGGCCGCGACACCACGACATGCGGCGGTTCAGCTACCGCGTCCAGTTCCTGCTCTCGCGCGGCTACTCCGTGCTTCAGGTGAACTACCGCGGCTCCACGGGGCGCGGCCGCGAGTTCGTCGAGGAGCTGTACGACGACTGGGGCGGCGCCGAGCAGGGCGACGTGGCGACGGGCGCCGAGCACGTCCTCGACGAGTACGATTGGCTCGACGAGGACCGCGTCGCCGTCTACGGCGGCTCCTACGGCGGCTACTCCGCCAACTGGCAGATGGTCCAGTACCCGGACCTGTACGCCGCCGGGATCGCGTGGGTCGGCGTGAGCGACCTGTTCGACATGTACGAGAACACCATGCCCCACTTCCGGACGGAGCTCATGGTGAAGAACCTCGGCGAGCCGGACGAGAACGAGGCGACCTACCGGGAGCGCAGCCCGGTGAACTACGTCGAGAACGTCGGCGCGCCCCTCCTAATCGTCCACGGTGTCAACGACCCGCGGGTGCCCGTCTCGCAGGCGCGGATCCTCCGCGACGCGCTCGACGAGGCCGGCTTCGAGGAGGGCGACGACTACGAGTACGAGGAGCTCGGCGAGGAGGGCCACGGCTCGGGCGACATCGACCAGAAGATCCGCTCGCTGGAACTGCTCGACGACTTCCTCGACCGTCGGATCGGCGCGGAGCGCACCGCCGTCGCCTCGCTGGACGACTAGCGAGGCGCGGTTCGGGCATTAGCGACGCGGCGTTCGACTGACGCCGGCGGTCGGCTGGTGTCGGCGGGCGGGACCGATTACGCCGTGGTTTAACACGCGCTCGGTCGAACGGGGGGTATGGCACTCGCGGACCCCGATCTCTCGGACTCGACGGCGTTCATCACCGGAACGACGCGCGGCATCGGCAAACAGATCGCGCTCGCGCTCGCTGACCGCGGCTGTAACGTCGTCTCGACCGGCAAGACGACGGACGACGACGACTCCGAGCTGGCGGGGTCGATCGAGCAGACGGCCCGGGAGGTGCGCGAGCGCGGGCCGGAGGCGCTCGCGCTCGAACTCGACCTCCGCGACGAGGACCGCGTCGAGGCGGTCGTCGAGGAGGCGATCGACCGCTTCGGCGAGGTCGACATCGTCATCAACAACGCGAGCGCGATCCAGCTGGCGAACGTCGCGGACCTCCCGGCCGACCGGTTCGACCTCCTGACCGACGTGAACGTCCGCGGGACCCACCTCGTCGCGCACGCGTTCGCCGACCACCTCGCGGGGCTCGACGAGGCGTGGCTGTTGTCGAACTCGCCGCCGATCGTGACCGACCGCTCACCGGGGAAGGCGCCGTACGCGTGGTCGAAGCTCGGTATGTCGTTCATCACGCTCTCGCTCGCCGAGGAGCTGGCGAGCGACGACGTGGGCTGTAACACCTTCTGGCCGGTGACGACGATCGACACCCGCGCGACGCGCTACTTCGGGCTCGGGACGGAGGACGACTGGCGCACCCCCGAGGTCGTCTCCGACGCCGTCCTCGAGATCCTCGCGCGCGACCCCGCTGAGTGTACGGGCAACAGCTTCTACGACGAGGACCTGCTCCGCGAGGCGGGCGTGACAGACTTCTCCGCGTACAACGTCACCGAGGGCGACCCGGCCCCCATGTCCGCGCGGCTGTTCGCGCCCGAGTTCGAGCGCGAGGACTGAGCGGGTCGACTCACTCCGCGACCGCCGCCCGCAGCGCCGCGGTCGCCGCTTCCGGGTCCTCGGCGGCCGTGATAGCCGACAGCGCCGCCACGCCGGTCGCCCCCGCCTCGACCACCGGCGCGGCGTTCCCCGCGTCGACGCCGCCGATCCCGATCACCGGGAGGTCGACCGCGTCGGCGACCGCGGCGATCCGCTCCGTCCCGATCCCGTCGCGGTCGCCGGAGACGTCCTTCGAGTCGGTGCCGTAGACGGCGCCGACGCCAAGGTAGTCGGCCTCAGCGGCCTCGGCCTCGCGCGCCTGCTCCACCGTCGAGGCCGACACGCCGACGACGGCGCCTTCTCCCAGCCGCTCGCGGGCGACCGACACCGGGAGGTCCGTCTGCCCGAGGTGAACCCCGTCCGCGTCTATCGCGGCGGCGAGGTCGATCCGGTCGTTCACGAGCAGGGGGACGCCGGCCGCCGCGGTCAGCTCCCGGAGCCGGAGCCCCGTCTCGTACCGCTCGCGGTCGGTGGCCGCCTTGTCTCTGAGCTGGACGACATCGACGCCGCCGGCGAGCGCGGCCGCGACGACCTCGGGGGTCGACCGCCCCGCGGACCGGCTCACCGCGGTGACGAGGTATGTTCGCCACTTAGTGATATTCATGCGTAATTATCGGCCGCGAGTCGGTGAAAACGGTTGCGCTCCGACCGCGTCCCCACCCGCGACGGACAGACACAAGCCCGCCCGGCCCCTACGATAGTTCCATGTTCCCCCGGCTCCGGCGGATCGTCGCTCGCGTCGCGGAGGCGGTGGCGGGCGCGCTCGACCGGGCCGGCGTCATCGACCGGTCGCGGCTCGACGAGACGATGGGGCTCGCGTGGCCCCGGATCGTGACTGGGTTCGCGATCATGTCGAAGAACACCGTCGACCTCGCGGTGATCGGCTACGCGGTCGGCGTCTCCGCGGTCGCCGGGCTCGGGTACGCGTTCGCGTTCTGGCAGCTCGCGAAGTTCGTCTCCATCGGGCTCGCCGGCGGCACCGTTTCGCTCGTCTCGCAGAACTACGGCGGCGACGAGCGCGGGCGGGCGGGGCTCGTCGTCAAGCAGTCGCTGATCGTGGCCGCGCTGCTCGTCGCGCCGATCGTCGCGGGGTACGTCCTCGGCGCGGAGCGACTGGTCGCGCTCGTGGGCGGCGACGGCGCGGCGCTGTCCGCCGGGACGACCTACCTCGTCGTCACGGCGCCCGCGCTCGCCTTCGAGTTCTTCAACATGATCGCGAGCCGGACGTACGCCGGCGTCGGCGACACGGTCACTCCGATGGTCGCGCGAGCCGGCGGCGCGCTGTTGAACGTCCTCCTCACGACGTGGCTCGTCCTCGGGGCCGGCATGGGCGTGTTCGGGGCCGGGCTCGGTACCGCGGTCTCCATCGCCGCCGTCGGGCTCGTCCTCGCGTGGGGGATGTCCGGACGGTCGTACTTCGGCCGCGGCGCCTCGGCGGTCCCAGTCGGGCGCTCCGGGCCGTGGTTCGACCGCGGACTGACCCGGCAGCTGCTCCGCGTCTCCGCGCCGCTCATCGCGCGGCGCGTCGCCGAGGGGATCGTGGTCTTCCCGCTCCTGTGGATCGCGTCGTCGTTCGGCTCCGCGACGGTCGCCGCCCTGGAGGTCGGCCGCCGGGTCAGAGCGCTGCTCGGCAGCTTCAGCTGGGGGTTCTCGATCGCCGCGAGCACGCTCGTCGGCCAGCGGCTCGGCGCGGGCGAGGAGTCGCTCGCGACCGCGTACGGCCGCGACGTGATCGCGCTGTCGGCGGTCGTCTACGTCCTCGCGTCGGCCGCGGTGATCGCCGCCGCCGGCCCGATCGCCGGCGTGTTCGTCGACGATCCGGCCGCGGTGAGCGCGACCGCGGCGTTCGTCGTCGCCGCCGCGGTGAGCGCGGTGCCGCTCGGCGTCGACGGCTCGATCACGGGGTCGCTCCGCGGCGCGGGCGACACGCGCTGGCCCTTCCTCGCGTCGATGGTGGGACTGTACGTCTTCGCGCTTCCCGTCGCGCTGGTCGGGCTCGTCACGCCGCTCGGCGTCGGCGGCCTCTACGCGGCGCTGGTCGCGGAGAAGCTCGTCCCCGCCGGACTGAACGGCTACCGGTTCCGGTCGAACCGGTGGCAGGCCGTCAGCCGGCAGTACCGCCCCGACGCGGGCGAGGTGGAGGAAGAGGTCGGATAGGGCCGCGGGCGGATCGGGAGCCTACTCGTCGGCGACATCCTCGATCACTTCGACGCTGCCGGTGAGCTGCCGGTGGACGTACGGCATGTCAATCCCGGCGTCGTCGAACGCCTCCTTCACCGCGGTGACGTACTCGGAGCGCACGCGGACGAAGTCGCCGCGGTCGGGGTCCGCGATCCACCAGCGCGACTGGAGCCCGACGGCGGAGTCGCCGAGCTCGACGAGCCGGACCGAGACGCCCGGGTCGTCGAGGATCTCCTCGTGGGCCTCGGCCTTCTCGACGATGATGTCGGTCGCCGTCTCGATGTCGTCGTCGTAGCCGATCCCGAAGACGAACTTCTGGCGGAGCGTGTCGTAGGCGACGGGGTTCGTCACCGCGCTGTTCGCGAGATCACCGTTCGGGACGGTGACCAGTTCGTTGTCGAAGGTCCGGACCCGCGAGACGCGGAGATCGATCTCCTCGACGCGGCCGGACATGTCGCCCCACTGTATCCAGTCGCCGACCTCGAACGGCTTGTCCTTCAGGATGAACACGCCGGCGACGAAGTTGCCGAGGAGGTCCTGCGCCGCGAAGCCGACCGCGAGCGCGATGGCGCCGCCGAACACCGCGAACGCCGAGAGGAAGCCGCCGTAGCCGGCGACGGCGAAGCCGATGGCGATCGCCGCCACCCAGACCACGGCGTTGAGCACGTTCGTCCCGAGGCTCACAACCGCCTCGTCGAAGCCGCGCGACCTGACGATCCGTCGGAGCCCCGGAATGACGACGTACTTGCCGAGCAGCAGCACGGCCAGGAACCCGGCGACGAACCCGACCACCGAGGTCGCTATCGCCGCGACGTCGACCGCGGTTGTGACCGCGTCGAGCTGTAAGAGAAGCATCACCCGCCCTTTCACGAGGATATATAAAGAAGCTACTGGCGGCGCGGTTGTTTACGTCCGGTGGACGGACGGCCGCGTGGGAAACCGGTCGCTCGCACGGGGCAGCGGTCGCCGGCGGGAGACCGCGTCAGTCGCTCCGTACCGCGAGCGGTCCGTCGCCGCGGGCGACCGCGCGCAGCCGTCGACCGTGGACGTCGTCCGCCGCGATCCGCTCGCGGACCGCGGGCGGGATCCACGCCTCGCGACCGTCCGGTTCGGGCGCCGGCTCGACGCCCGCGGGGCGAACGTCGTCCGGGAGGTAGCGGGCGTACGTCGGGAGCCGCTCGCGGAGCGGGACGCCGCCGGCGTCGGCGACCGCCTCGAGCCCGCGGAGGTCGGGCCACTCGTACGCCGGGTTGATGTAGTCGTCCGTCACCGGCGAGACGCCGCCGAGGTCGTCGATCCCGCAGTCGACGAGGTCCGCCGCCGGCGAGAGGTTCGGCGGTACCTGAACGGACACCTCCGGCGGGAGCGCCGCGCGCGCCATCGCGACGACGCGGCGCATCGTCGCGAGGTCGGGCTTCGGGAAGTCCGAACGCTCGTTGGGGACGACGTTCTGTACTATCACCTCCTGGACGTGGCCGTGTCGCTCGTGGAGCTCGCGGATCGCGAGCAGGCTCTCGGCACGGTCGCGCCAGTCCTCGCCGATCCCGACCAAGATGCCGGTCGTGAACGGAACCCTCTGTCGACCCGCAGCGCGGATCGTGTTGAGCCGCTGGCCGGGCGTCTTCCGTCGCCCGCCGCTGTGCGCGTCCACGTCGGCGGTCGTCTCCAGCATGACGCCCATGGACGCGTTCACCTCGCGGAGGGCGGCGAACTGCGACTCCGTCAGGTCGCCGGGGTTCGAGTGCGGGAGCAGCCCCTCCTCCAAGGCGATCTCGCAGGCCCGGTGGAGGTACTCGTGGATCGAGTCGAACCCCCACTCGGCGAGCGTCTCGTGGACCTCGGTGTACCGGTCGTCCGGCTCGTCGCCGAAGGTAAACAGCGCCTCCGTACAGCCCGCGTCGGCGCCGACGCGGCACTGCTCGCGCACCTCCTCGGGCGACAGCAGCGACGCCTCCCCGGGCGCGTCGTAGTAGGTACAGTACGTACAGGTGTACCGACACGCGGTGGTGAGGGGAATGAAGACGTTGCGTGCGAAGGTGAGCCGGTCGGCCGCGTCGACGTCGCCCGGGCGGACGGAGAGCAGTCGCTCGACCGCCCGCTCGTCGACCGCGACGTCGACCCCGTACTCGTCGGCCCCGGCGAACACGGGCGTGACTCGCGGTCGATGTTTAAAAAGGATCGCGGTTGCGGATCCCCCGGCGACACCGCGAGTGGTTACGTTGGCGCCCCCTTCGGTCGCACGACCAATTTCGACGGCGCTCACTCTCGGACGACGCTCACGCGACCCTCGGACGCGTCGAGCGCGAAGCCGGCCTCGCGGAGCCACGTCGCCGCGCGCCCCTCGCCGTGGATCAGGACCTCCGCGAGATCGGCCGGCTCGTCGACGTCGGTGCCGAGCCGGTGCGAATCGACCGTCTCGAACGCCGCGCCGACCGCGGCCGCGATCTCGCGGTGGTCGAGGTACGACGCGCCGTGGTAGTCCACGCGGAACTCGGGGTGGGAGGCGACGAACGCGTTCGTGCCGCCGCCGCGACCCGGGGCGACGGCCACGTCGGCGTCGCGGCCGGCCGCGAAGAGCCGGTCGAGCGTCGCCGGCGTGGCGAGCGCGAGGTCCGCCATCACGACGGCGGTCGGCTCGTGCGGGCCGTCGGACTCGTCGTCGGCTCCCAGTCGCGTGTCGAGCGCCCCGTTGACCGCGTCCGTCAGCGGGCGGTCGTCGACGGTGACCGGCCGGTCGAGGTCGACCGCGTCGGTCGCCAGCACGCGCGGCTCACCGCCGGCGGCGGCGACGGCGTCGAGCACGTCGTCGAGCATCGCCCGCGCAAATGCCACGCGCTCCTCGGGGGCAAGAACGCTAGAGAGCCGCGACTTCGGGCGGTCGGTCGAAAAGGGAACGATGACCTCCATCGCGGGGAGCGGCGCGCCTCAGAACAGGGATTCCAGCTCGTCGCTGTCGTCGCTGACGAGCTCGTCGAGGTTGTCGTCGCTCTCCTCGCGGATCTCGTCTAAGTTGTCCTGCGCCTCGATGGCGACCTGCTGGAGCTCCTTGATCCGCGGGACGTTCGTGACCCCCGCGAGCAGGATGACGGTCGCGACGAAGCCGGCGCCGCGGTACGGGTAGTCCCCGCCGCGGACCTCCATCGAACCGGTCTGCTCTTCGAGCCACTTCCGCCCGCGCTCGATGCCCTTCCGGTTGAGGTACTCGGGCGGACCCGCGAGCACGAGCAGCGCGCGCTCCGCGCCCTCGATCTCGCAGGGGAGCGTGAGCCGGCCGAGCGCCGCCTTGCGGACGAGGCTGGTGATCCGGTTCGTGGTGTGCGCGCTGTCGAGCTCGTCGTCGTCGCCGTCGTCGCGCAGCCGCGAGAGCAGGCCGCCCGAGGAGCGCTCCTCGACCTCCTCCTCCGCGTAGCCGACCGTGGAGACGCCGCCGCCCGAGAGCGTGTTGATGATCTCGGAGGAGTCGACAACGCTCTCGGCGACCTCCTGGCCCTGCTGGATCTCGCCGGCGCCGAAGAGGATGCCGAACCGACGGACGATCTCCTCGTTGATCTCCTCGTAGCCGCCCTGAACGGACTCGCCCGTCTTCCGCCAGGCGTCGTTGTCGAACACCATGAGGTTGTCCACCTCGCGGACGAACGTCTGGAACGACCGGGCCGCGTTGAGGGTGTAGATACCACCCTCGTCGCTGCCCGGCAGGATGCCGAGCCCGTAGACGGGCTCGGTGTAGATCCGCTTGAGGTGCTTCGCGAGCACCGGTGCGCCGCCGGAGCCCGTCCCGCCGCCGAGACCGGCGACGACGAGGAACGCGTCGACCTCGTGGACCGGGATCGAGTCGATCGCGCCCTGAACCTCGTCGATGTCCTCCTCCGCGATCTCCGCGCCGAGCTCGTTGTCCGCGCCGACGCCGTGGCCCTTCACGCGCGACTGGCCGATGAGGACGCGCTGGTCCTCGGAGATGTGTTCGAGCCCCATGAGGTCCGCCTTCGCCGTGTTGACGGCGGCGGCCGCTCGAACGATCTCGGAGCCCGTCCGCTTGTCGTACTCCAAGAACTTGTCAACTACTTTACCCCCCGCCTGGCCGAATCCGATCATTGCGAGTTTCATCGTGTGCTCCCTCCGCGTTTGAACTGAACAGAGCGTGATCTCGTATATAAGCCTTCGGTTGGCGTTACCAGCGTTGAGATTATGACAGTTGACATGTTCGCGCTCCGCGTCATCTGACCCCGAGGTGCTCCCCGAGCGTGGTCAGGTCCGCGGCGTCGACGCCGAACGCGCCGACGTCGCTGTCGGCGGTCGTGTTGTCGAACTTCAGCGACCGATACTGGTCCGGCCCCATCGGGAACCCGGGGACCGCGCCCAACACGGAGAGCCCGACCTTCGCGAGCGGCATGGGGAGCGGGACGATCGTGACGCCCTTCTTTTCGGCGTCGTAGACGAGGTCCGTGACCTGCCGGAGCGTGAGCACCTCCGGGCCGCCGATCTCGTAGGTCTCGCCGACGTGCTCGTCGTCGGTCACCGCGGCGGCGATCATCGGGACGAGGTCCTCCACGTGGATCGGCTGGAACCGGGTCTTCCCGCCGCCCGGGAGGGGGTACAGCGGGACGCCCGGCGCGAACATCCCCTTCAGGCGCTTGGTGAACGAGACGAACTCGCCGCCCTCGCCGAAGACGACGGAGGGGCGGAAGATCGTCCAGTCGAGGTCGCTGTCGCGGACGATTTCTTCCGCCTCGCCCTTGGCGCGGATGTAGGCCGTGTCGCCGTTCGGGTCCGCGCCGAGCGCGCTCAGCTGGACGAACCCGTCGACGCCGCCGTCCTCGGCGGCGCGGACGAGGTTCTCCGTGCCGCCGCGGTGGATCCTGTCGTGCATACGGTTGCCGCCCTCGGGTTCGAACAGGGGCGAGAGCGCGACCAAGTTCACGACCGCGTCGTGACCGTCGACGGTCGACGCGATCGAGTCGTAGTCGGTCACGTCTCCGCTGGCGCCCGTCACCCCGTCCGCCGTCCCGTCGGGCGAGCGAGAGAGCGCGGTCACCGCGTGACCGTCGTCCGCGAGCGCGCGACAGAGGTGCGAGCCGATAAAGCCGGTCCCCCCGGCTACCAACACTTTCATGCGATCCGTATCGCGTGGAAGGCCCGTAAACCTACCGCGGCGTCAGACGCGCCCCCGAAATCCGGCGCAGAGGCGACCGAAACGGACCCGAGCGCCCGGATCACTCCTCGTCGGGAACCGGGACCGTCAACACCGGAACGGGCGCGCTCCGCAGGGTCCGTTCGGCGACGCTCCCCAGCAGGTATTGCCCCACGCCGGTCCGGCCGTGGGTCCCCATCGCCACGAGGTCGACCCCGGGGTCGTCGACGTACGCCCGGATCCCGCGGGCGGCGGAGGTGGCGACCTCGACCGCGCCGACCGCGTCCAGTCCGGCGGCCTCGACGCGCTCGACGCCCTCGGCGACCGCGTCGTCGGCGTACTCGGAGAGGGTGTCGACGTGGTCTCCGATGCCCACGTCGCCGGTGTCGACGACCGAGAGGACGTGGACGGTCGCGCCCGCTCGCTCCGCGACCGGCAGGGCTCGGTCGAGCGCGGCGGTCGCTGCGGGGCTCCCGTCGGTCGGCACCAGAATGTCCTCGTACGGGTACGGGACCGTTTCGTCGCCCGGACGGAGGGCCAACACCGGTACCGGCGACTGGCGGACGACGCGCTCGGTGGTGCTCCCGACGAGGTGTTCGACCCCCTGCCGCCCCCGCGTCGACATCGCGACGAGGTCGGCGTCGACCTCCTCGGCGTACGCGGTGACCGTCTCCGGGACCCCACCCTGCCGGACCGCCGTCTCCGCGTCGACGCCGCGGTCGGCGGCGCGGGCGGCCGCCTCCTCGACAATCGATTCCCCCTCACGCTCTAACACGTCGACCACGTCGCCGCCGATCCGCGTCACGCTGTCGCGGGTGGTGTCCGCGACGTGGAGCACCTGGACCGTCGCGCCGTGGTCGGCGGCGATCGCGAGGATGTGGTCGAAGGCCGCCGCGGCCGCGTCGCTGCCGTCGGTGGGCACGCAGATCCGTTCGAACATACGGCCATGGTCGCGGCCGCGCGTGAAAAACGCTCGCGTCGTCTCGGCCGTTCCCGGAACGCCGTCTCGCGGCGTGTGTCGCGTCGCCCTGCGGCGTGCGTCACGTCGTTACGCGGCGTCGTCGTCCGGGTCCGCGCCGGTCGCGGCGTCCGCACCCTCCTCATCGTCGCGTCGCTCCACCCGGACCGTCGAGATGCGCGCGCCGTCGACGGCGGTGACTTCGAAGGAGAATCCCGCCGCTGCGGCGACGTCGCCGATTTCGGGCGAGCGCCCGATCCGATCGAGGACGAACCCGCCGAGCGTCTCGTAGCCGTCGCCGCTGAGGTCGGTCCCCAGCGCGTCGTTGACGTCGGAGAGGGCGACCGACCCGTCGGCCTCGTGCGCCCCGTCACCGGTCCGCCGGATCGTGTGGCGGTCGTCGGCCACGTCGAACTCGTCGCGGAGGTCGCCGACGAGCGCCTCGGCGACGTCTTCGACCGTCGCGATCCCCTCGAAGGCGCCCCACTCGTCGATCACCGCCGCCACCTGTCGGCGCTCGTCGCGGAACTGGACGAGGAGGTCGCTCGCGCTCGTCGTCTCCGGGACGACGAGGATCTCTCGGGCGAGGCCGCCCGCGGTGGCGCCGTCGTCGCCCTCGGCGGTCGCGCGCAGCACGTCCTTCGCGTCCACGAAGCCGACGACGCGGTCGGCGTCGTCGCGGTCGACGACGGGATACCGCGTGTGGCCGGCCTCGAAGATCGTCTCGCGAATCGCCGCCAGCGACGCGTCCGCCGGCAGCGAGACCACGTCGGGACGCGGAACCATCAGCTCGCGGGCCGCGGTGTCGTCGAGCTCGAAGACGCCCTCGATCATCGCCACCTCGGACTCGTCGACGTGCCCGGCCTCGCCGGCGCGGGCCAGCACACGACGGATCTCGCGCTCTTCGAGGGTCTCGTCGCTCTCGGAGGCGGGCGGGACCCCGATCAGGCTCGTGAAGGCGTTCGCGGTGCCGTTGAACACCGCGATGCCGGGCGAGAAGATCAGGTACGCCAGCTTCATCGGCGGCGCGAGCAACAGCGAGATCCGCTCCGCCTGCGCGATCGCGATCGTCTTCGGCGCCAGTTCGCCGAAGACGACGTGGAGGAAGGTGATGAACGAGAACCCGACCGCGAACGCGACGAGGTGGACCAACCCCTCCGGCAGGAGCGGGCCGAGGACCGGCTGGATGAGCGCCGCGACCGCCGGCTCGCCGATCCACCCGAGACCGAGCGACGCGAGCGTGATCCCGAGCTGGGTCGCCGCGAGGTAGTCGTCGAGGTTCGTCATCACCTCCCCGAGCGTCTCCGCGCCCGCCTGCCCCTCCTCGACCAGCTGTTCGACCGAGGTGGCACGGATCCTGACGAACGCGAACTCCGAGGCGACGAAGAAGCCGTTCAGGACGACCAGAAACAGCGCGGCCGCGACCCGCGAGAGTGAGACGGCGACGGCTACCATTCGCGCCTCCCGGGCCCGCGGCGAGCCGGTGAGCCGACGGCGGTGCGTGAGTCCACGTTCATGGCGGCCGTTCGCGGAGGGGTCACTAAAAAGACATGCGAACGCCGCACGCGAGGGAGAAGGGCCGGTCCCTGGACCGGACCCGCGCCGTTTATTCCTCGCCGCGGCGGAACGCCACCATGCTGATCACGCTGGAGGGGCTCGACGGGAGCGGCAAGACGACGGTCTGGGAGGCGCTCCAAGACGTGTACCCCGACGCGACGTTCACCCGCGAACCGACCGACAGCTGGTACGGAGAGGCGGTGGCCCGATCGATGGGCGACTCGGAGGCCGACCCGCTCGCGGAGCTGTTCCTCTACACCGCCGACCACGCGAACCACCTCTCGGAGACAGTTCGACCGGCGCTCGCGGACGGCGACCTGGTCGTCTCCGACCGGTACTCGGACTCGCGGTTCGCCTATCAGGGGGCGACGCTCGCACGGACCGACGCGGATATCAAGCGGCCGCTGGAGTACGTCCGCGGGATCCACGCCGCGTTCTCGCACCCGCCGGACGCGACGATCTACCTCGACCTGGACCCCGAGACGGCGGCCGAGCGCGCCGGGCGAACCGACAAGTTCGAGCGCGACGGCTACCTCGCGGCCGTGCGCGACAACTACGAGCGCCTGATCGACGCCGAGCCCGGGCGGTTCCACCGGGTCGACGCGACGCGGGCGCCAGAGGACGTGGTCGCTCGGGTCGAGGAGGTCGTGACCGGGCTCGTCGACCGCTGACGGCGTCGCGGTCGAGCCCTCTCAGCGCGTGTCCGGGAGTTCGTACTCGTCGGGCGGCGTGAGGTAGAGGTAGTCGATGGCGGCGCCGAGCGCCATCGGGAGCGCGATCAGAAGCGCCAGCAGGATCGTCGAGCTCCCGACGTTGATCCCGGTCCCGACGCCGAGCGCGCCGGTGAAGACGAGCGTCGAGACGAGCAGCAGGATCGGTGTCAACACGAGCGTGTACAGGATCGACCCCCACGACGTCGAAAGCTGAATCCGGAAGAACCGGGTCGCGACCCCGGCGAGGAACGTGTGGAACGCGACCAACGCGAGGAGGCTGCCGAACCCGAACAGCGCGAGCATAGTCGCCGTACGATCCCCCGACACTTCCCCCTATCGACCTCAGACGGGCCCGCCGCCGCCCTGCTGTCGCGCGGCCGAGAGCAGGTCCGAGACGGGTGCCGTGTACTCGTAGCCCGGGATCACACCTTGGACGTACGTGCCCTCGACGAAGTCGATCAGGGCGCCCGCGTCGTCGACGCCCCGCCGCTCGTTGATGTCCGAGAGCGCGTAGGTGATCGCGATCTCGTCGTCGTCGCGCTCGACGGCCGGATCGAAATCCCGATCCTTGCGGGTGACGCCGCCGACATCGACGGCGCGGCGCTCGAACGTGTCGACCCAGCCGTCCTCGACCACGTCCGCGACCTCGTCGGCGGTGGCGGCGGAAAGCATTGGCACGCGAACGGTAACGGTGAACCGGATGCGCCCCTCGCCGGCCGGCTCGGCCCGGACGCGCCCGTCGAACGCGGTCGTCGTCGACACCCAGCCGTCGCCGTCGCGCTCGAACGAGCCGTGGTCGCCGAACGCGCGCCGGACTCGGCCGGGGAGTTCGTCGGCCGCGTCGGCGTCGTCGTCCTCGGTTTCGGTCATACTTATCCGGAGGTGACGCGGCCTGAAAAGCCGCTCGCGTCGCCCGCGCGAGCCGGGCATCGCCCCGTCGCCGACGGCCCCGTCGCACCCGTCACCGATACGGGCACACCGAGCCGGTACGTCGGGCGCTTTTATGCGTCGACCGACGAGACGAGGTATGGCTGACCGGTTCCGGTCCACGGAGGGACTGATCGACGCGCTCGCGACCGCCGAGTTCGACCGACCGCCGGCGCTCGTGAGCAACGCGCACATCACCGGGCTCGGGGTCGCGCGCGCCCTCGATGCCCACGACGTGCCCGTCATCGCGCTCGACCGCGCGGGCGACGGCGCCGACACCGAGGCCGAGACCGTCGCACACGACGGCCTCGCGCCCCCCTCTGGCGCGGTCGACTACGCGGGGGCGGTGACGTACCCGCTCGACGACCTCGACGGGTTCCGCGAGGACGTGGAGGCGATCGTCGACGCGGCGGGCACCGAGGCCGTCGCGTTCGGCTGCATGGACGAGTGGGCGCTATCGTACGCCGAGGCAGACCCCGATGGCGTCCGGCTCCCGTTCGCCGGGAGCGAGACGCTCGACGACGTGCTGAACAAGTCCGAGCTGTACGCGACCTGCGAGGAACTCGGCGTGCCCTACCCGGAGACGTACCGGCTCGAAGCGACCGCGGCGAGCGGGACCCGCGAGGCGGACGCCACCGTCGACGAGGCCGCGGCGGCGCTCGGCTTCCCGCTGGTGGTGAAACCCGAACTCAAGCGCGACTTCGAGGAGGCGTTCGGTACCAACGTGATCGAGGTCGCGGACCGCGAGGAGTTCGCGGACGTCGTCGCGGCCGCGGCCGACGAGGGCATCGCGGTGATGGCCCAGAAGCGCGTCGACATCGCGACGGGACGGGACCACTCGCTGGCCTCCTACGTCCCCCCGTCTGGGAGCGACGACGCGCTCGCGGTGGTCGGCAACGCAGCGGTCCGGTACCCGCGAAACTTCGGCACCTCCTGTCTCGTCGAGACCGCGAACGAGCCGGCGATCCGGGAGCACGCGCTCGCCGTCCTCGATGACGCGGGCTACCACGGGATCAGCGAGGCGGAGTTCGTCTACGACGCCGACCGCGAGGAGTTCCTGCTGCTCGACGTCAACACCCGGCCGTGGAAGTGGATCGGGATGCCCGTCGCCGCGGGCGCGAACCTCCCGATGGCCGCCTACGCGGCGGTCACCGACGCGACCTACGAGTCGTCCGGAATCGAGCCGATGCGGTGGGTGTACCTTCGCGACTACCTCTCGCTGCTCGCGGGCGACGACGCGTTCTGGGACCAGCTGTCGGCCGCCGACTGGCGGCGGCTCGTCTCCGGCGCGTTCGAGCGCGAGGGCGACCTGACGGCGGGCGTCTACCGCCCCTCGGACCCCGATCCGGCCGCGAAGCTGCTAGAGACCGAGTTCGTCGACCGCGAGTACTACTGCTCCTGTTGAGGCGCCCCCGACCGGGAGACGCGTGAGCGACCGCGGAACGCAACGATTAGTTCGCCCGCCGACACAGGGCGCGTATGGACTTCTTCGAGGCGCTCGCGGACCGGATCGAGGCCGTCGACAGCGTCGTCTCGGTCGGGCTCGACCCCGACCCGAGCCGGCTCCCCGACGCCGTGGCCGACGCCGATCTACCGCGGTGGGCGTTCAACCGCCGGATCATCGACGCCACCCACGAGCACGCCGCCTGCTACAAGCCGAACGCCGCGTTCTACGAGGATCCGGACGGCTGGCGCGCGCTGCGCGAGACCGCGGCGTACGCCGAGGGGAAGGGCGTCCCCGTCCTGCTCGACGCGAAGCGCGGCGACATCGGCAACACGGCGCGGCGGTACGCCGAGGTGCTCGACCACGTCGACGCGATCACGGTGAACCCCTACCTCGGGCGCGACTCGCTCCAGCCGTTCCTCGACCGCGCTGACAAGGGCGTGTTCGCGCTCTGTCGCACCTCGAACCCCGGCGGCGCGGACCTCCAGGATCTCGAACTCGCCTCCGGCGAGCCGCTGTACGAGCGCGTCGCGGCGCTCGCGGACGTGTGGAACGCGAACGACAACGTCGGACTCGTCGTGGGGGCGACGACGCCCGAGGAGCTGGAGACGGTCCGCGAGATCGTCCCCGAGATCCCGTTCCTCGTTCCCGGCGTCGGCGCGCAGGGGGGCGACGCCGAGGCCGCGGTCGAACACGGGCTCGCCGAGCGCCCGGACCTCCCGGTCGACGTCGGGCTCGTGAACTCCTCGCGCGGGATCATCTTCGCAGGCGAGGAGTCGAGCCGGCCCGGCGACGAGGCG
Organism: Halorubrum sp. CGM5_25_10-8B; assembly: GCF_005435095.1. NCBI lineage: Archaea > Methanobacteriati > Methanobacteriota > Halobacteria > Halobacteriales > Haloferacaceae > Halorubrum > Halorubrum sp. CGM5_25_10-8B. Next base: position 124,893 of record NZ_SGTY01000008.1, on the reverse strand, counting down.
ACGTACTTCGGGGCCGCGGGCGACGCGGCGAAGCGACTCAAGAAGCGGCTGAACCGGCACCGCTGAGCCGTCGCGTCGCGACGCGTTAGCGCCGCCCGGCGACGCAGGCGGTACAGGCTCGGGCCGTCTCGTCCCAGTGGTCGTCGCAGACGGCGCGGCCGCAGCGGTCGCAGGCGCGGCTCGCGGTAGCCGCCTCGCAGATCTGGCACAGTCCAGTGCGGCTCACGGCGGCGGTTGGGTCGGACGGCTTATGACGATCGGGGGCGACCGCCCGGTATGCGCCAGTTCGTCGTCATCGGCCGCGACGTGCCAACCGATCCGGACGCGATATCGCTGTCCGACATCCCCGGGGCCGGCCGGCTCGACCTCCTCTGCCGGTGCGTGAGCGCCGGCGTCTTCCTCTCGCACGGCATCCGCGAGTCCGTCCGGGTCCACCTCGCGATCGCCGACGAGTTCACCGTCTCCTTCGACTCCGACGCGCTCCGGCACCTCCACCCCGACGAGCGCAACGTCGCCGCGCGGGTCCGCGACGCGCTCGACGCGCGAGACGAGGCGATCGGCCACATGCCCGCAGACGTCTCTCCGGGCGTCGAACTCCGCCGGATGGGGCTCGACGCGACGCTCGACCGGCTCGTCGGCGCGGACGGCCGCGGCCCGGACGGGACGCTCGTCCAGCTCCACGAGGACGGCGCCCCGCTCATCGACGCCGAACCGCCGGAAGATCCGGTGTTCGTGCTCTCGGACCACCACGACTTCGCGCCGGACGAGGCGGCTGCGGTCGACGAGCGCGCCGACCGCCGGCTCCGGGTCGGCCCCGAACTGCTCCACGCGGACCACGCGATCACGGTGGTCCACAACTGGCTCGACACCGACGGGTACGCCAGCTACTGACTGCGGGACGGATGACCGCACCACCCCCCGGCAGCGACCCGTCGCCGCCCGACCGAGAGACCACGACCGCGCCCGACGCGGACTCCCGATTCGCGGTTCCACTCCGCGGGGTGGCCGTCGACCCCGAGACGCGCTGCGCCCACTGGGACGACCCCGTCGACGTGGTCGCGCTCCGGTTCGGCTGCTGCGAGGCGTACTACCCCTGCGACGCCTGCCACGACGCCGCGACCGACCACGAGGCGGTCCCGTGGCCCCGCGACCGCTTCGACGATCCGGCGGTCCTGTGTGGCGTCTGCGAGACGACGATGACCGCGAGCGAGTACCTCGACTGCGACGATACGTGCCCGGCGTGCGGCGCCGCGTTCAATCCCGGTTGTCGGAAGCATCGGAGCCGGTACTTCGAGGTGGCGGGCTCGGGGGACGAGGACGGTGACGACGGTTTATAACTGATGGCGCGGCAGCGGTGGCGTGTGCCTGCGAGCGCCCGACGGGCGCGAGTCAGGACGCGCGAGGGAGTCAGGCGCGACGAGGGCGACTGAAGGGAGCCCGCAGGACGCGCCTGACGAGGCTGGGGAGGCGTGAGGTGCGGTTGCGGTGCGGGACGGGACTCGAAGGGGCAGTCGCGAGGACGAAGACGCGCGACGTAAGGACCGCAGGGAGCGAGTGAAACGAGCGACTGCGGACCGCAACGAGCGCATCGAGTCCTCGCGACTGGGGCTTCGTGGTACCCGCGTCTGGCGTCGATGAACTGGATATTCTATCGACTCCTCCCCCCTCCGGTCCGTCTTGATCGCCCCCCTTTCGGAAGGATTAAAAGAACGAACGACTTTCTGTCGAGTGCGGGCCGGTGGGGTAGCTTGGTATCCTTCGGCCTTCGGGTGGCCGTAACCACGATTCAAATTCGTGCCGGCCCACTTCTCCCGCATTCTCCGCCGACTACTGACGCGTACCTACCTTCGGTGAAGCCGCGGTGTTCCGCCGCGGATGTCACCCGACCACCGCGTTCCGAGACGTGTGTTTCCCGGGCGCAGCGGGGAGGCCGAAACGGCGGAAATCGCGGTCCCGTCGCCGGTGATCTGAAGTGTAAGGTATCCGGGACGATCGGTCGAACAGCTCCCCGATCGGCTTCTCGAAACGAGACACTACAGCCAGATATTTTTCCGTTTAGAACCCCTTTTGATCGGTAGTTGGAATGTCGATCGATAACCCGAATGAAGCCGCCACTGCGTCGATCGAAGTCTTACATGTCGACGACGATCCCGCGTTTCTCGACCTGACCAAATCCTTCATCGAGCGGGAGCTCGGCGACGTCGAAATAACCACGGTGGCCAGTCCGGACGCGGTGCTCGACACGCTCGACGAGCGGTCCGTCCACTGCGTCGTGAGCGACTACGAGATGCCCGGGACGGACGGACTCGAACTGCTCGACGCCGTCCGCGATCACTACGCCGACCTCCCCTTCATCCTCTACACGGGGAAGGGCAGCGAAGAGATCGCGGCGCAGGCGATCAACGCCGGCGTGACCGGGTACCTCCAGAAGGGCGGCCCCGACCAGCACCGCCGCCTGGCCAACCGGGTCAAGCACGCCGCGACGGAGTACCGCGCCCAGATCGAGTCGGAGCGGTACTCGACGGTCCTCCGGGCGCTCGACTATCCGATCTACGTCGTGAACGCCGAGGCGGAGTTCGAGTACGTCAACGAGGCGTTCCTCGACCTCGTCGGCTACGACAGGGAGGCGATCATCGGCAGCCCGCCGGGCAAGATCAAGACCGACGAGGGTGTCCAGCGGGCGAACGACATGCTCGCGACGATCGTCTCCAGCGCGGGGCCGGAGACGCAGCAGTTCCGGGTGGACATCCACACGAAAGACGGCGAGACGGTGCCGTGTTACGACCACATGGCCGCGCTCCCGTTCGACGACGAGTTCCGCGGGTCCGTGGGGATCCTCCGTGACGCGACGCGCGAACAGCGGCAGCGCGAGGAGCTGATCAGACAGAACAAGCGGCTCGACGAGTTCACGTCGATCGTGTCGCACGACCTCCGGACGCCGCTCCAGAACGCGAAGACGGCGGCGGAGATGGCTCGCGCCGAGAGCGAGGCGACGCACTTCGAGGCCCTCGAACGGGAACACGAGCGGATGGAGCAGATGATCGGCGAGCTGCTCACGCTCGCGAAGGAGGGCGAGTCGGTGTCCGAGCCGGAGCCGGTCGACGTCGGCGCGCTCGCCGCGGAGGCCTGGAAACCGTTCGGCTGTCCGGCCGACACGCTCGACGTGGTGGACGACGAGATCACCGTCTCCGGCGACCGCTCCCGGATCCGGCGGCTCCTCGAGAATCTCTTCCGCAACGTCGACGACCACTGCGGGTCGCCCGTGACCGTGACGATCGGTGCGTCCGCCGACGGGTTCTACGTCGCCGACGACGGGCCGGGGCTCGACGAGACGGAGTGCGAGAGCGTGTTCGAAGCGGGGTACACGACCGCCACGGACGGGACCGGGTTCGGGCTGACTATCGTCGAGCGAATCGCCGACGCCCACGGGTGGGACATCTCGGTCGGCGACAGCGCGAGCGGCGGCGTCCGGTTCGACGTGACCGTCGACCCGGCGGTTCCCGTGACAGACGACGTACCCGTCTCGCCGTAGCGGGCCACGCCGCGGCTTCGACCGCACCGCGCAGGGCCCTGTGCCCCGAGCGATCGGTCCGCGGACCGGGCCGATTGAATAGGCACGGGAACGAGCGATCGATCGATGACACCCGACACCGTCGCGGGCGTCGACTGGGCGGGCGGCGCGTGGCTCGCGGTCGTGTTCGACGGGACCGGCGGGCCGGACGCGCGCCTCGAACGCGACCTCGAAGCGCTGTGGAACGACGGCGTTGATCGGCTGCTGGTCGACGTGCCGATCGGTCTCCCCCACGACGCCGAGACGCTGGTGAAGCGCGAGGCCGTCGACTCGGCCGCGCGGTCGGCCGCCGAGCGTCCGAGCAGCGTGTTCCCCGTCCCCTCGCGGGGCGCGTGCGAAGCGGCCAGAGACGGCGCTGACTACGAGGCGGTGAGCGAGCGGAACCGGGCCGACCTCGGCAAGGGGCTCAGCCGACAGTCGTACCACATCGCGCCGGCGGTCGGCGAGGTCGACGCGTTCCTCCGGCGGGACGAGGCGGCGCGCGAGGCGGTCATGGAGGCGCACCCGGAGGTGTGCTTCCGCGGGCTCAACGGCCGGCGGCTCGACCACTCGAAGACCACGGCCCCGGGCGTCGGCGAGCGGCTCGGCGCGCTCGACGGGCACCTCGACGACCCGGGCGCCGCGCTCGGTCGGGTCTGTCGACGGCTCGCAGACGAGCCCACCGACGCCGTGAGGGAGGCGGACCCCACCGCCGACGACGCCGTGGACGCGCTCGGGCTGGCGGTCGTCGCCCGCCGGCCGGTCGACGAGCTACGGTTCCTGCCGGGTGACGCGGATCACCGGGACGACGAGGGGGTCCCGATGCGGATGGCCTACTGGAGCGCGGGCCCGTTGGCGTGAGGATCCGCCGGGTGGTAAGGTTGAAGTCCCTCTGTCACCCGCTACGACACGAATGAAACTCTTCTCCTCGCGGGCGGACCGCCGGCGAGGGATCGCGGCCGCGGTCGGCGTCGCGGTCCTCGCGGTCGGGCTCTACGTCCTCGTGAGCCGCTACGCAGGGTTCCTCACCAACGCGGAGGCCCTCCGGACGTGGCTCGACCAGTTCGGTATCTTCGCCCCCATCGTCTTCATCGGCCTTCAGGCCCTCCAAGTCATCGTCGCCCCGATCCCAGGGCAGGTCGTCGCGCTGGTCGCGGGGTTCCTCTTCGGCCCGCTCGCGGGCACGGTGTACAGCCTCACCGGCGTGCTGATCGGGAGCGCGGTAGCCTTCTCGCTCTCGAAGCGGTACGGGCGCACCTTCGTGGAGCGGGTCATCCACGAGGACGTGATCGCCCGCTTCGACGGGTTCGTCGACACAGTCGGCGTTCCCGGGCTGTTCGCGTTCGTCATCATTCCCGGCCTCCCCGACGACGCGATCTGCTTCCTGAGCGGCCTCACCAAGTGGTCGCTACCGACGTTCATGGCCGTCATCGCGGTCGGTCGCCTTCCGGCGTACGTCCTCACCGTGTACGCGGGGGGCCAACTCGCGAGCGGCCGGTTCCTCTCGGCGATGGCGCTCGTCGCGCTCGTCGTCGCCGCGTCCGCGGTCGGGTACTACAAGCAGGAGGCGGTCCGCGACCTCGTCGAACGCGTCGAGCCGCGGCTCCCCTTCTGAGGGCCCGAGACGAGCGATCCGGGGTCAGCCCCACGTCCAGTGCGCGTCGAGGACGAACCGGTAGAGTCCGCTGACGAGGATCGCGGCCACGTTCGCGATCAGGTACATCACCCCGGCCCACTCGACGAGCGCGGCGAGCACGCCGAGCTGGATCGGGATCGCCGTGCCGCGGACCAGGTTCGTCTTCAGCAGTCCGGCGAGGTACTCAGAGGCACCCGTGTTCCGGCTCGCCCGGAACGTCCACGCGTTGTTGAGGACGTACGAGCAGACGATCGTGATCTCGATCGCGATCGTCGCGCCGACGATGTAGTTCAGTCCCGCGGTGTCGACGAACAGCCAAAGCAGGGCGAGCTGGAGCCCTGCGGTGAGCGCACCGACGACGACGAACCGGCGCATCTGGACCGCGATTGGTCCGCTGGCGAGGTCGCGGAGGACTGCTCGAAGCATCACTTATACCCGAGCGCTTCGAGGCGAGCTTCGAGGTCTTCGTCGACCTCGTCGTCGCCGCGCTCGGCGGCGGCCGCCTCCGCCGCGGCGCCGCGCTCGCGGAGCAGTTTCGCGTGGGAATCGACGACCGGGGCGAGCCGGTCGATGACTGCCTGTCCCTCCGCGTCGGGGTCGACCGCGAGGTTCTCTTGTTGGGTTGGATCCGTGGGACGGTGGTACAGCTCGCGGTCGCCGGCGTCGACGTTCTCGATGTACGTCCAGTCGTCGTCGCGCGCGCTGACGAACAGGTCGCCGTCGGACAGTGACCGGGGGATCGGCTGCTGGGTCACGTCCTCGCCCCGGACGGTCACCGAGACGACGGGGTCGGCAGCGTCGCGGTCACCGTCGCCGCCGGACTCGGACGGCGCATCGCCGACGGTGTCGGAGGGCGTCTCCTCTCCGGCGGCAGAGAGCGTCTCCTCGCCGCCGCCGGAGCGCCTCCCCTCGCCGCGGAGCGCCGGCAGGAGCGACTCGCCGTGCCACTCGGGCACCGGATCGACGCCGAGGAGGTCCGCGACCGTTGGGGGGATCGCATCGAGGCCCACGTGGCCGTCGACGTGGCCGCCGTCGAGCCCGGGCACGTCGGCCACGAACGGAACGTGGATCAGCTCGTCGTACAGCTTCGGGTAGTGGGCGAGGTGGCCGTGTTCCTGGAACTCCTCGCCGTGGTCCCCCGCGAGCAGCACCGCGGTGTCGTCGCGGACGCCCGCGGCGTCCAAGGCGTCGAGCAGTCGCCCGACGCTGGCGTCGACCTGCCGCACCGTCGCCTGGTACAGCGTCCGCAGTTCGCTGAGCGTCCGCTCGCCGACTTCGAGGCCGAGGCTCGTCCGGGCGTGCGCGTGGAGCATCTGGTGCGTGCCGACGATACCGTCGGACACCTCGCGGATGTAGCGCGGCGCGGGGACGTACGGCGTGTGCGTGTCCATGTAGTGGACCCAGAGGAAGAACGGCTCGTCGGTGTCGTCGACGAACCCGGTCGCGGCGTCCTCGACGTCGAACATGCGCGAGGCGTCGAGGAACGGGCGGTCGTCGCTGTCGCCGCGGAACTTCGAGCCGAGCCGACGGACGGGCGAGGTCGCGAGCTGGATCCACGCCTCGACGGTCGGGTGGGCCGCGAGGTACCGGCTGTAGACGCTGGATCCGACGCTGGTGACGAACGGCTCGAACTCGTCGAAGCCGTCGGGATACCCCCAGTGGTCGGTGAGGAATCCGTTCGCGGCGTTGAAGCCGCCGGTCGCGATCCCGGCGTCGGAGAGCACCTCCGCGAGCGTCACCGACTCGTCGACGCCGATGTCACCGGCCCGAGCGAACACCGGTTCCGAGGCGAGGATCGACGGGAACGAGAACGGCGTCCAGTTGCCGGTCGCGAACGCGCGGTCGAACACGGTTCCCCCGTCGGCGAGCCCGTCGATCACCGGCGAGCGTCGCTCCGGGTCGTACGGGGAGACCGCGTCCGCCCGCAGCGAGTCAACCGTCACGAGGACGACGTTCGAGACGGCCGCGTCGTCGCTCGGCGTACCGGGGTCTGCGGCCGTCCGGGTCGACGAATCGGATGTCATAGAGTACGCGGCGGACCCCCCGCGGCCGCGCCTCGGGCGGCGGCGCGCGGAGCGTCACGAGTATACTTAAATGCGGTTTGCCAGCGGTTTGAGGATTTCGATCCCTCCCATCTCCCGGAGCGCGGCAGTCCGTGGGTGCGTGTGCGCCCGCGTCGAGCGTAGCTATTTGCCCGTCCCGCTCCTCGACCCGACCATGCGCGAGACGCCACAGAGCGGACCGGTCGACGCCGCGGCGCTGCCGGAGTCGGTCCCCGACGACGAGATTCCCGAGTCGATCCCCGCCGAGTCCAGGGCGATCGAGACCAGCGGTGCGACACTTCACGCCGTCGAGGCCGGTCCGGAGGACGGGAAGCTCCTCGTGCTGCTCCACGGGTTCCCCGAGTTCTGGTACGGTTGGCACGAGGCGGTCGTCCCGCTCGCGAACGCCGGCTACCGCGTCGTAGTCCCCGACCAGCGCGGCTACAACCTCTCGGCGAAGCCGTCGGCGGTGCGCGATTATCGGATCGGCGAACTCTCGCGCGATGTCGTCGACCTGATCGACGCATACGACCGCGAGACGGCCGCCGTCGCGGGGCACGACTGGGGGGCCGCGGTGGCGTGGTGGCTCGCTCTCCACCACGAGGACCGTCTCTCGGAGCTGGTCGCGGTCAACGTCCCGCATCCGACGGTGTTCGAGGAGGCGCTCCGGGGGTCGTGGGACCAGCGGCTCAAGAGCTGGTACATGCTCGCGTTCCAGCTCCCGAAACTGCCCGAGGCGGTCGCCAGCGCGGGGAACTGGCGGCTCGCGACGAACGCGCTGCGGGACACGAGCGCACCCGGCACCTTCACCGACGAGGACCTGCGCCGGTATCGCCGGGCGTGGAACCGCGACGGCGCGTTCGAGGCGATGGTGAACTGGTACCGCGCGATCGTGCGCGACCGCCCCGAGCCGATCAAGAGGGAGGTGGCCGTCCCGACGCTCGTGATCTGGGGCGCGCAGGACCAGTTCCTCGCGCGCCGACTGGCCAACGAGAGCGTCGACCGCTGCGCCGACGGTCGCCTGCTCGCGATAGAGGAGGCGAGCCACTGGGTCGTCCACGAACACCCGCACCGCGTCGCCGAGGCGATCGCGGACCACGCCGACCCTCTCCCGCCGGGCGCGCGCGAGTGAGACCGGCCGTTTCGAATACTGTCCCCGCCGAGTCGCCACAAAGGTTATATCTGCCCTCGGCCAAGGGACAGATATGAGCAAACACTTCGAAGACGCGCGGTACTACCTGGGTCGGGCGACCGAACACGCGAAGGCGGGCGTGGTAGAAGAGTTAGAGCCGGTCGAAGCCCGCGTGAAGGAGCTCGTCGGCCGGGAAGACGAGGAACCAGAGCCGGAGCCGTCGCGGCTGGACAAGCTCCAAGCGGACCTGAAGGACCTCGAAGAGCGCGCCGAGGGCGAGGCCCGCGAGGCGGTCGCGTCCGCCCGGAAGCGCGTCGCGGAGTACCGCGGCAAGGACACCGCCGCCGAGTAGTCGCGCCGCGTCCTATCGGGTCGGCGGCTCCGCTCCGGCGGTTTCGTCCCCACCGATCCGTTCGTCAGCGGGAACCACCGCGTACTCGATGCCCGCTTCTTCGAACAGCGACCGCACCCGTTCGATGCCCCGCTGTGCGTCGACCTCCGTCGCGCGGTAGTGCCGGACCGGGTGGCGGATCCACGACGGCTCCCAGTGGGCGTACACGTCCGTGGTCGAGCGGTCGGGGCCGACGTACAGCGCGAGGTGGAGCTGGTCGTCGCTGGCGAGCGCCCCCTCGGGGTACCACGCCCAGCTCGCGACGGTCGTCTCGGGCGGCGTCTCGTAGTCGCGGTACTTCAGCGAGGAGACGAGGTTGCGGACGAACCCGAGCCGGTGGAGCTGCGCTTCGACGAGGGGAAACGGCTGGCGGAGCGTGAACGCGTACTGCTCGCGCGGCGTCTCGCGCTCGGCGTAGAGCCCGAGGAGCGACAGGGGCGCGTGGAGGAGGCTCGCGACGCTCTGTCGGACCCGTTCGAGGAACCGGAGTTCGTGGGTCACGGCGGGGGATCCGAGCGGGTCCGGGATGTACTTTCCGCGTAAGGTAACTCTTAAGTCCGGAGGTCGGATACCTCGAGGTGAGCGGGTTGGTGGTCTAGCTAGGTTATGACGGCTCCTTCACACGGAGCAGGCCGGCGGTTCGAATCCGCCCCAACCCATGCGTCTTCCTGCGGTTTCTGAAGTAGACAGCCTTCGCTGTGTCATTCAGTCTGGGGAGATAGCTCTCTTTCCAGCTATCTGTGTTCAGTGTACTGGGTCGGTCAGGCCCTTCGATCAAAATAAGTCTGTAATTCTTGTCAGCACAAAGTCACAAACCGACAGTAACAACCAATGATCGGTCACAGCCGCCATGGTCCTCTATCAGCTAGCAAACGTGGCTCTGTTGAATGCTTCTAAAGACGAAGTGGATATCGTACTGTCGCAAACGCCCAGTTCATTCGGCACCCTCTGCGAGGGGCGTAGCTATCCCGAGCAGATCCGCGCTCGCATTCCAGAGACGCTGCGCCGCATAGGTGCCCTGTGCCGGAGCGGACGGCTGTGTCGGCCGTTGATCGCTGAAGTATCGTCCAGAGATCGTCGCTGTCCGCGGCGAGAGGGCGGGCACCAGAATCTCGGCCGCCCCCTCGGCAACGCTCGTGACGATCGGCAGACCATCGAGCGCTTCGAGGACGCGGGGGATCGGTCCAGGGAGGAACCGACTGAACCCGCTTCCCGGGATCGCACCGGGATGGATGCTATTCGAGACAACGTCCCGGTCGGCGGCGTCGAGCCGTCTAGCGAGTTCACTCGAGAAGAGAATATTCGCGAGCTTCGAGTGGCTGTACGCCCACATGCCGGAGTACTCGTCGAGCGTCTGAACCCGCGAGAGGTCCAGTGACGTCCCCTGGTGCGCGGCCGAGGCCGTCGTGACGATTCGACTGCCGGCGGTGAGATGGTCGAGCAGCTCCGCGGTCAACAGATACGGGCTGAGGTGATTGACGTGGAACGTGTACTCGACGCCGAGGTCGGTGAGCCGCCCGCTTCGGAAGAAGCCGCCCGCGTTGTTGATGAGGAGGTCAAGGCCGTCAGTCGTCCGGCGGACGGTCGCGGCCAGTTCTCGGACGGCGTCGGGGTCAGCGAAATCGGCCCGAACGAACTGACCGTCTGACCCGAGCGCGTCGAGTTCGTTCACGACCGCCGCCCCGGCCTCCTGATCGCGACCATGGACGATGACATCGGCACCGAGACGCCCCAACGCGAGCGCCGCAGCGCGGCCGATGCCGCTCGTCGAACCGGTCACGAGCGCTCGCGTTTCGGAACAGTCCACGTCCGCAACGCCCGCGATAGCTTCGGGCTGCGTAGTCATACGAACCATTCGTCCTATAGGCACTTGAGGCCGTCTGCCCGGGGGCTGGCGACACGTCCAATCATGTTGAACTTCATCGCGGTCGGGGTGGTGGGGTGGCTGGTCCAGAACCCGTTCCGTGGCGAAGGCAACGCGGCCCCGAACACGGAGCGAATTCCGGAGTACGTCTCCCTACCCGGCGTCGTGTTCGACACTTCTGGCTTCTCGATCGTCGGGCCCGGAATCGCGCTCGCGACCGTCGTCGTGATCTCCGTCGTGGTGGAGCGCAGCCGATTCGGATACGACATAGTGACGAGCGGCCACCAGGAGTCGGCGGCGACGTACTCGGGCGTCGACGCCGAACGGACCGTCGTCTCGACGATGACCCTCTCGGGGATGATGGCGGGAATCGCCGGCGCGGTGTTCGCAATTATGATCCAAGGCTGCTACACCGACCTGAGCGGCATCGGGACGTACGGGTTCGACGCGATCGCCGTGAGCCTGCTCGCCGCGAACAACCCGATCGGCATCGTCCCGGCGGGACTACTTTTCGGCGGCCTCGAGTCCGCCGGATCCCACATCGGGATCTACACCGACCTTCCGGTACAGCTCATCGACGGGGTCATCGGGCTCGTCATCCTCTTCGTCGCCGTGCCGGAACTGTTCCGGACGGCCGCCGTGCGGACCGGGGTAGGGGGTGACCGCCGATGAGTCTCGCGGGCTACGCAGACGGCAACCGACTCCGGATCGGGGACGGTGCCGCCCTCGTCGCCGCGGCCGTCGCGGTGGCCGTCGCGCTGGATCTACCGATCGTCGAGATCGTCACGATCGGGTTCGTGGAGCGCTCGCTTCAATCCGCGACACCGATCGCGCTGACGGCCATCGGCGGTCTCTACGCCGAGAAGAGCGGCGTCTTCAACATCGGCGTCGAGGGGTTCATGATCTTCGGGGCGGCGACCGCGGCAACGACGATGTGGATCATCAGCGGGGGCGATCCGGGGCAGAGCGATATCTGGCTCGCGATCCTCGCCTCGGTGCTGGTCAGTCTCGCGTTCGCAGTGCTGTTCGCGATCCTGTTGATCAGATACGAGGCGGACCAGATCGTCGCCGGGTTGGCGCTCTGGTTCGTCGGGCTCGGCTTCGGGCCGTTCATGGCGGTGCTCGTCTGGGACAGCCGAAACAGCCCGAGCCTCGAGAGCATCGACAACCTGGCTATCCCCGTGCTCGCAGACGTCCCCGTGCTCGGTCGGATCCTCTTCGACGCGTCACCGCTCGTGATGATCACGGCCGTCGTGGCCGTGGCCGCGTGGAAGTTCCTCAACGACACGAGGTACGGATACTGGATCCAAGCGGCCGGGGAGAACCCGGAAGCGCTCGACACGGCCGGCGTCGACCTGACGCGTGTTCGATACGCGGCAGTGATCTTCTCCGGCGTCATGGCCGGCCTCGGCGGCGCGGTACTGCTCGCACAGGCGGGGTCGTTCACCGGCACCGGTGACACGATGGTCAGCGGCCGCGGCTGGATCGGCATCGTCGCCTACCTGTTTGGGAACTACAACCCGCTCGGAGCGGCCGCCGCAGCGCTCGTGTTCGGGTCTTGGACATGTTACAGATCCAGCTACAGACGGTCGGCATCAACGTCCCGAACAGGCTGGTTAATCTGTTCCCGTACGCCGGCGTGATCCTCGTCCTGACGATCTGGGGCTCCACGCGGACCCCCTCCGCCGTCGGCGAGACGTACGAGAGCGAGGAGTGAGCACCGACGGGCGAGTGCCCGTTCTCGGTGTCTGATCACGGTTATAGAGACGGCAAGGCGAATACACCCGCCTTTAGGCGGGTGATGAAGCCGACATGGTGGGAAGCTATCCACTAGCCGAACGTCTGTACAGAGTTTCACAGACGGAGATTTAACTGACAGGCCGCTCTATCTGAAGGTAGGAATCGGTCGGAACGGAGCGGATTCCGGACCGTCCTTCAGAGGCGGCCTGTCCGCCCGCGTAACGAGACAGTATCTGAAAGGGTAGTCGGTGAACGCTACATCCTCGAAGGGTGTGTCTGTGCCGACCGCTCAAAGCACGCGACACGATATCCCCAACTCCGCTGACGCCTGCTGGCGCCCCCGTGGCAAAAACAACATTGGGACGCCATACATGGTCGAGGATAGGGGTAACGGCGGCTTGGCACCGCCAGCAGTCCACCACATCGACGCTGTGGGACTACCCGTGCCCGAAAGGTGTGGTAGTCCGGTGATCGGACTGGAAACCTGAAACTCCCACCGCTCGGGATTCCTCCGCGTTTACGCGGAGGAGGATGTCAATACCACGGTCGAGACCGGAGGCGCGAGGCCGACATTCGCTCATAAACACTACCCGAGTGCTGCGTCTTGGTTCACGTTCAGTTACATTTCTATAGGGTACTTATTACTATGTAATTATATATCTAACAGTAAGGCGTCACATGAGCGAGAAAGTGAACTCAATCCGCATTTTACATGTCGACGATGATCCCGACCTTGCGGAATTGGTCAGTACCTATCTTCGAAGAGAGGACAGTCATTTCGAGGTCGTATCCGCGGGGAGCGCGAGTGACGGACTCGACACACTCGCTGAAACGGACATCGACTGCGTTGTTTCCGACTACGACATGCCGGAGCGGAACGGGATCGAACTTCTCGAAGCCGTTCGCGAGCGGGACGCCGATCTTCCATTTATACTGTTCACGGCGAAAGGAAGCGAGGACATCGCGAGCGATGCGATTTCGGCGGGCGTTACGGATTATTTACAGAAGGGAGTCGGCACCGATCAGTACGCCGTTCTGGCCAATCGGATCCGAAACGTTGTCGACAAGTGGCGAGCCGAGCGGGAGGCCGAACGGACCAAGCGGCGCCTCGAGGCGATCGCCAAAAACTCAAGCGACGCCATCCTCACCGTCGACTCCACGAACACGATCCAGTTCGTAAACCAAGCGACCGAAGACCTGTTCGGGTACGACCCGGAGACCCTCAGAGGCGACTCGCTGTTCACCTTGATACCGGAGCGGTATCGAGACGGCCACCGGCAGGGAATGGAGCGGTTCCTGGAGACGAACGACCGGTCGCTGGACTGGACGGCGATCGAATTCTCCGCCCAGCATCGAGAGGGACACGAGGTGCCGGTCTCGATATCGTTCAGCACGTTCAAGGAAGGCGGCGAACGCAAGTTCGTCGGCGTTCTCCGAGACATCTCGGAGCGTGTTCGGATGGAAGACGAACTCCGAGAGCGAGAACGGCGGTTCCGGCAGATGGCCGAGAACATCCAGGAAATGGTCTGGATGACCGACCCGACGAAGGGAGAAGTGCTCTACGTCAACCCCGCGTACGAGGAGATTTGGGGCCGGTCGCCCGACGCGCTGTACGAGGACCCGCAGTCATTTGCGGACGCCATCCATCCGGAGGACCGAGACCGAGTCGAAGAGATCCTCGATCCGCAGTCGACTGGCTCCTACGAGGAGGAGTACCGCATCGTCCGGCCGAACGGAGAGACGCGATGGGTGTACGACCGGGCCGTTCCGGTGAAAAACGAGGCCGGAGAAGTGTATCGGACCGTCGGTATCGCCTCGGATATAACTGAGCGGCGAGAACGCGAGCGTGAGTTTGATCGCGTCGTCGAACTCCTCGATCACACGGAACGGGTCGCCGATGTCGGCGGCTGGGAGGTCGACCCGAAGACGGGAGACGCGTTCTGGTCCGACCACCTGTTCGAGCTCATCGGCTGGGAGGGCGACCGAGCGCCCTCACTGGAGGACGTCGTCGACATCTACGTCGAGGAAGACCGGCCGAGGGTTGAAGCCGCGGTCGAAAACGCACTTACTCACGGGGAATCGTTCGCGATAGAGGCCCGCCTCCAGCGGTCTAACGGCGAGGATCGGTGGATGGAGATCCGCGGCGACCCTCACGTCGAAAACGGTGAAGTCACGACGCTCCGAGGGGCCGTTCACGACATTACTGAGCGGAAGCAACGAGAGCGGGCGCTTCACGAACTGTACGACGTCACTTCGGACCCGGATCTGTCGTTTGACGAGAAGGTACAAGCGCTTCTGCGGCTCGGTCGGAGGGAGTTAGGAACCGAGTACGGGACCCTCTCGAGCATTCACGACGACGAATACGTCTTCGAGTTCGTCGACACGGACCGTGAGACGATCCAGCCCGGCGACGTAGTTCCGGTCTCGGCGACGAACTGTGAACTAGTAGCGAGCACCAGACAGACGGTCGTGATCGGCGACGTCGAACGGGATGCGCCCGAGGAGACCGGCCGGGCGGGATTCACCGAGTGGGGGATTTCGTCGTACATCGGAGCCCCGGTGTTCGACACCGGTGACGTGTACGGGACGTTCTGTTTCTACGACACTGCGGCCCGGGCCGATCGGTTCACGGACTGGGAGGAGACGCTGGTTGACCTGATGAGCAACTGGGTGACGGTGGAACTCCAGCGAAAGCGGACGACGGAACAGCTCCGAGATCAGAACGAGCAGTTGAGCCAGTTCGCGTCGATAGTTTCGCACGACCTACGGAACCCCCTGAACGTCGCGAAGGGCCGACTGGAGTTGGTACGAGAGGAGTACGACGGTGAGCATATCGACGCGGTGCGCCGGTCTCACGAGCGGATGCAGGACTTGATCGACGATCTGCTTGCGCTCGCTCGCGTCGGAGAACAGATGGGCGAGTTAGAGCGAGTGAACCCGGCGGATGTAGCCAGCGATTGCTGGCGGACGGTCGCTACCACTGAGGCGACGCTCAAAACGGCTATCAGCCGGAGTGTTCGTGCCGATGAAAGTCGGTTTCGCCAGTTGTTCGAAAATCTCATCAGTAACGCGATCGAGCACGGCGGCGAGGACGTGACGGTTACCGTCGGGGAACTGGACGACGGGTTCTACGTCGAAGACACCGGTGTGGGGATTCCGGAAGAGAACCGTGACAGCGTGTTCGAACCCGGCTACTCCACCACGCGAAACGGGACCGGCTTCGGACTACACATCGTGAATCAGGTGGTGAAAGCACACGGATGGGACATCCGGGTGACTACCGGAGCTCGGGACGGCGCCCGGTTCGAAGTCACGGGCGTCGAGTTCAGTTCGGAGTGACCCGTCGCGGGTTCAGCTCCCGAGGCGTCGCCCCGCGACGCGGAGCGGCACGGCCTCTCAGGACTGCTGGTTGGGGAAGACCATCACCGGTACGGCCGCCTCCCGGATGAGTCGGTTCCCGGGGTCGCCCGCCAGCGTCTGCTTCCACGTGTCCATGTCGCGCGGCGTGAAGGCGACCACCGTCGCCGCGGTCATCTCGACCGCGTCGACGAGCGCCTCCGTGACCTCGCGCGCTTCGAGCGTCACCCACTCGAACTCGAGGTCGCGGCGATAGAGGATGTCCGAAAACGTTTCGTAGGTCGCCCCGGCGAACTGGTCTCGACCGGTCTTGATCGTCGTCTCGGCGTCGGTCCCCCGCGTGACGTGTGTCACGATGAGCGTGGTCCCCGCGTCGAGATGCGGCCGGATCGCACGCGCCGTCGCCTCCGCGTCTTCGGGACTCGCTATCGGGACGAGAATGCGTTCGAAGAGCTCGTCGTTCACAACGGAACTGTCTCCCAGACGAACATAACTCGTGGGGGACGTTCCCGAGGTGCGGCTCTCCGTGTGCGGCGGCCACCGACACCTCAGTCGGACTCAGTTGACCTCGATGATCTCCACGTCGAACGTCAGCGTTTCGCCGGCGAGGCGGGGGTTGAAGTCCACCCGAACGATCTCCTCGTCGACGTGAACGACCTCTCCCTGACTCCCGTTCTGAGCCTCGAGATACGAGCCCTCCTCCGGCGTCTGTCCGCCGAGCATCTCTCTGAGCTCCGCGGTCTCGAACTCCTGGACGTGTTCCTCGCTGGGTTCGCCGTAGGCCTTCTCCGGCGGGATCGTCAGCGTCTCCGTGTCTCCCGCCTCTAAGCCGATCAGTCCCTCCTCCATCCCCTCGATGACCTGCTCGGCCCCGATTTCGACCGTCAACGGCGTGTACTCTCTGTCGGGTTGCGCTTCGGCGAGCCCCGCCTCCTCGGCGACGGACTGCCGGGTGGTGTCGAACACTGTTTCGTCGTCGAGTCGGCCCGTATACTCGATCGTCACGGAATCGCCGGTATCGATCGTCATACGCGTTTGAACAGCGCCGCACGGAAAGTCTGTGGCATTGCGCGACAGGAGCCGGTGCGGCACAGTGCGGCGTCGCCGTGTCGGCGGTCAGGGCGGGCGCCGACGGGTAGCTCGCTTCGTCACTGCGATCCGACCGACCGCCGGAGCGCGCGCTGTGCGCGGTACAGCGTGTACGCAACGGAGACCCCGACGAAGACTACCGCCGCACCGACGGCAGCGAGCACCGGACCGGACGCCGGCTCCTTCAGGTCGTCGCCCGTGCCGCAGTTTCCGCAGCCGTCGTCGCCGCAGTTCCCACACCCCGGCGCGTCCGTCGAGTCGTCGTCCGCCGAGTCGGCCGTCGATCCGCCCCGGTCGGCCGCGGTGGCCTCGTCTGCGTCGGGGGTGGCACTCGTCTCGTCCGGTTCGCGAGAGACGCCGTCCGGCCGCGTCTCGCTCGGCGTTTCGTCCGGGCCGTCGTCCGTGGCGACCGGCCCGGCGGTCACTTCGACCGAGTCCGTGGCCTCGCCACCCGAGTCGTCGGGCTCGTCGAACAGGTGCGGCGCGTGCGAGCGGAGCGCCTCCAGCCCAGCCTCGATCTCTTCGCGGTCCTGGTGGCCCACCGCGAACTCGGACAGCTCGTCGACCATCTCGCGGGCGCGCTCGGATCGGTCGTTCTCGACGTAACTCCGGGCGGCGTCGAACATTGCCCGGCCGAGCCAGTGTGCGAACACCGGGTTCTCGTACCGGTCTTCGAGCGCTTCGAGGCGTTCGAGCTTCGTCTCGCCCGCGTCGATGTCGCCGTCGAAGAACGACGCCCGCGCGGAGAAGAACGCCGCCACCGCCGCCCACGTCGCACTCGACGGCGTCGAGAGTCGCTCGTGGTGCGCGGCCGTCTCGCTCGCCCAGTGTTCGACCCGACTGATGTCGGCCGCCTCGAAGCCGGCGCGCGCGGCGTTCGCCGTCGCGACCGGGAGCCAGCGGGTGATCGACTCCTCCCGGGCCGGGTACCGGTCGGCGAGCGCTTCGATCCGACCGATCCGGTCCTCGATCGCTTCGACGTCCGTCCGCTTGGCGTCGGCGTTTGTTCGGCCGGCGAGGACGCCGGCCAGGCCGGCGGCGACGTCGCCGTCCGGGTGGGTTCGAAACAGCTCCTCCGCGCGGGCGACGCGGTCACCTTCGACCGCCGAATCGGGATGGTCGTCGCCCGTGTCGGCGCCGGCGCTGCGGCCCAGCGGCACGTCAGCGGTCTCCTCGCTCTCGGGTTCCTCGCCGAGGTACAGTTCCGCGTGAGCGTACGCCCGCAACAGCGCGGCCGCGACGTCCGGCTCGGGATGCGCGTCGTACAGCGTTTCGAGACGGTCAACCAGGGGTTCGATCCGATCGCGGCGATCCCCCTTCCCGTTCGCGTGGATCGTCTCGGCGGTCGCCCGAGCCAGCGGCGCCGCGATCGCCGGCTCGGGGCGGCGGTCGTACAGCGTTTGGATTCGGTCTCGGTACGCCTCGATGCGGCCGGGGTCGATCGCGGTCTCGTAGAGGTCGTCACGGTCCCGCACGCTCGTCGCGTTCGCGAGGGCGTTCGCGAGGTGGACCGCCGTGTCGTTGGCTCCGCCGTGGCCGCGGAGCCGGTCCAGCCGCGCGATCGTCTCGGCCTCAGCGTCGAACGCTCCGCGTTCGCCGTAGGCGTCGGCGAGCGCGACGAGGGCGTCGGTCAATCGCGCGTGATCGTCCGGGCTCCTCTCAGCCGGTTCCGTCGCGGCGATCGCCTCGACGCGTCGCTCTAGCTCGTCGACAGACCGTGTGTCGCTGGCTACCATATGTGTTGACTTACCCTTGGCGTCTTCCGACGTAAACGCTCGCCTTCGAGCGTGGCGTCACCTGCTGTCGTTTTCCCCGCGCGTCCCGCTCCGTGCTGCCGAGCAGTTTCCGGTCGTCAGGCACTAGCGCTGGCTGCGTCGGCGCTCCGCTTGAGCCTGATAATGAGACTAATCAGGAAGGTCCCTATCATCACCAAGAGCACGTTGACGGCCCCTCGGATTGCCGGCGCCGGGAGCGAGGTGACGGTGGCGCCCTGTATAACGCTCACCGTCCCCACACAGATCAGCACGGCGATCACGTAGGTGACGGTGGCATCGAGGACGGTCCCGTGCGTCAGCCGACGCGCCCGAATCGCCTGTCCGAACGAGACCCCGTAAACGGTGAACGCACCGGCCGCGGTCGCGACGATCACCTCCGCGACCACCGTCGGCCCGAGCCAGACAACGAGCGGGAACTGGATTAAGGCGAGCAGCATGAATCCAGTCTCGATCCGTCGGGCCGTCGACAGCGAGATCCGGGTTCCCTCGGTCGATGTCGCGGGCTGAGCGTAGTACAGTTCTCGGAGTGACAAGGCGAGGAAGACGGCAAAGAACAACTGTGAAAGGAGTCTGAACGCGACGAGAACCGTTCCAACTGCCGGGCGAGTCGTCTCGGCCAGCAACAGCGCCGAGAACACTCCACCGACGGCCGTCGACAACGCGACGTACCGCCACACGAGCGTGTCATGCGGTTCGTGTCGCGCTGTTACCAGCGCGTACCGCGCCGTTCCGAGGCACGCGGCCAGCACGAGGACGAGGGCGACGAACCGAGTGACGCTGACCCCGAGTACCGGTGACGAGGTACTAACGACCGCTGGTCCCGGCTCTAACGCGCTCGACCCGAGAGTCGCCGTCATCAGTTCGTTCCCGCCACGTTCGACGACGCGGTCACGCATTGCTGGTCACGATAACAAGTCTCGTTTGAACGCTGCCACAGAGGCGTATCGCTCCATCTTCGCTGTTCTCAGCGACTTCAGCAGGACTGTGGACAGTCCTTCGGGGATACCGGTCACGACGTCTCGCGTGTGAACGGTCCCGTCGTCGCGGATCGGCGCGGCGCCCGTCAGTAGCTCGTGCCCGATCATACCGAGCCCGTAGATGTCGGTCGCAGTGTCGACCCCGCCGAATCGATCGGGAGCGACGTGTTCCGGTGCCGCGTACGAGTCGGGTATCTCGGAGAACGTAGTCTCCGGCCCGAACACTTCCCGCAGTCCCCAGTCGCTGACCCGCGGAAAGGCCCACGCGTCAGGGTCTTCGACGGCGTTGACCGCAGTAATCACGCCCGGCCACATCGCACCGTGAAGCACGCCCGCAGCGTGTGCGTACTGAACCGCGTCGGCGATCTGTAACAGAATCCACCTGGCTTCAGCCGGTGAGACCGGCGTCTCTCTCTCGGTGAGGAGCCCCGGTGCGCCCCGCTCAGAGACGAGCCACGGTACGGGGCGCGTTCCGGCGTCGACGACGCGTGCGACAGCGTCATGATCGTCGATCCGACGCCACCGCTCGATCGCGTCCCGAAAGGCGTCGTCATGCATACCGCTGGCGATCACACCCCGGCGGCACGTCGCTGTGAATTCGCGCCCGCTCGTCGCGAATTGGATGCGCTCGGCGTCTGAATCGCCGGCTGCTTCAGCAGCCTCTCTTGACCTGTGTTCGGTCAGCGATCGGTCGAGTCGGGGTGGCTTCGCAGGGGGCTCGTTTGGGGGATGTCCGGGCGTCGGCGACGCGTCCTCGCCGTCCGCGGAGCCGGTCGACTCCTCTCGGTCCGCCGCGACGGCGGGTTCGGTCGGTGAGATCGCTTCGTCCCCTTCGTCCGCGATCACTGACCCGCCGGATTCGAACTCGGGGGGTTGATAGCCGGCGACAGTCCGGATGGCAAGTGACTCGTCAATCAACCCGGCTTCGACCGCCCCATCGATGATCTCGGCGACCGCCTCCTGGTTGTGGTCATCGAGCACCGCGAGGGTCTGAAGCGCGACCGACCGGGCCGCTGGATCGCGAAGCGCTCGTCGGAACCGTCCCGCACAGGCGTCGACGAGTTCGGGCGTCTCCGCGGACACGAATCGAAGTGCCCACGACGCGGCTCGTTGAACTTCCTCGTCGTCGTGCTCGAGCTGCGCCACGACCCGCGCGGTCCGCGCGGCGTCGAACGATTCGGGATCTGTGAGCGCCGC
This sequence comes from Halorubrum sp. CGM5_25_10-8B, assembly GCF_005435095.1. Lineage (NCBI taxonomy): Archaea > Methanobacteriati > Methanobacteriota > Halobacteria > Halobacteriales > Haloferacaceae > Halorubrum > Halorubrum sp. CGM5_25_10-8B. The sequence goes on along the minus strand of NZ_SGTY01000008.1, from coordinate 104,143 downwards.
CTCGAGCAGCTCGTTCGGGTCCGGCGTCAAGTCCGTTCGGTCCATGATGATACTCTACCCAACAGCACGTCGTCACGTGGTCTGCTCAACCTGAGAGAGTCACGCTAATAAATCACGCTACATCACCCACGGTCCGCTCGATCTCCACCAAACGACTTCGGGGGTCGAAGACCAAGGTGTACCGAGATGAGTGTTCCGCCCGCTACTGTCGAACGAACCTCCGGCGACCCGTTGATCGTACACGTCAGTGATATCCACGGCTACCTCACGGACGCTCGAAGCGCGCTGCTCGCCGTCGGTGATTCCGGGCAGTATCCGGACCTCGTACGGGCCGATGAGTCTGACCGGCTCCACTGGGCGGACAACGATTACGTACTCGTGGTCAACGGCGACGTGATCGACCGGGGGCCGGCGAACGAGGAGTGTCTCGAGATGGTCTGGCGACTCCAAGAGGAAGCCCCGCCCGGGCGGGTCCGATACCAGTTAGGGAATCACGAGTTGGCTATTCTGCTCCCGTCGTTCGTCCGGTGGCCGGGTGCGTATTCCACCGGCCTCGACGCGGCGGACCGGCGCGAGTTTCTCCGGCGAGCCAGCGAGGGGGCTGTCACGGCCGCCTTCGAGGGATATCAGTATCGCTACAGTCACGCCGGACAGAACGAGCCGTTCGACGTGACGAGGGTAAACGACGTAGTCCGGAACGCCGCGAGCGAGCTGTTGCCCGTCGACGGCGACGACAGAACGGTACAGAAGCGGCTCGAACGACGACACGGCCGCGTGTTCGCCCTCGGCAGCGACGGCGGCCGCGGCCCCGATGCCGGGCTCTGCTGGCTGGACTTCACGCACCTGGACCCGTCGGCCCCACCACAGATCGTCGGCCACACGAAGCGAGTCGACCCCGTTCGGAACGGCAACGTGGTCTGCGGGAACATCATCCGGATGAACCACCGCTCGGCAGGGGGCGAGGGCGTCCTGATCGAGAGCGCTGATTCGCTGGAGGTCGTCCGCCGAAAACCCGACAGGTCCGTCTCCGTCTCATCGGTCTGACCGGCGCGCGCCGCGCTGTAGCGAGCGATCGGCGCAGGTGGACCCGCTCCGCGTCTGTGCGTGACAACGCCCGCTGCGGCGACTGCCCAGTTCTACCGGTGTACGGGGCGAGCGCCGCGACGCGCGGCCCCGAGACCGTCCACGGGGCCGAAAGCGTCGACGGTGCGTTTCGGATACGGCTGAAGTGATCAGTCGTCCCCGATGGTGGCCTCAGCGTCGTCCGGTTCAGGTCCCGGTTCGGAGCCGCTGGGGTCCGGCGTCCCGCGAACGTCGCCCGCACGCCACGTCCCGCGTCGGAACCACAGCCACGCGATGACCGCCCCGGCGACGTTCGAGGCGAAGAACGCGATCCAGATGCCCCGGACGTCGGGCTGGCCGAGGAACCACAGGTCGGTCGGGAGTATGCCCTGCGAGGCCACGTAGGAAACGGGCAGCCGGATGACGGCGAGCGCCGTGATAGAGATGGCGGCGGCGATCAGGGTCTTCCCGGCGCCGCGGAAGCCGCCCGTGAACGCCCGCTGGATCCCGATGAACCCGAACGAGAGCGCGACGTACCGGAGGAACTGCGCACCGACATCGAGCACGGCCGGGTCGTCGGTGAACACCGAGACGATTGGTGTCGGGACGAAGAAGATGGCGACGCCGACGACGCCGAGGATCCCGAACAGTCCCTTCGCGGCCACGTAGTTGGCCTCCTGTGCGCGGTCGTACTTGCCGGCCCCGACGTTCTGCCCGGTCATCGTCTCGACGCCGCGCGCGACGGCGATCGCGGGGAGGAAGATGACGGAGAACACCCGCGTTCCGATACCGAACGCGGCGACGACCGAGGTCGAGAACAGCCCCACGACAATCAGCAGGGCGTTGATCGAGAGCGCCCGACCGGTCCCCTCGATCGACGCCGGGACGCCGATTCGGAGGATCTTCCGGAGATACTGGAGGTCGGGCTTCATATCGGCGACGTTGATCTGAATCCCCCGCGTTCCCGACAGCATGATGTAGAGGCCGACGAGCATCGCCAGCGCCCGCGAGAAGATTGTGGCGATAGCGGCGCCCTGAATTCCGAGTTCCGGGAACGCGATCGGGCCAACCGCCCAACCGTTGATCAGGAACGGGTCGAGGATCACGTTGATGACGACCGTCCCGAACATGACGAGCATCGGCGTGATCGTGTCGCCCGCGCCGCGCATCAGCGAGATGAACACGAAGAATCCGAACATGAACGGCAAGCCCAGCGCGACCACCTGCATGTACGCCGTCGCGCCGGGGAGGACTTCGGGCGAGGCGCCGAGGAACGCGAGGAACTCCTCGACGAACGGATACCCGATCGCTCCGAAGATGACCGAGGCGATGAACGCGAACGAGACCGTCTGCGAGGCCGCATACTCGGCTTTTTCCGTCTCCTCGGCGCCAGTGTGCTGGGCGACGAGGACGCTCCCGGCGACCGAGAGCCCCATCCCGAGCGAGATGAGCAGGAACACCATCGGGAACGCGAAGGAGATGGCCGCCAGCGCCTCCGTCGAGTACTGGCCGAGCCAGAACGTGTCCGCCAGGTTGTAGGCGGTCTGCATCAGGTTCGTAATGACGATGGGAAGCGAGAGGAAAAACAGCGGTTTGACGATGCCGCCCTCCGTCAGGTTGAGCTCCTCTTGGCCTTTGAAGAAGCTCACGCGACCACCTCCGATCGGGGCTGCCAGCCGAGGTGGAGTTCCAGCGTGTTTTCGAGCATCCGACGCGTGTCGTCAAGCGGCTCACCGAGCGCCACGTGTCGGGCGTGTGCGCCGTTGATCGTCGTCGTGACGAGCCTGGCGACTTCGTCCGGGTCAGTCTCGGCGAAGTGTCCGCCGTCGACACCGTCGGCGACGATCTCCCTGACGACCTCGCACACGATGTCGTCGAGTTCGAGGAACCGTTCCCGGTACAGTTCCTGGAAGGGTGCTTGGGCTTTCAGCTCCATCATCGCCACGGGGAAGCCGTCGGCGGCGGGATCCGACGGTGTGAAGGCGTGGTCGAGGAACGCTGTGAGCCGGTCGCGCGGGTCGGTCGCCTCGAACGTGAGTTTCGTCTTGAACCGCTCGATCAGGTCGTCGAGGAACGCGTTCAGCAACTCCGCTTTCGTGTCGAAGTGGTAGTGGATCGCGGCGGTGGTCATCGACGCCTCGTCGGCGATTTTCTGTACCGTGAGGCCGGCGTACCCGTGCTCACACAGCACCGAATTCGTCGCGTCGATGATCTCGGATTTTGTCTCCGATCCCATTTCGTTCTGTCTCAACTTACTAACTGATTAGTTAAGGGCCTTCTGATGCGACGGCGGAGCCGAGGAGTCGGTCGCTGCGACTGCGAGAGTCGAGTGGATCGGTGTCGTGTGCGGTATCACATCGCCGAGGCCGACCTTCGGTGTGATCCAGGACCCGGCGCCGACCGGCGGAGTGGCTAGAAGCGCGTCCGGTACGCTGTCGCCGTTGAACTCCGACGGCGCTCGACAGACCGGACCGCGTCGTACGCGTTTCCCGTCGATCGCGTTCCGCGCGTCACCCAGGCCACTCACCGGCGGCGTGACAGAAACCGTGTCAAACTTCACGTCGTGTCGCCGCAATCGTTCGCTCGACATGAATCCGGAGCTGATGGGGGTGGAGGTCGCACTGAGTCTCGTCGGCGTCGCGCCGGTGGGGACCTGAGCCTCTCCGGGCCGAGGCCCCCGACCACTCCGCTGGGGCCGGTGGGACGGGCGCTCCTCTTTGCCGGCCTCGCCGGGATACGACTCAGTCTCGGCCCCGATCGGTGAGTCCCGCCGGTCGTCTCTGGACCGGCGTGAGACGGGCCGCCCGGTCGTCGGGAGGTATGTGTCGAGAGCGGACGGACTACGCACCCGGCGAACGCCCCTAACGGCGAAGTGACTCACTGTTCAGCGGGGACCCACCGGTGAAGTCTCGGCCGACGGTCGCGTGGGCCCTCGGAGTTGTCGAGCAATAGATCGAAGCGAGAACCGAACGAGTGCTTGTGTGTCTACAACACATTTCTGCCGAATGTTTAATCCAGCTAACCGCGAATGGGTGGACGGAAAGAGAGTCGCACGCTCCCTTTCCCCCCTAATGACCGACAGCTCGGCGCCGCTCGGACAGTGCCCGAGCTGCGACCGCGAGATCCCCGCGGCGTGGAAGATCATTGAGTACGACCACGGGGACGGGAATACGGGTGTCTTCGCGGAGTGTCCGGACTGCGATGCGGTCGTGAAACCACGGTAGGCCGGTCCGCTCCCTCGACGTAGTCGGGGAGTTCCGGTCTCGGAGACGGCTTGGTCTCAGATCGCGACCTCACAGACGCGTCTCAGAGAAATGGAGTGGCCCCCTCGCCCGTGTGTGCGTGAACGATGAAAATTGGCACGTCGTTCATAACTGGTCCCGTTAGCTTGTGTACAATTCGCACAATACAGTCTCGACGCCGGCGAGACGACCGGCAGAGATGACCTCACCGTGCGACGATCGACGCCGCGGGACCTCGCCGTGACGGAGACGAATCTCGCCAACGACGAGAAGAGCCGCCGGCGCACGGGATGAGCGGGCCTGTTCAAGCCGGTGGTTCCAGTCGCCCTCCGTTCCAGCGCACCGGCGGATTCGTGACTTCCGGGTCGACCGTTAGCCGCTGGGCGACGCGATGACTTCGGACGACATCACCGCACCCAAAGCGCTACTCGACGTGCTCTTGGAACAGGGACTCGGGGTCGGCCTCCATTTCTGCCTCGACGTCAGCGGACAGTTCGCCGACCGAGAGTTCGTCGAGCGCCTCCTTGAGCTCCTCGGCCCGTGGGAGGGCGAGTATTTTGCAACTCACGGCGTCCCCAGCCGTTTTAATGAGGGTGTCGAACCCGAACACGTACTCCTGCGTCGTCGCGAGATCCAGCATTATCGGATCGACGATAGCCGACGCGAAGTCGTGGACGAACTCCGGAGGGGTATGCTGGTTCGACGTGCCGAGCACGTTCGCCCACCCGTCGACGAATCCGCTGATCATGATATTGCTGATCTCTTCGATCGCGCTCTCGTGAATTCCGTCGAATCCGTCGGTGACCGCTCCGGTACCCATCGCCTCTGCGATTGTTTCGGCGGAGGGCTCGTCGAACAGGACAAGGACGTAGCCGGTGGGGAGGCCGGTTAGCTTCGCAACGACGCCCACCTGCTGCTCGTCACCGAGTCGCGGTCCGATCTGTTCGACCTGAAGGAAGCTCATGCGGCTGACCGTGACCGACGTGTCGATCCCGGTCATCATCGTTATGCTGTCGCCTGCGGTGTCGCCGCCCTTCGCGGCCATTCGGCTGAACACCTGGAGCTTGTCCAGCGGTATCGGCGTCGACTCGCTGGTGAGCCGGGTATCGAGAATATGCCTGAACGACGCCTCCTCGAGGAATACGTACGCCGTCGTTTCGACGACTGCGCTCGACGTTTCGAACGTAGTGTTCACCGTCAGCACCTGATTCGACGCCTGATCGATCGGCGTCGCGTCCGGGATGATGTCCGTCCCGCCTCCCGTCAGGTACGTCGGTGGGCGCTGATCGATAGCCTGGTTCAGATAGTCCGCCCACCCGTCGATGAACCCGCTAAGCATGATGTTTCCGAGTTCCGTGAGCCGCGATTCGAGACCGATCGCCTCGGCGCCGTCACCGGGAAGGCTCTTCGCGAGCGTCCTCGCGCCCGCCTCGTTGAAGACGAGCAGTGCTGTCCCAGCGATACCCCCGGAGAATTCGCTCGAAATGCCGATGAGATCCTGATTGTGAAGGTCAGCGATGATATCTCGACGCCGGAGGAGATCGATGCTCGTCGCTTCGACCGTCGGCCGGACACCGGTCAACTGTCCGAGTGAGTTCGCGGCCTGTTTCGACCCGTCATGAGCGAGGCGATTAAACTCTCCGAGGGCGTTAACCTCAATCTTCATATATGGTATGTTATTTGACAAGGCAGCATTTTAACACTTACCCCGGCGTTCCGCACCGCGGAAGCGAACCCTGAGAGCTCCTCGAACGGTGACGCGTTATACGGGCGCCGAGTGAAGCCAGCATCGGCAACCGCAGCATCGATGAACGCGAAGCGGCCACCCTCGGCAGTTCGTTCGGAGTGACGCGTCGTCCGCTGCGGAGATTCACTGTGCGTCGGAGAATCCGTAGGCTTTCACTCTCTGAACTCCACCGTGTAGCCGTTGTCGCGGAGCGCCTCGACGAGTTCGTCTCCGCGCTCGATCGTGAACTCGTGGAACGAGTTGTCCGGGCTGTCCGCCGAGTACAGCTCCGAGTCGATGTTGTCCGGGACCTCGTTCTGATGGGTGTCCTCCTGGACGACGACCGGCTGACTGGGAACCCGGGTAGAACTGCTTTCCTCTGTCATTTGAACATATCTTGTTACAGGTGTTCGGATATTTGAATTTCGATCCGGGTTCGGATCGGGACCGGCGTCCCCACGAACGAATACGGCCGGATCGGTGCCGACGGCGGACGGGTCGACCAGAACCGTCGACTGCGAGAGCGAGAGCTGTCGGAGCCGGTGCGCGTCACCCGACACTTTTCGTGGGGGCTCGTGTCGTGTGACGTATGGACGTTGATCGGGCCCGCGGTGTCCTCTGTGGGATCGCCTGTGGAGACGCACTCGGTCGGCCGGTCGAGTTCATGTCCGCGTCCGGGATCCGTACCGGTTACGGGCGACTCGACGAGATGGTCGGCCACGGAACGTGGAACCAGCCCGCCGGGACGATCACGGACGACACCGAGCAGGCGCTGTGTATCGCGCGGAGCCTCGTCGAGCGGGGAGAGTTCGATCCGGCGGACATCGCGGAGCGGTTCGTCGCGTGGTACGACAGCGACCCGTTCGACATCGGCCGGATGACGATGAAGTCGTTGAGCCGACTCAAGCACGGCGGCGAGTGGGACGAGGCGGGCCGGCACGTCTGGGAACACAGCCCGGAGGGGCAGAACGCCGGGAACGGGAGCGTGATGCGGTGCGCGCCGCTCGCAGTTCCGTACGCTGCGGACCGAGAGCGACTCGTCGAGGTGAGCCGGGATTCGTCGCGGATCACGCACGCCGATCCGCGGTGTACGTACGGGTGCGGGATCCTGAACCTCACGGTGGCTGGGCTCCTCGACGACGCGGACGCGCCGTTACGGGATGCGCTCGACTACGTGGGTACGGACGCACCCGCTGAACTCGTCACGGCGCTTCGGCCGCTCGCTCGGGGAGACTCGCTCGACGACCTGGAGACGTCGGGCTACGTCGTTCATTCGCTGCGGACGGCACTCCACGACGGGCTGTCCGCCGAGAGCGCCGAGGAGGCAATCGTGACCGCGGTCAATCGCGGCGGAGACGCCGATACAATCGGGGCGATCGCGGGTGCGGTCGCGGGTGCGCGGTTCGGCGCATCGACGCTTCCCAATCGGTGGCTCGACGCCGTCGGCGAGGCTGACGAACTCGAACGGATAGCGGACCGGCTCGTGGAGACGGCGTAATCCCTCTCTTGGCGTTCGACAGGGATCGGACGGTGAACCGGCGGCCCACACGTCGCCAGCGGAACGGAACGTCCGGGGGCAGGTCGTCGCGCAACGGGCGGCGAATCGGCGCCGAGTCGGCGGCCGAGGGACGCACCAACTGACTTATAATCCAGCAAAAAGTGAGTCAGGGCACGGAGGACCGAGTGTGTCACAGGAGTTTCTGATCCCGCTCGTCGCCGGCATCATCGGACTCGGCGTCCTCGCGCAGATCCTCGCCGCTCGGCTCCGCGTCCCGAGTATCATCTTCTTTCTGCTCGTCGGAGTGACGATCGGTCGACCGGGGCTCGGGATCGTGACGAGCGAGAGCTTCGGCGACTCGCTCCCGGCGATCGTCGGGCTCGCGGTCGCGATCATCGTCTTCGAGGGGGCGTTCCACCTCGAGTTCGAGCGCATTCGGCAGGCGCCCCGGGCGGCGGTCCGACTCGTCACGGTCGGGGCCGGCATCGCACTGGTCGGGACCGCGGTGGCCGTCCGAGTCCTCGAAGGGCTCCCGTGGGAGCTCTCGTTCGTGATCGGGGCGCTGCTCGTCGCCACCGGCCCGACGGTCATCTCCCCGATCCTCGAGGTGGTCCCCGTCCGCGATCAGGTCGCAGCCGTCCTGGAGACAGAGGGGATCGTCAACGACGTGACGGCGGCGATCACGGCGGTCGTGCTCTTCGAGACGGTGAACCCGACTGTCGCGGGCGAGGGACTGATTCAGGGGTTCGCGCTCCGCCTCGGAGAGGGGCTGCTCGTCGGCCTCATCGTCGCGGGCATCCTCTACTACCTGCTCCGGTACGTCGACCTGTCGCCCGGGGCCGCGCCGCGGAACGCACGGCTGCTCGCCCTCGCCGGCGCGCTCGCCGCGTACGCGGGGGCAAACCAGCTGGCGAGCGAGGCCGGCGTCGCCGCCGCCGCCACCGCCGGACTGGCGCTCGGGAACGTGGACATCCCATACAAGGAGGAGATAACCGACTTCAAGGGCGACATCACGCTGCTCGTGCTGGCGTTCGTGTTCATCGCGCTTGCCGCGCAGCTCCCCCCCGCGGCGATATTCGACGTGGGGCTCGCGGGGCTCGGCGTGGTCGTCGTGGTCGCGGTGGTGATCCGGCCGCTGCTCGTGTTCGTCTCGACCGTCGGCGACCGGTTCACCCTCTCCGAGCGGCTGTTCATCAGCGCGATCGGGCCGCGCGGGATCATCCCCGCGTCGGTCGCGACGCTGTTCGCCACCGAGCTTCGGGCGGCCGCCACGGAGCTCAACGACCCCGCCCTGGCGCAGCAGGCGGACCTGCTGATCGGGACGGTGTTCCTCGTCATCTTCGTGACCGCCCTCGTCCAGGGCGGGCTGGCGCGGTACATCGCGCAGTACCTCAACGTGATACCCATGAGAGTCATCATCGTCGGAGGCGGACAGGTGGGCCGCGCGCTCGCCGAGCGCCTCGAAGACCGCGGCGAAAACGTCGTCATCATCGAGGAAGATGAGGCGACGGTCGAATCGCTCCGCAACGACGGCTTCGCCGCCGTAATCGGCGACGGGACGGACACGGAGGTGTTGCGCAAGTCCGGCGCGGAGAACGCCAAGATCCTCGTCGCGGCCACCGGAGACGACGACACGAACCTGCTCGTCGCGCAGCTCTCGAAGACGAACTTCGGCGTCGAGAAGATCCTCGCGAAGGCGAACAACTCCGACAACGTCGACGCGTTCGAAGACCTAGGCGTGAGTACGATCTCGGCCGCGATGTCGGCCGCGTGGGCCATCGACAATCAGATCGAGCGACCGGACCTCGCCCACTGGATGACCGACATCGGGGAGACCGGCGACGTCCAACAGATCGAGGTCACCAACGAGGAACTGATCGGTAAGGCCGTCCGCGAGGTGGGTCCGATGCTCCCCGACGGCTGCCTCATCGCCGTTCTCAGCGACGGCGACAGCGAGTCGGTCGCGGTGCCGAGCGCGGACACGGTGGTAAACCGCGGCGACCACGTCACGCTGCTCGGTCGGCGCGAGGCCGTCCGAGAGGGGATGGAGTTGGTTCAGCCCGACTGAGCCGGGCTGGGAGACGATGCGCCTCCGCGCTCGGCGAGACTCACACGGAAGAGAAGTACGACTGGCCGAACCGGAGGAGGTCGCGGTCGAACTCCTCCGGGTCGTCGACCCGGAAGTGAAAGAGTCGGTTCCGCATGTCGCCGATTTCGAGCACGAGCTCGCGGATCACGTCCTGCTGGTCGTCGAAGATCGGCTCGAACTCCGCCCAGTGGATGGAGATGAACTGGGCGTAGTGCGCGTAGCTACAGTGGTCGACTGACGCCGGCGTCGGCAGCGGGTGGTCCTCGTCGAACGTCGCGGCCAGCTCGTCTGACAGCGCGTCGCCGAACGCCCGCGCGAGGAGCTCGCGAAGCCGCATCTCGATCGACTCGATCAGCAGGAACGGTTCGAGCATCCGCTTCAGCCGCGTCAGGAGGTCGTAGTCGGTCAGGATCTGCCACGCCTCGCCCCCGTCGACGACGATGTACGTGTGCTCCGCGAGCGCGTCGAACACCGCGAGGACGGTCTCGTCCTCGCTGACCGTGTGCGCGTCCTCGACGGCCGCCCCGACCGATATCTTGTCCAGCGTCTTGTGGCCCACGTCCAGCTGGTGGAACGCGAGCAGCGTCCGGACGACGGATCGGTAGGTGACAATCCCGACGAGCTCGCCGTCGCGTTCGACGCCGACCTGCGTGTAGTCGTTCTCGAACATCCGGCGGAGGGCCGTTTCGAGCTCGAGGTCGTACTGGACGGTCCGGAGTCGGTTGTCGATCGGGAGGTCTGCGATAGTGTACATGATGCTGTCGTGTCGTCGCGGGGAGAGCTACGCGTCTCCGCGCGGTCGTGTCACCGCTCCGCTCACGGGTGACGCCGGAGTTCGGAGTCGATGTACGAGGCGAGCGAGACCCGGGTCGCCGCCGCGGCGCTCTCGCGGTCGGTCGTCGCGCGGGCGTACATCGCGCCGTTGACAGTCGCCAAGACGTGCTCCGCGACCCGCGACGGGTCGACGTCGCGGAACGTCCCCTCGTCGATGCCGCGCTCGACGATGTCCCGGATGGCGGCCGCTAACCGGTCGTCGATCCGCGTGAACTGCTCGCGGAACACCTCGTTCGTCACGGCCTGCGACCGGAGCTCGACCAAGACGGCCTGGAGCTGGCGCTGCTCCTCGTCCGGTTGGAGCGGCAGGAGCTTCTCGATGACGTGTTCGAGGTCGGCCGTCGGCTCGTCGCCGGTCTCGGTCGCGACGGTCGCTTCGAACCTGTCGACGGCGAACTCGAGAAACGTTGCCAGGAGCTCGTCTTTGGCGTCGTAGTGGTAGTAGATGGCGGCCTTGGACTTGCCGAGTTCGGCGGCGATCCGCGAGATCGACAGCCCGGCGTAGCCGTGTTCGAGCAGCGCTCGGTAGGTCGCCTCCATGATCTCCGCTTCGGCGGCGCTCCAGTCCCGCTCGGGTGCGTCGGCGGCCATCGTCACTCGTCTCCCCGCTCGTCGACCCGTCCGGTGCCGGCGTCGTCGACGGCATCGAACTCGGTCGTACACCAGTGACAGAACCCGATGTCCGGGTCGACAGGCTTCCCGCAGGCGGGACAGGTCGGCGATTCGTCCGCCTCCGTCGCTCCCGCCGCATCGCTCGCCCGAGCGTCGTCGGACCGACGCTCGGCGTTCGCGACGAGGTACGCGTCGAGGACGCTGATACCGGTGACGAGGACGAGCGGGAGCAGCGAGAACGGGTCCACGAGCGTCCCCGAACTCACGGCGGACAGTGTCGATTCGGGGACGAACAGGACCGTCGCGGCGAAGCTGGCCGAGAGCCACCCGAGGGCGCGGACCCAACGCCGGAGGTACAGGTGGCCGAGCCCGGTGGCCAACGTCCCCAACAGGGCGGCGAGCAGCGGATTCTTTCGGAGCGAAACGCGTGCCATACCAAATACTGAACGTTCGGTAGGTAAAAGTGCTTCGTCCGCGTCTCTGGGTGTGTGCCGAGAGCGCTTTCCGCGGTCTCGAAGTCGTCTACCTGCCAGAAGTCTCGTCATACGGCGCTAGAGGCGGCTTCCGAACACCGACGGGGAGTCGTCCCCTTCTACGCCAAACGCGGACGAAAGGCTGATACTTACCGAACGTTCAGTAGAAGTTACGGGCGAACCGACGCCCGCGTTCGACCAATGACCCGCAACCCCCGATCCGCCGACGAATCGACGAAACTGTGGCACGACCGCCAGCTCGCTCACTGGGACGAGTCGGCCCTCTACGAGGCCGTCACCGAGGCCGTCTCGAACGCCACCGGGACGGCCCGCTCGACGGTCGCGTCCCGGTACGACCGCGCGCACGCGGCGGCCCTCAGCCGACTGTTCGGCGAGGGCGACGGGGAGGCGACGCCCTCGACCGGGGTGGTCAAGTTCGTTCTCTCGGAGTGTGTCGTCTCGGTCCACAGCAGCGGACGGATCTCGGCCAGCCCCGCCGACGAGACGCCCGCCGCGGACGGCTGAGACGTCGCGGAGCAGCCGTGGCACCGAGTCGCTCGCGCCAATACCCTCTTTTCGCTGGTCACCCACCGGTCCGGACGGGCGACCGGAGGCGATGGTCGGCCGTTACCGCTCGACGCTGTCGGTCCCTGTTCCTGAAGGGATTTGAGGCGCCGGCGGGACCGAGACATCGAATCGTGAGCGGAGTCGGCGGAAAGACGGCGCCGGTCACCGGTGCGGGCTCGGGCATCGGCCGCGCCTCGGCGCTGCGCTTCGCCGAGGAGGCGGCGAGCGTCATGGTGGCGGACATCGCGACGACCGAGAGGCCTGACCGACTCCGTCGACGGCGGACAGCCCGCGGACTGAGTCGTCTCGCCCGCGTTGCCCGCGTCACCAGTCGCGAGACACCGGCGTCTCGCTCGCGTCGACGTTCGACAGCAGCCACGCCGCGGCCGCCGAGAGCGCGTCGTCGTCGGTGGCGGTCACCTTCAGCCGGTTGTGGTCCGCCTCGCGGTCGGGGTAACAGCCGACGGCGACATCGAACCGGTCCATCGCCTCCCGCAGCGCGGGCACGATGTTCGACTCCGGTTCGACGGTGTACAGGAACCGGGAGCGGCGGTCCCCGGCGAACTCGTCGGCGACCGTCTCGAAGGTCGCCTTCAGCTCGTCCGGGATGCCGGGCAGGACGTAGACGTTCTCGACCACGCAGCCGGGCGCGAGCCCCGCGTCGGTCACCAGCGGGCGGCTCCCCTCGGGGACCGCCGCTTCGGCCTCGACGTCGACGTCGAACTCGCGGTCGGGGACCCGCTCGCGGATCGCCGCAAGCCGGCGCTCGACGGACTCGCGCGTGAGGTCGGTGACGGCCATTTCGCGGTCGAACGCGTCCGCGACCGCCTCCACCGTCACGTCGTCGGGGGTGCTGCCGATGCCGCCGGTGACGATTACGGCGTCGAAGTCCGCGGCGTACTCCCGGACTCGGTCGGCGATCTCTCCCCTGTCGTCGGGGATCGAGAGGATCCGTGCCACGGCGACGCCGCGCTCGCTCAGTTCGGCGGCGAGCCAGTTGGCGTTCGTGTTCACCGTGTCGCCCGAGAGCAGTTCGTCACCCACCGTGATCAGCGCGACCTCCATCAGCATCTCCTACGGTCGGGCGACGGATGTACGTTTCCCGCACCTGAAGGCGCCGAGGTAAGTCCCGACGGAAGCCACCAGAAGGGCTAACTACGCGATCCGTGTACCTCGACGCATGGCCCTCCACGCAGTCGAAAACGTCGAGGAAGCGCTCGGTGTCACTCGAGCGTTTCTGACGCCCGTCACCGTGCGCCGCTGGCTGAAGCTCGCGGTCGTCGTGTTCTTCGTCGGCGGTGGCGTGAGCTTCCCGACGACACAGTTCAGCACGTCGGCTCCGACGGGAGAGGTTTCTCCCGGCGAAATTCCCTCCGGGCTCCCGGTCGAGCTGCTGACGCTCGCAGCCGCGGTCGTCGCCGTCGGCCTCCTGCTCCTCGGGCTGTTCGGCCTGGTCGGAGCGGTCATGGAGTTCGTGCTGATCGAGTCGCTCCGCACCGGCGAGGTGTCGCTCCGACGCCACTGGCGCCGACGCTGGCGGCAGGGGATCCGCCTGTTCGGGTTCCGAGTCGCGATCGGACTCCCGATGCTCGCGCTGTTCGGCGGCTGGGTCGCACTGCTCGCCGTTCCCGTCCTGACCGGGCGCGACCCCGCGCGCTCCGCCACGGCGTTCCTCGTCGGGATCCCGGTGCTGGCTCTCATCAGCGCCGGGTACGCGTTGGTCTCGGGGTTCACGACCGCGTTCGTCGTGCCGCTCATGATTCAGTCGGACTCGGGCGTCGTCGCGGCGTGGCGTCGCCTCTGGCCGTCGGTCAGGGCGGCGTGGAAACAGTACCTGGCGTACGTCGCGGTCGCGTTCCTGTTGACGGTCGCCACCGGGGTCGTCGTCTCGATCGCGGTCGCGCTCGTCGCGTTCGCGCTCCTGGTCCCCGTCCTCGTCGCGGTCGCGATCGTACACGCGACCGTCTCGGTGACGTCGCCGCTCGGACTCGCCCTCCTCGTCCCGCTCGCGGTGCTGTTCGGCGTCGCGTTGCTCGTCGTCGGGACGCTCTCACAGGTCCCCGTCGTGACGTACCTCCGGTACTACGCGCTGCTCGTGCTCGGCGACATCGAGGAGTCGTTCGACATCCTCGCCGACGGGCGGCCGTCGACCGAGGATCGGTGACGAGGTCGCTCCCCCGGCACCGAGCGTCGAGCGACTCCGTTTCGGGGCCGCTCGCATGCGAGAGCCCCGGGTCGGTGGAACGGATCGAGCACTTCGCCGACCGCGTCCGCGTGATCGCCGCCGCGCGTGCGTCTCACGCTCTCGGGCCGGGTGCCGGGGCGGGCCCCGCCCGAGGCGCCTCGGAGGACGGCTCCGAGTAGGCGATGACGGTCAGAACAGCGACTCCAGCTCCCCGTCGCTATCCATCAGCTCGGTGAAGCGGTCCTCGCTCTCGTCGGTGATCTCGCCCAGATTCTGTTGCGCCTCGACCGCGACCTGCTGAAGCTCCTTCACTCGCGGGACGTTCGTCACGCCGCCGAGCAGGACGAGCCCCGCGACGATTCCCTCGCCGCGTCGCGGGTAGTCGCCGCCGCGGACCTCCATCGACCCGGTCTGTTCCTCGAGCCACTTGCGACCGTGCTCGATGCCCTTCCGGTTGAGATACTCCGGCGGCCCGGCGACGACGAGCAGCGCCCGCTCCGTCCCGCTCACCTCACACGGCAGAGTGAGCCGACCGAGCGTCGCCTTCCGGACGAGGCTCGTGATCCGATTGGTGGCCTCCGTGCTGTCGATCCCCTCGTTCGAATCGTTGCCGAACCGCGAGAGCAACCCCGACCGCTTCGGTTCGTTGACCTCGACGTCGGCGTACCCCAGCGACGAGATGCCGCCGCCCTTGAGCGTGTTGATGATCTCGGAGGAGTCGACCACGCTCTCGGCGACGTCGCTCCCCTCGGTGATTTCGCCGGCGCTGAAGAGCACGCCGAACCGCTGGACCAACTCCCTGTTGATCGCGTCGAACCCTTCTCCGACGGACTCGCCCGAACTGCGCCACGCGTCGTTGTCGAACAGCATGAGGTTGTCCACCTCGTCGACGAACGTCTTGAGCGAGCGGGCGGCGTTCAGCGTGTAGATCCCGCCCTCGTCGCTGCCGGGGAGGATGCCGAGCCCGTAGACGGGTTCGGTGTAGATCCGTTTGAGGTTCTTCGCGATCACGGGTGCGCCACCCGATCCCGTCCCGCCGCCCAGCCCCGCAACGACGAGGAACGCGTCGATCTCGTGGACCGGCACCGAGTCGAGCGCCCCCTGGATCTCGTCGATGTCCTCCTCGGCCACTTCCGCGCCCAGCTCGTTGTCCGCGCCCACCCCGTGGCCCTTGACCCGCGATTGCCCGATCAGGATCCGGCGGTCCTCCGGAAGGCGGTCGATCCCGTTGAGGTCCGCCTTCGCCGTGTTGACGGCGATCGCTCCCCGAACGATGTCTGCGCCCGTCTGTGCGTCGTAGGCCAGGAACTCGTCGACTACCTTCCCACCTGCCTGTCCGACCCCGATCAATGCGAGTTTCACGTGAACACACCGCATGTATCTACGCGGGTCGGACTGATAAAGGTTAGAAGCCGCCTCAGCGTAGCGTGAGCGACTGCTTCCCCGGTACAGGAAGCCGCGGTGTTCACAGGCGGGAGTGGCGTC
The DNA here is from genome assembly GCF_005435095.1 of Halorubrum sp. CGM5_25_10-8B. Lineage (NCBI taxonomy): Archaea > Methanobacteriati > Methanobacteriota > Halobacteria > Halobacteriales > Haloferacaceae > Halorubrum > Halorubrum sp. CGM5_25_10-8B. The sequence continues at coordinate 88,370 of NZ_SGTY01000008.1, read as the reverse complement.
ACGAGTCGTCGTCCGCGGACGCGTCGGAGTCGCGCTGTTCGGTCGACGGATCGGCACCGACGCTCGGACCGTCGGCAGGAGTCGCCCCGGTGTCGTCGTCGCCGCCTTCGTTACGAGCCTGCTTGAGTGCGTCGACGGCGCTGTCCGTCGATTCGACCCGGGTTTCGGTCACGCCGCTCGGATCGAGTTTCGGCTCCGCTGCGGCCTCGGTGCCAGTTTCGTCGGCGGCCGAGCTGTCGGTCTCGTCGGCGGCCGGGGTATCGACCTCGGCGTTCGCGTGTGGGTCCCCGTCTCCGTCGGCGTCGCCGTCGCCGTCGCCGCCGAGGCCGAGCCACGATCTGAGTGTGTCAAGCAGTCCCATCGTTAGTAGTGTTTAAACAGGGCCGCGCGAACGTCGTCTTTGGTGCGCGCGGTCTCGACGCTCCCGTCCGGCAGTTCGACCTCGTAGCGGGCGTCGCCGTCGGCCGAGTCCCACTTGTCGCTGTGCGTTTCGAGCAGGCTCAACATCGCGTTGAGCTGACCGTCGTCTCCGGCTTGGTCGCCGGCGTCGGACTCGGCAGCGGTATCGCTCTCGTCGCCGCCGTCCTCGGCGTTGTCGTGGTCCGCTTCGGGACTACCGTCGTCGTCGTGGTCCGCTTCGGAACCGCCCTCGGCGGAGTCGGTGTCTGCTCCGGAGCCACCGTCGTGGTCGGCGTCGGGTAACTCGACGTCGACCGGCGCGAACGGGGCCGTGTAGCGCCGTTCGGCGACGTCGAGGATCGCCGTCACGAGCTCTCCCTTAGTCATGCTGCTGCGGCCCGAGACGTCGTACTCCGCAGCGATGCTGTACAGGTCCATCGGGTCGTCCGGGTTTGCGTCGCTGTGGCGGCGATTACGCTCGCGAAGCCGCGCTTCGAGCCGCTCCCGCGGAAACCCGCCGTCGTCGTCGTCGGCCTCCGATCGGTTGGTATCGACCGCCGCCCGGCGGTCGGGGTCGTCGACGGCGTCGGCGAGGTCGAGGAGGTAGGCCACGGTGTCGCGCAGTGTGACCGAGGTGTATCTGTCGGCGTGCGCGTCGGTGAGCTCTTCGCGCAGCGCGGCGATGCGGTCGCGTTGGTCGTCGGTGATGTCGATCGATGGCATGGGTCAGGACTCCTCGTGGAACCGCCGGAGCGCGTCGTCCCAGCTCTCGACGACCGTTCGATCGCCGGAGTGATCGGCCTCGACGCCGACGTAGCCGCACGCCTCGCACGCGAGCGCCTCGACGCCCGCCAGCGTGAACGCGGTCAGGCTGTCGCCACACCGTGGACAGTCCGGCTCCACTGTTGATCAGTTGAACCTCAGTCGCGGAGTTGTTAAGGACTAGGGTCGGGGGGAACAATGATTACAGTCGGGGCGGAACGCTCCCGTATGAGCGAGGCGACCGACTCGAACCAACTCCTCCGGTACTACCGACGATACATCGGCGACCCCGACCGGACCGTCGACGTGTACGCCGGGTTCGGCCTCTTCTTTGTCGGACTGGTCGCGGGTGCCGTCAGCGTCGTGGTGTTCCTCTACAGCGCGACGTTGCCGGCGGCCTCGTCGTCCTCGTACGCGATCCGCGAGGTCGCCGGCGTCGCCAGCGCGGTCGGATTCCCGGCGCTGCTGCTCGGAATCGTTGTCCTGCTGCCGGTCGACAAGCGGATGCTGTACGTCGCCGCCGCGGGCTCGGTGATCGACCTCGTCGCGGTCGGCCTCTTCGTGTGGGCCTACCCGCAGGACTGGAACGTGACCGTGCCGCCGGACTACAGCGCGCAGGTCATCGCCCTCTACAGCGTCGGTATCGCGCTCGTGGTCGCCGCGACCGGCGCGGCCCTCGTCGCCCACCGGGTCGAGCGCGCGGTCGACGAGACGGGCGAGGCCGAGGCGACCGAGGCGGACGCGGAGGAGACGGAGACCGTCAGCGACGAGCAGGTACGGTCCGACATCGACAGCGCGCTCGACGACGCGGAGCTCTCCTGGGGCGGCGTCAGCCGCACGGAGACGCGACGGCTGAACCTCGACACGAGCGCCATCGACGACATCGACAGCGAGAATCTGCCGGACTCCGGGATCGAGACCCGGACCAGCGACGGCAACGTCTCCGACGCGGTCTCACAGCTACAGGGCCTCCAGGGCGGGGAGGTCGAGACCGCGAGCGGCGAGGGGACCGACGACCAGGCGGCCGCGCTCCGGGAGCTCCGCGAACAGCAGCGCGAGGAGGAGGAGACCGATGCGACCGGCGAGGGGCTCATCGACCGGATCCGCGGGCTGTTCTAAGCATCCTGTCTTCCTACGAAAACTTATGTGGATTCGCTTTGAGGTTAGCGTATGGCCAAGGGACTTGACGTTGGCACGATGAATATTCTCTCCGCGCGTCAGGAAGGCGCAGAAACCGTCTTCGTGCAACAGCGGAACTCGTTCGTCGAGATCGAGTACAGCGACATGGCCGAGCAGATGCTCTCCCGGAGCGAAGTCCTCCACATCCGAAAAGACGATCAGGTGTACGTCGTCGGGGACGACGCGCTCAACTTCGCGAACATCTTCAACCAAGAGACCCGTCGCCCGATGCAACACGGGATCCTCTCGAGCGACGAGTCCTCGGCGATCCCGATGATCAAGCTCATCACGGAGCAGGTCGTCGGCGAGCCGTCGCGGCACAACGAGCGGCTCTACTACTCCAGTCCGGCTGACCCCATCGACTCGGACCTCTCGACGCTGTATCACGAGAAAACGCTGGAGTCGATGCTCGGCGACATGGGGTACGACCCGGAGCCGATCAACGAGGGCATGGCGGTCATCTACTCCGAGCTGGCCGACAACAACTTCACCGGGCTGGGGATCAGCTTCGGCGCGGGGATGACCAACGTCTGTCTGGCGTACTACGCGGTTCCGGTCATGAAGTTCTCTATCGCCCGCGGCGGCGACTGGGTCGACGAGCAGACCGCGCAGGCGACCGGGACGCCGGTCGACAAGGTGACCTCGATCAAAGAGGACGACTTCGAGCTGGACTTCCGGACAGACGTGGGGGGCGTCGAGGGGGCGCTCGCCATCTACTACGAGAACCTGCTCGACTACGTGATAGAGAACATCACCAGCGAGGTCGACGAGGAGGACATCGAGGAGGGCCTCGACGTTCCGGTCGTCGTCACGGGCGGGACCTCGAGCCCCAACGGCTTCGAAGATCTGTTCGCCGACCACCTCGAAGACGCGAACATCCCGTTCTCCATCAGCGGCGTCCACTCGCCGGACGAGCCGATGTACAGCGTCGCCAGCGGGGCCCTCGTGGCCGCCCGCTCCGAAGAGGAAGAGGAAGCCGAAGGACAGGAAGTCGAAGAGCCCGCCGCCGAGGAGTAGCGCCGCCGCGGCTTTTTTTTCGCGTGTCCGAGAGCGCGCAGACTGGAGTCCGCGCGTACTGACGGCTTCGCCGTCGTCCACTGCTCACGCTCGGATACGTGAACCACCCCGATCCGATCCAAATTATAATGAGGAATCGGGTCGTCGGTCGTGAGGTGACACGCGACACCACGCGCCGCGCGGTCCTCGCGAGCGTCCTCGCGGCCGGCAGCGCCGGACTGGCGGCGAGCGACGCGGCCGACCTCCTCGACTCGTTCGCCCCGCTGTCGGGCGAGGCGTGGGACGCCGCCGACCGGTCCCTCCCGGAGACCGTCGAGAGCCCGCACGGGGCGGCGACGGTCGCCCGCGACGAGTTCGGCGTCCCGCAGATCGAGGCGGACGAGGAGCCCGCGGCGTACTTCGCGGTCGGCTACTGTCAGGCGTTCGACCGGCTGTTCGCGATGGATCTCCAGCGGCGGGTGATGCGCGGCCGGCTCTCGGAGGTGATCGGGGAGGCGACGCTCGACAGCGACGAGTTCAACGTCGCGATGGGGTTCGCCGACGCCGCCGCGGCCACGTGGGACGCGGTCGCCGAGACGCGCGCCGGGCCCCTCGTCGAGGCGTTCGCAGACGGCGTCAACGCCGCGAGGGAGGACCTACCGCTCCCGCTGGAGTTCGAGCTGATCGGCTACGAGCCCGAGCCGTGGACCCCCGTCGACTCGATGCTGATGGAAAAGCAGATCTCGTGGACGCTCACGGGGAGCTTCGCCGAACTACGGCGCGCGCTCGTCGCCGACCGCCTCGGATCCGAGCGCGCCGAGACGCTGTTTCCGACGCGGTACGACCACGACGACCCGATCCTCGACGGGACCGAGACGCGGCTCTCCGAGGGGACGGGCGCCGAGAGCCTTCGCGGGGCGGGCGAGCGCGCGCCGAACCTAGAGGCGACCTCGAACGTTGGGGGCGGCGCCGACCCCGTCGACCCCGAACTGACCGACTGGCTCTCCGGCTTCGAGTCGCCGACGGGGGTCGGCTCGAACAGCTGGGTCGTCTCCGGAGAGCACGCCGCGAGCGGGAGCCCGATCGTCGCGTACGACCCGCACCTCTCGCTTCAGGCGCCCCCGCTGTGGTACGAGCAGTCGGTCGACACCCCCGAGCGGTCGGTGCGGGGCGCGACGTTCTCGGGCGTCCCGTTCGTCATCGCGGGCGCGAACGACCGCGGCACGTGGTCGTTCACCAACCTCGGCGCCGACGTGCTGGACTGCTACCGGTACGATATCGACGAGGCGGGCGACCGCTACGAGTACGACGGGGAGTGGCGCCCCTTCGAAGTCGACGAGCGCGAGACGATCCCGGTCGCCGGGGGCGAGGACCGGGAGGTCCGGGTGCGGCGAACCGTCCACGGCCCCCTGATCGAACGCGAGGATCAGACGGTCGGCGTCGCGTGGACCGGCCACACCGCGACGCGCACCACCGTCGCCATCGAGGCGTACGGACGCAGCGAGGGGATCGACGACCTGCTCGACGCGACGCGCAACTTCGATCTCCCCACGCAGAACCTCGTGTACGCCGACGCCGACGGCCGCACGCTCTACTTCGCGACCGGGAAACTCCCGATCCGCCGCACCGACGGCGAGGTCGTCGACGGCGACCGGGTGTTCGACGGCTCCGCCGGCGAGGGGGAGTGGGCGGGGTTCGAGCCGTTCGGTGAATCGTCGTGGGAGGGGTTCGTCCCCTTCGCGGAGAAGCCGCACGCGATCGACCCCGACGCGCTGTCGACCGCCAACCAGCGCCCGATCGACGACCCGATCCACTACGTCGGCGTCGACTATGCGACCCCGTACCGCGGCGCCCGGATCGCCGACCGTCTCGAGGGGACGATCGACGGGGGGGAGGGGTCGACCGACCCCGACTTCCACCGCGCCCTCCAGAACGACGTGCGCGACGGGCGCGGCCCGGAACTCGTCCCCGAACTGGTCGCCGCGGTCCGCGACCGCGACGACCCCGATCCGCCGCTCGTCGACGCCGCGGACGCCCTCGACGAGTGGAACTACCGAATGCGACGGGACTCCCGGGCCGCGCTGCTGTTCGCCCGGTACCTGCCGAAGTTCCGCGAGCGCGTCTTCGAGCCCGCCTTCTCCGACGGCGGCCTCGGCGAGTCCTACTACCCGAGCGACTGGACGCTCGCGCGGCTCCCCGACGACGACCCACTGTTCGAGGGGCGCTCGCGCGGCGACCTCGCGGCCGCGGCCCTCCGCGACGCGCTCGACGAGATCGGCGAGGAGGGTTGGGAGACGTACGGCGACTACAACACCACGCGGGCGATGACCCACCCCCTCGGCGGCGAGGCGGCGTTCCTGAACTACGACGAACTGTCCGCTGACGGCTCGCCCGCGACGGTGAAGAACTACCGCGTCGAGTCCGCGGTCGGGTCGAGCTGGCGGATGGTGGTGCGCCCGGGGACCGACGCGACCGCGGTCCTCCCGGGCGGGAACTCCGGGGACTACTTCTCGGAACACTACGACGACCAGCTCCGGCGCTGGCTGGGTAACGACCAGCGCCCGATGCCGCTCGGCGCGGGCGGCGAACCGGCGGTTCGGTTCGACCCCCCGACGGAGGGGTCGCAGTGAGCGACGCGCCGTCCCCGAACGACGCGCCGGCCCCCGACGACTCCTTGCCCCTCCTCGGACGCGTCCGGACGGAGCCGCGCTCTCACGCGGTCGCGCTCGTCGCCGCGCTGGGAGTCGGCGTCGCGCTCGCGACGGTCCACTGGCTCGGGCTGATCGCCGCCGGCGCGCTCGCGTCGCTCGTCGCGCCGACGGTCCGGCGGGGCGTCGCGTACGCGCTCGGTGCGGGTATCGTCGCGCTCGCGGCGTTCGCGGTCGGTCTCGGTTCCGCGGCCGCCGCGGTGCCGGGGATGCGTCCGGTCGTCTACCTCACGGTCGGCGCGGGACTGGCGCTCCCCCTGTTCGGGTCGCTCGCGCGCGCCGTCGTCTCGTGACTCAGTCCAGCCGCTCCACGCCGGTCACGGTCTCGTCGGTCTCGACGTCGCCCGTGTTGCGCGTCTCGGTGGGTTCGAACAGCAGGATCTCGGCCTCCGGCTCGGCGACGGGGCGGTGGTCCGTCCCGCGCGGGACGACCGTGAGCTCGCCTTCCTCCAGCACAACATTGTCCGCCTCGCGGAACTCGATCCGGAGCCGCCCAGAGTGAACGAAGAACAGCTCGTCGGCGTCCGCGTGGCTGTGCCAGACGAACTCGCCGTCCGCCTTCGCGAGCTTGACCGCCTGTCCGTTGAGTTCGCCCGCGAGCCGCGGGGACCACGTCTCCTCGAACGAGCCGAACGCCTCGGCGAGGGCCACCTTCTCCATACCGCCGATCGGCGGCGGAGCGGGAAAGTCGCTGTCCCCGGCCCGAGAGCTATATACCCCTCCGGAGCCGTCCGGTGTGGCGGATACGTCTCATATAAGCGTTTACAGGAGGTGTCGCCGTGCCGCGACACATGGCAGCGATTCACGCGGACGAGGGGAGCGATCCGATCCGGGCGGCGCGGGCCGCGCTCCGCGTCGAGCGGCGCCGGGTCGTCGACGAGCGCGAGGCGTTCCGGGCGTTCCGGAGCCGCGTGTCGTCGATTCCGGGCGAGAGTGGGGGCACCGGTCCCGCGGACGCCTCCGCGCCCGGCGGGTTCGCCGGCGTCGCCGACGCGATGCGCAGTGCGGTCGGCGACGGGGCGGGCGGTCGCGGCGACGCGGCCGCGGCCCCCGGCTCTCGGCTCGTTACGGTCAGGGACGCGTATCGCGCCACGGTGATGTCGGTCCCGCACTACGCCGAGGAGTACGACGACACCTACGAGCGGAGCGTCGCCGAGGAGTTCGGCCCCGAGCTGGCGTACGCGCTCACCCGGACGGACTGCTTCCGCGAGGAGTACAAGCGGTCGGTGCTGAGCGCCGCCGAGACCGCGGTCCAGGAGCGCGAGGCGTTCCTCGACGCCGTGGAGTCGGAGCTGGAGTCGATCGATCGCGCGGCGTCCCGCCTCGACCCGATCCGGTCCGAGATCGCGGCGATCGACGATGAACTCGGCGACGAGGGGGACGACGCGGCGGCCGGGTTCGGCGCGCTCGACGCCTGCCGGACCCGGACCGCGGCGCTCCGCGACGACTGCGACCGGATCGCCGCGCGCCGCCAGCGCGTGCTCGCCGAGCACACGCGCCGGCTCGCGCTCGACGGCGACCTCGACCTCCCGGGGTACTGCTACCAGGACCTCGACGTCACGTATCCGGTGTTGGCGGCGGTCGGCGCCGTGGGCGACCAGCTCGAGGCGCTCAGAGAGCGGATCGAGCGGGCGATGGCGCTGGCTCGGTGACCGGTCGCCCCGCCGGCTCACCGCCGCCGGGACCCGGTAACATCCGTGTCCGCGCCGATTCAAGTCGGTCCGGGACCTACGGGGTAACATGACCGACGGACCCGACTCAACAGACGGCGAAACCGGCGACGGCCCCGCGCCGACGCCCGGAATCCACCACGTGACCTGCGTGGCCGGCGACCCGCAGCGGAACCTCGACTTCTGGGCCGAGACGCTCGGCCTCCGGCTCGTGAAGCGCTCGATCAATCAGGACGACCCCGGGACGTACCACTTCTTCTACGGCGACGCGGAGGGGACGCCCGGCACCAGCATGACCTTCTTCCCGTGGACGGAGCTCCCGGAGGGCGAGGTCGGCGCTGGTCAGGTCTCGCGCACCGCGTTCCGGGTGCCCGAGGGGAGCCTCGACTACTGGGAGGACCGGTTCGACGAGCGCGGCGTCGACTACGACGCCCGCGAGGAGCGGTTCGGCGAGGCGGTCCTCCCCTTCCGCGACCCCGACGGGCTCCCCGTCGAGCTGGTCGCGGTCGAGGTTCCCGACGACGATCCGACGACGGCGTGGACCGCGTTCGTCCCCAAGTCGGCCGCGATCCGCGGGTTCCACTCCGTGACGCTGTGGCTCGGCGACGCCGAGCGGACCGAACGGCTCCTCCGGACGATGGGGCTGACGGCGGCCGAGACGGAGGCGGACGACGCGGCCGGGAACGAGCGGACTCGCTTCGCGGCTGGCGGCCCGGTCGGGAAGTACGTCGACGTCGTCGAGACGGACCGACAGGGGAGCTCCGGCCGCGGCACGGTCCACCACGTCGCGTTCCAGACACCGACCGACGCCGACCAGTCCGGGATGCGCGACGCGGTCGCGTCGATGGGGCTGCGCCCAACTCAGCAGATCGACCGCCACTGGTTCCGCTCGGTCTACTTCCGGGAGTTCGCGGGCGTCCTCTTCGAGCTCGCCACCGCCGACCCCGGCTACGCGAGCGACGAGCCGCTCGACGCGCTCGGCGAGCGGCTGGTGTTGCCCGGGGAGTTCGAGGGGCGGCGCGAGGCCATCGAGGCCGAGCTCCCCGCCGTGACCGTCCCCCGGCCCGACGGGAAGTTCGCGGCGAACCGCGCTGACTGAGCGGGCGCGGCGAGTCCGTCGCCCTCTCGGCCCCCGTGCCCCCGATCGCCGCGGACCGATCCTTCTAATCGCGCGCGGCCGAACGGTCGCCCATGAGCGAGGACCTCGGCACGCCGGTGTTGGACGACCACCTCCACCTCGACCCCCGACACGGCCGCGGGATCGAGGCCGTCGAGGAGTTCGTCCGGCTCGGCGGCACCCACCTGCTCGTGGTGAACAAGCCCTCGTGGCTGCTGGGCGTCGAGCCGGACGAGCCGGACGACTTCCGGGCCGTCTTCGAGGAGACGCTGGAGACGGTCGCGGCCGCGACGGAGGTCTTACCAGGGCGCGCGTGGCCCGTCCTCGGCGTCCACCCCGGGCTGATCAGCCGGCTCGTCGACGAGCGCGACTTCTCCCCCGAGGCGGCCCGCGACCTCATGCGGGGCGGGCTGGAGGTCGCGAGCGAGTACGTCGCGGAGGGCGACGCGCTCGCGTTGAAGTCCGGCCGCCCACACTACGACGTGAGCGACGCGGTCTGGGAGGCGTCGAACGCGGTCACGCGGCGGGCGTTCGAACTCGGCGCGGAGGTCGACTGCGCGGTCCAGCTCCACACCGAGGCCACGGAGGACCTGACCGACCTCGCCGCAGTCGCCGAGGAGTCGGGGCTGGACCCGTCACGCGTCGTCAAACACTACGCCGCGGGCGAACTCGCCGGCGTCACGCCGAGCGTGATGAGCGACAAGGATCGCCTGGAGCGCGCGGCCGAGGCGGGCGAGCCGTTCCTGATGGAGACCGACTTCGTCGACGACCCGGACCGTCCGGGCATGGTCCTCGGGCCGAAGACCGTCCCGCGCCGGGTGCGCTGGCTGCTGGAGGCGGGACACGACGAGGCGGTCCGCCGGGCGCACGTCGAGACTCCCCGGGCCGTGTACGGGATCGACACCGAAGCGACGCTGGAACGCGAGTCCTGAATCCGAGGATTCACGCGAGTGAGACGGTCTCTCGGGCGGCGATCGATAGGAAAGGCATTTGAGTTGGCCGGGCGACGTACGGGACATGACCGACGACGACGCCGTTGAAACGTTCTATACCGACGAACGCTGGCAGAACTGGCTCGACAGGCTGGCCGAAGAGGAGATCGACCCCGAGAACGAGGACTCCGCGCGGCTCCTCCTGAACCTTCAGGACGACGCCGCGATCGCCGTGGTGAAGGTGCTGGCCGCGTTCGACGAGGACCGCATCGACGAGGACCGCGCCGTCGAGGAGGTCCGCGACATCCGCGACATCGTCCTCGCTGACGTCGAGTTCGACGACGAGGACAAGGTGATGCTGATCGACGGCGTCCAGACCTCGCTCGTCCCCGTCTTCTACGCGGCCGAGGAGTATCTCGTCGGCGGCGTCGTCGACGGCGACGTGAGCGAGTTCGTCCGCGCGGCCGCCGAGGCCGAGGAGGGCGACGACCTCGACGCCGCGCTCGGCTACGTCGTTCAGGCCGGGACGCGCGTCATCGACGGCGAGACGCTCGACATCGAACTCGTCGAGGACTTGGAGTACGGCCTCGTCTCCGAGTGGGTCAACGGGCTCGACTCCCTCCAGTCGGCCATCGAGGACCCGGAAGTCGTCGAGGAAGAGGACTGACGGCGTCGAACCGGACCGGAATCGACGGCGTCAGACGGGTTTACGCACACTTCTGTGGGCCACGCGGATCGGGTCAGAACACTGCCCGAGCGGGCTGTAACTGTTCGGAGAGGGTTGCCCTCGTTCGAACGGGCGTCGACGCGTGGTCGGACAGTGGTTTCGACGGGTTCTACGGACGAGTCCGACGGAACGCGGCTACGGGACCCCAAAATATAATTCTCTCCGTCTCGAAATAGTAAGCAAACAGTAAAGTAAATGTTTTTGGTAAGTTTTTTGCTCGTCGATTCCTTTTCTATTCTCGGACTGAGGCCGAAACAACCGACCGAAAGGTCAGGGAACGCCAAAAATATCACTTCCACGAAACGATGACCGAGACCCAATACGCGGGGACTATCGACTGGGGCGAGTACTGGGACGGAGCCGATGAGGCGGTGCGCGAGGACACGGGGCCGAGCGCGGACCTCGTCGCGGAGCCGTTCGTCGAGTTTCTGGACGCCAATTTCCGCGACGGCCCGGACGCGTACGCCGATGTCGGATGCGGGCCCGGCGACCTCGCGTTCGAGGTCGCGGAGCGCTACCCGGACACGACCGTCGTCGGGTACGACGCCGCCGAGGCGGTCCTCGCGGCGAACCGCGAACGCGCACGCGAAGCCGACCGCGAGGTCGCCTTCGAGCGGGCGGTCCTTCCGGAGTTCGACCCTGACCGCCGGTTCGACGTGGTCTCCTGTCTGTTCACGCTGTGTTACGTGGCGGACATCGCACGGGCGATAGAACGCCTCTACGGCGCGGTGGAACCCGGTGGGTGTCTCGTCTTCAACTACCACAACCGGCTCGCGCGGGCCCACTACAACCGGATCGCGGAAGCGCCGCACGAACACCTCGGCGAGGACGCCGTGTGGGACCCCGAGCGCTTCACCGATCGGTTCGAACTCGTTCTCGCGGGCGAGAACTTGCTTTCGTACGAACGCATCCACGAGGTGTTGGGGGCGTGGCCGCAGAGCGTGTTCTCGCTGGCCGACGACGCCGAGCCGTACGCCGCCCACCGGTACGAACCCCTCGTGTACGTCCCGAAGTGACGGGACCCGAGACGGTGCGACGGTAGACGCGTTTTTGAACGCGCGACGCGTCTGCCTCGTATGGTCTCTCCCGCGGCCGGACTTGCGATCGCGCTGCTCGTCGTCTGGACGGCCAGCGCCTTCGCTCCGTTCGTGCCCAGCGGCGTCCTCGCGGCGCTGACCGTCCTCGCTTACGCGTACACCACCGGCTTCGCCGAGCCGGGGCTCGCCGTCCTGGTCGCGCTCGTCGCCGTCTCGCTGCTCGCCTCCGCCGTCGACCTGCTGTCCGGCATGGTCTCCGGGCGGCTCGGCGGCGCGTCGACCCGGACCGTCGTTGCCGGGACGCTGGTCGGCATCGCGTTGCTGATCCCGCTGGGACCGATCGGACTCGTCGTCGGGCTGGCCGGGACCGTCTTCGTCGTCGCCCTCTACGGGAACGGTGACGACCCCGAGGCGGCCGCCCGGCAGGCGGCGTACGCGGCCGTCGGCGTCCTCGCCAGCGCGTTCGTCCAAGCCGTCATGCTGGCGAGCGTCGCGGTCGTGTTCGCGCTCGCCGTATGGTGAGGCGTTACGACCCGCAGCCCCCGGTCAGGCGGCGACGGAGAACAACAGCAGGTTGTGCGCCGCGGGGCCGAGCCCCATCGCGGCGACGAACCCGAGGAGGAGGTAGCCCTCTCCCGGAGTCTCCCGGACGTATGCGGCGAACAGCCAGACCACGGCGCTCGCGACCGCGAGCTTCACGAGGAGGAACAGCCACCCGTCGCCGATCACCGGAAGCGAGGGCAGTCCGCCGATCTCTAAGAGGATCCGCGACACCGGCGTGCGCTCGCCGAAGCCGAGCTGCGTCGTCCCGACCGCGGTCGAGACGCCGTCGAGCGCGTGCCCGAACACGGCGAGCGCGCCGACGCCGCCGGTGACCGCGACCTCCGGCCGGAAGCGGGTCAGCCCGAGCCAAGCGCCCCCGGCGATCGGAACGGTGAGCCCGAGCGCGACGGCCGACCAGCGCGCGCCGACGGGGGAGAGTCCGGCCCCGACCGCGGCCGCGACGACGGGGACGAGGAGGGCGGCGCCGGTGGTCGCGAGCGTGCCCCCGACCCGTTCGGGACGGGCGGCGTCGGCGGCGAGCCACGCCGCGCCCGCCAGCGACCCGACGGTGAGGTAGACGGTCGGCGAGCCCGCAAGCGGCGCGATCAGGGGCGGGAGCGCGTCGACGACGTAGAGGACGTGCGCGGCGGAGCCGAGCGCCATCCACGGCGCGAGCGCGAGCACCCGGCGACCGGTGACGGCGGGGCGGCGGCGGCGAAGCGCGGCGACGACCCCGCCGGTCGCGAGCAGGACGGCGAGGAGGTGCGGGAGGGGCGGCAGGGTCGTGCCGGCCGGGAGGAGGCCGCCGACCATCAGACGGACAGCACGGGCTGGCTCGCGTACAGGAGGACATATTCCGCCGCCTTCCCCAGCACCTCGCCGGGGTCGCCGGAGACCGGCTCGCGCGGGACCACGATGAAGTCCGACTCCAACTCCTCCGCGGTGTCGAGGACGACGCTTCCCGGGTGGACGGTCTTCACCGACGTGGAGAAGCCGTAGGCGATCGAGTTGCTGTGGGGGACCCCGGCTGTCTCCGCGCGGCGGGCGACGGAGTCGGTGAACGCCTCGGAGTCGTCGGCCACCTCGCTCTCGTCGACCACGCCGTGGTCGATGGCGCGGACGACCTCCTCGTCGAGGACGTACAGCGCGTGGACGCTCGCGTCGTACTCCGCCGCGAGTGCGATGGCGTAATCGACCGCCTCGTGAGACTCCTCGCTGCCGTCGACGGGCACGAGGACGAGGTCGATGTCGAGATCGGTCATACCCGGGTCGTCGGCGGGGGAGGTCAAAAAGCCCGCCCCAACGGCCTCGGCGGCCGCGAGCGAGCGAGCGAGAGTCACTCACCGCCGCGGAACGGCTCCAGCGACGGCGTCCAGTCGTACTCGCGGTAGCGGATCTCGGGCGTCGCGTCCGCGTCGATCACCCCGTACCGCCGGAGCCGCTCTCGGATCCCGCTCCTCCCGCCGAAGTCCCCGCGGTACCACAGCATGAGCCGCGGGACGCGGGCGGTGCCGTCCGCGACGACCGTCTCGCCTCGCAGGTACGTCTCGGCGGCGTGGTCGAGCGCCTCGTCGACGGTCGCCGGGTCGTAGGCGAAGACGGCCGGACAGGCGGTGGCGCCGCAGTTGACCGCGAAGTGGATCCGCGGGTCGAGATCGGCGACGCGGTGCCGGCGGACGAACGCCGAGGGGAACGGGTCCGGCAGGTATCCCAGCCCGTACTTCCACTTCGAGCGGCGTAAGATTCCGTGTTCGATCTCGTCGAGGCTCAGGTCGGCGCCGGCGACGGAGACGACGGACGCGGCGAAGAAGCGGCGCCGGTTCGACAGCCGCGTCGGGTCGTCGAGGAGGGCGTCCCCGGTGGCGGCGTTGTAGACGTTGATCCAGAACGCCAGCTGCTCCGCGGCGTCGAGGGCGTCCAGCGCGGCCGGCGGCAGCGCGTCGAGCCGTCGTCGGGCCGCGTCGACGTCGCCGTCCGTTCGGACGGCCCGGAGGAACTCCCGCGCGGCGTCGACCGGAGCGGGCTCCGCGGCCGCGCCGCTCGCAGCTTCGACGGGCGAGCCGGCGGTCCCGCTCCGTTCGGTCATACTACGTAAACGAGTGTCATTGACCTATATTTGTCCCGGTTCCGCGCGCGGCGCGCCACACCGACTCCCCGTTTATGCGGCGGGAGCGCGTAGCGAGCGCCATGAGCGACACTCGGACGTCCGCCGAGGCGGTCCCCGGCTTCGAGTTGCCGAACGCGGGAGCGGGTCCCGACCGATTTTCACTGTCGGCCGCGGCCGCGGACCCCGACACCGACGCGATCGTCCTCCTGTTCCAGCGCGACTACCACTGCGGGAACTGCCGGAAGCAGGTCCGAGCGATCGCGGACCGGTACGACGAGTTCGAGGCACTGAACGCGACGGTCGTCTCCGTGCTCCCCGAGCCGGTGGGCCGAGCGCGGTCGTGGCAGGACTCGTACGACCTCCCGTTCCCGCTGCTCGCCGACCCCGAGACCGACGTGAGCGACGCGTACGACCAGCCCGTGCGGTTCGGGGTCCTCGGCTCGCTCCACGACCTCGTCGGGCGGATGCCGGTGGCGATGATTCTCGACGCTCGCGGCGGCGAACCGGTCGTCGCGTACGCGTACGAGGGTCGGATGCCCGCCGACCGCCCCGAGATCGACGACCTGCTGGCCGAGGTCCGCGGGCTGGGCGACGACTGACCGATGGACCGGCGCGTCCCGGCCGCCCTCTGGCGGCTCTCGCAGCCGTCGCAGGTCGCGCTGATCGGCTTAGTGTACGCGCTCGGCGTCGCGATGGCGTACGGCCGGGGGTACGGCGAGACGGGGGGCGCAGCGCGGCTCGGACTCGGGCTCGCGGCGCTGATACCGGTCGCCGCGAGCGTCCACTACGCTAACGAATACGCCGACGTCGAAACGGACGCGCTCACCGACCGCACCCCGTTCTCGGGCGGGAGCGGCGCGCTGGTCGAGACCGACCTCCCGCGGAGGATCGCGCTGCGCGGTGCGGTCGCCGCCGGCGGGCTCGGCGTGACCCTGACCGGCCTCGGGGTCGCGAGCGAGGCGACCGGGCTCGCCGAGGCGGCGCTCCTGCCGCCGACAGCGGCCGCCCTCCTCGCGGGAATCCTCGTCGTCGGCTGGCAGTACTCCGTCGGTCCGCTCCGGCTCGCGTGGAACGGGCTGGGCGCGCCGGCGAACGCGCTCCTCGGCGGCGTCGCGCTCCCGCTGTACGGGTTCGCGGTCGTCGCCGGCGAGGTCACCGCCGCCGCCGCGCTCGCGACGCTTCCGTTCGGCGCCACGGTGTTCGTGAACCTCCTGGAGACGACGTGGCCCGACCGCCGGGCGGACGCCGCGGTCGGGAAGCGGACGCTCGCGACGCGCTGGTCGCCCCGGCGGCTCCGGGCCGCGTACGCGCTCGGGGGCGCGACGGCGGCCGTCGCGACCGTCGCCCTCGTCGGGCGAGCGCTCCCGCCGGTCGTGGCCGCGGCGACGCTGCTCCCGCTCGTCGGGCTCGTCCCCGGCTACCGACGGTTCACGCGGCGCGAGGAGCCGCTGCCCGCGGTGGCGACGATGGTCGCGATGGCGGCGACGACGACGGTCGCGTGGGGGTTCGTCGCGCTCTGGGTCCGGCCGGGCGGGTAGGGGGCTCGGGGTCGGAGCGGACGCGTGGCGGAGTCAGGGGAATCGGTCGCGCCGTTCTCAGTATCTTGAGAGCTCTCGCTGGCCGGCCTCGCAACGCTCGGCCGGCGGGACGTTGGTCGCGACGATCTCGTCGACGGCGCCGCGGCTCTCGGCGTCGCTGTTAATCGCGCGGGTTGCGTCCTCGCGGTCGACGCGGAACCCCGCGTCGACGTAGGCGTCGTACATCACGCCGCTGTTCGAGAGCACGACCCACACGCCGGCGTCGTCGAGGTCGGCGGCCACGTCGAGCAGGCGCCGCTGGTCCTCGCGGTCGAACCCGGACGCGCTGTACTCGTTGAAATTCGCGGTCGCGCTCATCGGCTCGTAGGGGGGATCGAAGTAGACGAGGTCGCCCGGCTCGGCGGCGTCGAGGACGTACGCGAAGTCGCCCTGCCGGACCTCGACGTCGGCGAGCAGGTCGCTCGCGCGCCGGATCCGGTCGCGCTGGACCCAGTCGGGGTCGGCGTACCGACCGATCGGGACGTTGAACCCGCCGTCGGCGTTCTCGCGGTAGAGGCCGTTGTAACAGGTCCGGTTAAGGTACAAGAGCAGGGCGGCCTCCGCCAGCGGGTCGAACTCGCCCTCGTACGGCCGGCGGTTGAACCGCGCGCGCTGCTGGTAGTAGTACGAGTCCACGTCCCGGCCGCGCGCCGTCTCCTCGGCGTACGGGAGGGTCGGGTCGGGGTCGCTCTCGGGGTCGTCGAACGACGCGAGCCGGGCGATCAGCTCCTCGGGGCGGTCGCGAACCTGCTCGTAGAAGTTCACCAGCCGCGGGTTCGCGTCGTTGACCGTCGCGCGGGCGGGCTCTAAGTCGAAGAAGACAGCCCCGCCGCCGACGAACGGCTCGTGGTACCGGCCGAACTGGGCCGGGAAGCGGGCGTACAGCTGGTCGAGCAGCTGGCGCTTCCCGCCGGCCCACTTCAGGATCGGCTCGGCCATCGCTGTCGGGTGTCGCCCGCGCCCGGGGATAAACGTCTCGGGCCGCGTCCGCGGCAGTCGCTCTCGGGCCGCCACGCGCGCTCGACCGTCCCGCCGGAGCCGCCGACAGAGCGGTCAGCCGTCGGAGCGATCGGTCGGCGGAGCGGTCAGTCGTCGGAGGGCTCGCCGTCCGGCATCGGGAGGTCGTCGACGTGAGCCGCGGCCTCCTCGAAGTTCGGGCCGGGTTCGATGGTCCCGGCCTCGCGGTCCCACTCGATGTAGCCGGCCGCCTCCAGCGCCGGGAGGTGCGTCTCGCGGAGTTCGGCGGCGATCTCTTCGGCCCGCCCGCGCACACGGAGGTCCGCGACGGTCTCGACGGCCTCGTCTGCGAGACCGGCGACCACGCGCCTGCGCTCCGGCGCCGCGACGACGACCGTCGGATCGGTGGTGGGTGTGTCGAGTGTCATCGTGTCTGTCCGTATCTACGGAAGTCGGTGGAGCGGAATAAAAGCACCGCCGACCCGTCGCACCACCGGAATCGCCGCCGGGGAGACGAGCCGCCCGCCGCCGAGACCGCGACCGCCGTCCGTCTCTGTCGAGGCCCCGGCGATCGGAGTCGTCGACGCGGACGACGGGACTCCTCACAGAAATATGAGAAGTGTACCAACGAGTAGCATGGTACGACTTACACCGCATTAACGACCGTTTCAGTTGATTTACGGATATGTGACATGGTACCGTTTCTCAAAACCTATTTGGAAAGTGAAAGTTTTTAGTCGCCCGAGCGTGTACAGTGAGATATGTATCAAGGCTACATCACGCCGGCCGAGGAACACCGACCGATCGGCTCGGGCTCGCCGCCGGGCAGCCGCTCGCCGCTGGGGACGCTCGCGTTCCTCGCGCTCGTCGTCGCACCGTTCGTCGCGTTTTCCTACCCCGTCGCGACCGTCGCGGTCCTGACCGGCACCGTCGCGCTCGCCGTCCTCTCGCGGTCCGTCCTGCGGACCCTGCGCCGGCGCAGCGGTCGGGTCCAGACGTTCACGCTCCCCGGGCTGGGGACCGTCGAGTACCGCATCACGACGAACTGACGCCGCGCTCGGCGCGCCGTCGAACCGCTTCACAAACCGACCACTTCTCCGGTGACAGCGCCTCGGACCGGCCGACGCCGTCTCCGCCCTCTCAGATCCGATACGCGACGCGCTCGCCGACGTCGAGCCCGTTCGCGATTGCGGCGTGGAGCCGTCCCTCGCCCGCGACCCAGTCGCCGAGCAGGTACAGCCCCGCGTCGCGGGCCGAGTCGACGGGGCCGCCGTCAACGCCCGCCTCGGGGAGCGCATAGCGCCACCCCTGGTGGTCCGTCCACGCGGGGTCGGCCAGCCGGTCGTCGCCGATGATGTCGGCGGCGTGGTCGGCGAGCGCGGCGACGTTCCCCGCGGGGTCGTCTTCGTAGTGCTCGGTCGACCACGCGCCGTTCGCCTGGACGACGAGCAGCGTCTCGCCGTCCGGGACGTGGCCGGCCTTACACTCCTCGCGCGAGATCCACCCGACCGCGTGCTCCTTGTCGGTGTTCACGAGCGCGTAGTAGGGCACGTCGAGTTCGAACGGGTAGCGCAACACCGCGGTCCAGACGCTGCCGTACTCGACCCCGCCGACAGCGTCGACCAGCGTCTCGCGGAGCGGGTCGTCCCACTCGGCCGTCCGGAGCAGCTCCGCGGTCTGGGGGGCCGGCGGGTTCATGAGGAGGCGGTCGAACGGCCCGTGCGTCTCGCCGTCCGCGTCGTCGAGTTCCCACGCGTCCTCGGCGCTCGTCCGTCGAACCGTCTCGACCCGGGTGCGCCGGTGGACCGTGGCGTCCGTGCGGCCGAACAGCCGCTTCGCGATCTGTGTAAGCCCCCGCCGGTAGCTCCACTTGTGCTCGTCGGCGTCGCGGCCCGGGGACACC
Organism: Halorubrum sp. CGM5_25_10-8B; assembly: GCF_005435095.1. Classification (NCBI taxonomy): domain Archaea; kingdom Methanobacteriati; phylum Methanobacteriota; class Halobacteria; order Halobacteriales; family Haloferacaceae; genus Halorubrum; species Halorubrum sp. CGM5_25_10-8B. The sequence goes on along the minus strand of NZ_SGTY01000008.1, from coordinate 69,756 downwards.
GCCCCGTCGACGTCGAAGGTGTACACCGGCTCCGTCACCTCGACGAGCCCCTCGTCGTCGAGCGTCTCGGAGATCAGCTCGACGACGCGGTCGTCGTCGCTCTTCAGGTAGTTCGCCCCGTAGTCGTACGTGAGGTCGTCGTGGCGGCGGGTCGCCGCGCGCCCACAGAGGCCGCCCGACTTCTCCAGCACGGTCACGTCCGCCTCCGGCACGGTCCGGTCGATGACGAACGCCGCCGCGGCCGCCCCCGCGCCCGCGCCGACGATGCCTACGTCTGTCACACCGATCGTTGGGGCCGGGCCCACTTAACCGGTCGCGTGCGGCGCCTCCGATGGCGCGAGACGGGCTCAGCCGTCGTCCGGTCCGACGACCATGACCGGGACGTCGGCGCCGCGCCGGACGCGGGCCGGGACCGGGTCGGGACGGAGGAGCCGGTCGAGCCCGGTCCGGCGCGCGGAGCCGACAACCACGAGGTCGGCGTCGTGCGCGGCGGCGAAGTCGACCGCCTCCCGGTGGGTGGTCCCGTAGCGGAACCACTTCTCGACGTCGACGCCGACCGCGGCGCCCGCGTCCTCGGCGGCCTCGACGAGCTCCTCGCCGGTCCGCTCGCGGCGCTCGACGACCACGTCCCACGCCTCTGCCGTGTCGACGACGTACAGCGCGTCGACGACCGCTCCGTGCGTCGCCGCGAGGTCGACGGCCGTCGACACCGCCGCCCGTCCGGCCGGATCGTCGGTCGCGACGACCAGCACGCGCTCGAAGCGTCCCGTCGCTGCGGCGTCGGCGTCCGGAGACACGGCCGCGGTCTCGCCCGTCGCGTCGGTGGCGTCAATATCGGTGGACATGAATTGCGAAAAAAGTCGGATAGCTACCGACCTGTTGTTCGGATTTCGGTAAGCTCTGGCCGTTCTTAACATTTTTCGACAGGATAAACGATTATCATAATTTATTAGTCGGGCGGCCGCGGACCGACCCCAACGACGCGTTTTAGTCGGCGAGCGCGGTGGGTGGAAACGAGACGGCCGCAGCGGGTCGGCGGGGAGTCGACGGGGAGTCGGCAGCGCGCCGCGGTCCGACGAGGGACGGAGACCACATGACACAGACCGACAGCACGCGGACGACGGACGACGATGGCTGAGGACGAGTCGGCGGAGGCGGCCGCCGAGGAGGGGGCGGCGGGCGGCGTCGACTACGCCGCGCGCGCGACCGACATTCTCGGGTTCTCGCGATGGTGGCAGATCGCCGCTGCGGCCGGGATGATGGCGGCGGTGAGCCCGTACCAGTACGTCTGGTCGTCGATCGAGCAGCCGCTCGCGAACAGCCTCGACATCGCGCTGCCGGCGCTGGGCGCGGTGTTCTCGTTTTACGTGGTGTTCCAGTCGCTCTCGCAGTTCCCCGCGGGCAAGTGGCGAGACAGCCGCGGCCCGGGGACGCTCACGTTCCTCGCGGCGATCCTCGCCGGCGGCGGGTACATCGGACTGGCGTACGCGACGAGCCTCTGGCAGCTGTACCTCCTGTACTCGCTCGGCGCGGTCGGCGTCGGCATCGTGTACACCGTCGCGGTCAACACCGCGGTCAAGTGGTTCCCCGACCGCACGGGGCTGACGACCGGCGTCGGGACGATGGCGTTCGCGGCCGGAAGCGCCCTCGTCGTCCCGTACGTCCGGGCGAACGCGACCGTGGCGGGGTACGGCGACGTGCTCCGCAACATCGGGATCGGAATCTTACTCGTGACGCTCGTCGGGTCGTTCCTCCTCCGTGACCCGCCGAAAGACTGGCTGGACCGGACGGACGACGCCGACGGCGGGGACGGCGACGAGGGGCTCGCGGCGTCGATCCGCGGCCGCGACTACTCGACGCGCGAGATGCTCTCGACGTGGCAGTTCTGGCTGCTGTACGCGATGTTCATCGCGATGGCGAGCGCGGACCTCCTCGTGATCGCCAACGTGGTCCGGTTCGCGGAGAACTTCGGGCTCGCGGCGCTGATCGCGACGCTCTCCGCGACGCTCCTCCCCATCGCCGCCGGGGTGTCGCGGCTGATCCTCGGCGAGGCGACCGACCGGTTCAGCCGCAAGCGCGTGATGGCGGGCTCGTTCCTCCTCGCCGGGCTGTTCCGGGTCGGGCTGGTGGCCGCCGGCGAGGCCGGTAACGGCGCGGTCTTCGTCGCGTTCGTCCTCGGCGCGATGTTCTTCTCCTCGCCGCTGTACGTCTACTTCCCGTCCCTGCTGGCCGACTACTACGGCTCGGCCAACTCCTCCGGCAACTACGCGGTCCTGTACACCGCGAAGGTCGGCGGCGGCGTCTTCTCCGGCACCGTCGCCGGCTACCTCGTCGCGACGCTCGGCTGGACGCCGACGTTCGCCCTCGGCGGCGCGCTCGCGGTCGCCGCGGGACTGGCGGTGTTCGTCCTCCGGCCGCCGAGCGGCTCGGGGCTGGAAGCGGCCGAGTCGGCGGCGGCGGACTGACCGGAGCCGCCGTCGGTCCCGGCTCCTGTTCCGGGCCGGCTACGCTCCCGTCCGCGCCGCGCGACGGACCCCGAGCGACCAGAGCCCGACCGCGACACCCCCGGCCGCGAGCGCCGCGTTGACGCCGGCCGGTTCGAGGCCGAAGGGCGTGAACGCGGGCGCCACGGCGGCGTGGAGCAGGAACCCGACGCCGAACGCGGCGGCGGTTCGACGCGGCCCCCACGCCGGCGAATCGGGCCGTCGCTCCGTCGCGGCGGAGACGCGGTCGCCGGAGGCGACGACGAGGTGGCCGACGGCGAACACGACCCCGAGGGCGACCGAGCCGGCGAGGTCGACGGGGACGCTCGTCGTGAAGGCGCGGTACCAGTAGACGTGCGCGAGGCGTGCGGCCGCGCCGAGCGCCAGCGCGAGTCCGATGTCGACGACGGCGGCCGCGGCGCGGCGGGGGGTCACGGGAGCGTTCCGACCGCGGCGTAGAAGGGGTCCTGACCCGGGCGCTCCGCGATCCGGTCCGTCACGTCGAAGCCGCCGGCGTCGAGGTACCGCTCGACGAGGTCGGCGCGCTCGTCCATCGAGGCGGCCCGCCACGCGCGGACGGCCTTCGTCGGGAACATCCGGTTCGAGAAGCTGACGACTATCGTTCCGCCGGGCGCGAGGACCCGGGCGAACTCCTCGAACACGGGGCCGGGGTACTGGAGGTACTGGACCGACAGCGCACAGCAGACGGCGTCGAACGCGTCGTCGGCGAACGGGAGCGACTGATCTTGGTTGAAGTTGCGCACGACGAACTCGTCGAGCCGGTCGTTCTCGGCCAGCTCGGCCTCGTTGAGCCCGTGACCGACCACGCGCTGGTAGTCGGTGTCGGGCAGGTGCGAGACCCAACTGCTCATCGCGTCGAGGACGCGGTCGCCGGGATCGGTCACGGACGCGTACAGCGCGGTCAGCCGGTCGAGGAACGCGTCGTCGGCGTGGGTGACGAACCGCGGGTCGGCGTAGAACGTCCCGTCGGGGCGGTCGTCCCGCTTGCGCCGGTCGCGGTCCGAGAGGACGGTCGTCACGATATCGGATCGAGGGGCGCGGGGAGTAAGAGGGCGTCGCCCCCACCGGACGGCTTTTGCTCGACGGGACTTTACCAGTTGGTAATGGATTCCGCCGCCGCGGCCGACCGCGACCTCTTCCCCGCGCCTCGCTCCGAGGTCTTTCGAGATCAGGGCAAGTTCCGCACGCGATTCAACTTCCCCGGGCGGAACCTCCCGGACCACGACGACCACGGGTACGGCCCGCTCTCGACGGTCGTCGAGTCGTTCATGGACCCCGGCACGCTGATCCGGATGCACCAGCACCGCGACGAGGAGATCGTCTCGTGGGTGCCCGCGGGGGTGATGCGCCACGACGACCGCGAGGGGAACGAACTCGTCACCGACGCGGAGCACCTCCTCGTGATGAACGCCGGATCGGGCTTCTGGCACGCCGAGGAGACACTCGCGGACGACCCGCCGCTCCGGATGCTCCAGATATTCGTTCGCCCGCACGACCTCGGTCTGGAGCCCGGGATCCAGCACGGCCCGCTCCCGGACCCCGAACCGGACGAGTGGCGTCGCGTGTTCGCGCCCGCGGGGTCGGACCACCCGTTCACCGTGCGCAACGCGGTCGACTGCTACGACGTTCGGCTCGACGCCGGCGCGGGCGCGACGCTCCCCGACGTCGAGGGGCGGGACGCCTACGTGTACGTCTTCGAGGGGTCGGCCGAGGTCGGCGACGCCGCGCTCTCGGAGACGGAGAGCGCCCTGTGGACCGGCGAGGGCGCCCCGCCGACCGTGACTGCGGGCGACGAGGGCGCGACCGTCGTGGCGTTCCTCGTCGACCCCGACGCGCCGGTGACGCGGCAGGGGACGATCGGGCGGTAGCGACGGCGGCAGGGAAACGGGTTTCACCGGGGGGCGCGACGCCTCCGTATGACCCAGTCGCGGACCGTCGAGCTGGAGGGACACCTCATCGACAGCGGGACGATGCAGCGCTGCTTCGGCGCGGTGATGGACCTTGGCGGCTCGTTCGACGTCGAGCGGTTCGACGTCGGGAAACACGAGACCGAGGAGTCGTACTGCCGGCTGGCCGTCTCGGCCGACGACCCCGAGACGCTGCGCGCGATCCTCCACGAGCTCCACCAGAACGGCGCGGTCTTGGAGGACCCGTCCGACGTGGAGCTCGTCCCCGCGCCCGCGGACAAGGTGGTGCCGCCGAACTTCTACTCGACGACGAACCACCCGACCGAGGTGCTGTACGACGGCGAGTGGATCGACGTGGAGGGGATCGAGATGGACTGCGCGCTGGTGGTGGAACCCGAGCCGGCAGCGGACGCCGGCGAGGGAGACCGAGCGGACGCATCGGACGCGGGCAACGACGGGGCGGCGCGCGCCCGCACCAAGACGCTCAGCGCGGTCGAGGCGGGCGACCTCGTCGCGACCGACCAGTCCGGGATCCGGGTGAACCCGCCGGAGCGCCCCCGGAGCGGCGGCGGCGCGTTCGGCTTCATGCAGGGCGGCGTCTCCGCGGAGCGCCCCTCCGAGTCGACGATCCGTGAGGTCGCCGCGGAGCTCCGCGCCGTCGAGGCGGACGGCGGGACCGTGATGGTGGTCGCCGGCCCCGCGGTGATCCACTCCGGCGCGGGCGACGCGCTCGCCGACCTCGTCGCCGCGGACTACGTCGACGCGCTCTCCGCGGGCAACGGCTTCGCCACCCACGACCTGGAGCGCTCGATCTACGGCACCTCGCTCGGGATGGACGTTGAGACGCTCGAACACCCGCGGAAGGGACACAAACACCACATCTGGACCATCTCGGAGATCATCCGCGCCGGCGGGATCGAGGCAGCCGTCGAGGACGGGGTCGTCACGGAGGGGGTGATGTACGAGTGCGTCGAGAACGGCGTCGACACCGTCCTCGCGGGGTCGATCCGCGACGACGGCCCCCTGCCGGACACGATCACGGACGCGGTCGAGGCGCAGGACGCGATCCGCGAGCAGGCCCGCGACGCCGACATCGTGCTCATGCTCGCCACGCTGCTCCACTCCGTCGCGGTCGGCAACTGCCTCCCGTCGACGACGAAGACCGTCTGCGTCGACATCAACCCCGCCACGGTCACCCAGCTGCTCGACCGCGGCTCGGCGCAGGCGGTCGGCATGGTCACCGACATCGGCACGTTCGTCCCGACGCTCGCGGAGTACGTGCTGGAGGGCGATGAGGGTGGAGGCGCGGAGACCGGGGGCGACGAGTCGGCGGGCGACGGGAGCGGAGGTTCCGCGGAGGGCGACGCGTGACACCCGAAATCCGGCCCTACGACCGCGAGCGCGACGCCGACGGGCTCTACGCGGCGAAGGTGGCCTTCGAGCGCGGCCTCGGCGAGAGCACCGGCGGCGACGGGAAGGCGGCCGCCTACGCGGAGAAGCTCACCGACACGTACCGCGAGCGGTGGCTCGACTGGGTCGACCGCTGCGTCGCCGACGACCTCCGGTGCGTGACCGTCGCGGTCGACGGGAGCGCCGACGGGCCCGGTGACGAAGCGGCGGCCGACGGCGCCGTCGTCGGCTACGTCTTCGTCCTCCCAGAACGGCTGGCGATGATATGGGACGCGGCGGTGCTGAACGAGCTCTACGTCGCGCCCGAGCACCGCGGGACCGGCGTCGCCGACGACCTGCTGGGCGCCGCGCTCGACCTCGCGGCCGACCAGGAGCTCCCGCTCGACCGACTGGTCCTCGACGTGGACCCGGCGAACGACCGCGCGAGGGGGTTCTACGACCGCCACGGCTTCGAGCCGTGGGGCGAGATGGTCGCGCGGCCGCTGGACGACTCCTGAGGCGGTCGGGACCGGCCGAAGGCGGCCCGGGTCGAGTCCGGCTCCCGAAGCTACAAGCGCGTCCGCCCGCTCTCGTCGGGCGTGATACAGATCGGCATCGTCGGCTGCGGCGTCATCGGGAACCGCCTCGCGGGCGTCATAGCGGACCACGACCGGTTCGAGCTGGCGGCCGCCTGCGACCTCGACGCCGACCGCGCCGCGTCGCTCGCGGCCGACCACGGGACCGACCGCACCGCGACGACGACGGACCACGAGGCGCTCGTCGAGACGGACGGCCTCGACGCCGTCTACGTCGGCGTCCCGCCGCTCGCGCACCGGGAGGTTGTCGCCGACGCGCTCGCGGCCGGCAAACACGTGATCTGCGAGAAGCCCATCGCGGCGGACGCGGAGACGGGCCGCGAGCTCGTCGCGCTCGCCGAGGAGACCGACCGCGTCACGGCCGTGAACCTCCCGTTCCGCTACACCCCCGGCTTCGTCCGGCTCCGGGAGGCGGTCGAAGCGGGCGAGGTCGGCGACCCGCGTCGGGTCGAACTCCGGTTCCGGTTCCCCGAGTGGCCCCGCGAGTGGCAGGACGTGGCGTGGCTGGAGTCGCGCGAGCAGGGCGGCCCGCTCCGGGAGGTGGGGACGCACTTCCTGTTCGGCGTCCGTGAGCTGTTCGGCCCGGTCGAGACCGTCTCGGCGGACGTGGGGTACTCCGGACCCGACACCTATGAGGACGACGCGGTCGCGACGTTCCGGGCCGGCGGGGTCCGCGGGACGCTCGACCTGCTGTGCGACCACGAGGGCGAGGAAGAGAACAGCGTCACCGTCGTCGGCGACGAGGCGTCGCTGTCGCTGACGGAGTGGTACCGGCTCGTTCGCGACCGCGGCCGCGAGACCGAGGCGACGCTCGTCGACGAGCGCGGCGACAGCGTGCGCGCGCTACTGACTGAGTTCGCGAGCGCGCTCGACGGCGACGACGGCGACCTCGTCTCGTTCGCGGAGGCGACCCGCGTTCAGGAAGTGCTCGACGCGATCCACGCCTCCGAGGGCGACTCGGTCCGGCCGGGAGCGAACGCCGGCGGACGGTAAGGTCGGCTCCGACCGGTGGCGGGTGCCGGCGGACGATGGAATCCGCCGTCGCCGCCCGCGGCGCGACGCGGAGTCGCCGCCGGCAGAGCCGCAGACCGGGAACGCCCGACAGGAATTATGTGTCCGTCGGACGCATCTCCGCGTATGAGCTACCTCGTTGCGACCGACGGATCGACGGAGGGGGACGAGGCGGTCCGGTACGCGGCGCGACAGGCGGTCGCGTTCTACGAGACGCTGGAGATCGCCCACGTATTAACGCCGGACTCGGAACTGGTCGACGGCACGATCATCCTCCCGGGCGAGGACGCGGCCGTCGAGGCCGGGCAGGGGGTCTTAGACAGCGCCCGCGCCATCGCCGAGGAGGCGGTCGACGAGCCGATCACCGTGGAGACCCAACTGCTCACGGGCCGGCCGGCCGACGCGATCACCGAGTACGCGGCCGAAGAGACGGTCGACGCGATCTACGTCGGTCACCGCGGGCTCTCCGAGGAGCGCGAGCAGGTCGTGGGCAGCGTCGCCAAGAGCGTCGTCGACAAGGCGGACGTGCCAGTGACGGTGATCCGGTAGGTGTCAGCCGGAATAAACGAGCGAGCGCGCTCGAGGCGGTCGAAATCCGGCGTTTCGGCCGGCTGCCGGTCGTCACAGGCGCCGGAAAGAACCGCCATTATCGGACGTTCAAAGCGGGCTTAGGCCCTACTACGGGTGATGTCCGAAGACGTACTCGTCACGGCGGACTGGGTCGAAGAGCGCCTCGACACCTTTCAGGACGACGACGCCGACCACCGGCTCGTCGAGATCAACAACCCGACCGTCACCGACGAGTCGGAGTACACGCCCTACGAGGAGGGCCACATACCCGGCGCGTTGAACTTCGAGTGGGACGCGGTCTTCACCGACGAGACGGAGCGCGATATCGTCTCGAAGGCGGATTTCGCGGCGCGAAACGGTGAAGGCGGCATCGACGCCGACACCACCGTCGTCGTGTACGGCGGCGGCCGCGTGCCGAACTGGTTCGCGCTGTTCGGCTACTGGATCTACAAGTACTACGGTCACGACGACATCCGCGTGGTCGACGGCGGGAAGGGGTACTGGGTCGAGAACGACTACCCGCTCTCCACGGAGGAGCCCGACTTCACGCCCCGCGATTACGAGGCCCGCGGTCCCTTCGAGAGCGTCCGCGCGTACAAGGACGACATCGACAAGGCGATCGAGGAGGGGATCCCGATGGTCGACGTCCGCTCGCCCGAGGAGTTCTCCGGCGAGGTCATCGCCCCCGAGGGGCTCAACGAGACCGCCCAGCGCGGCGGTCACATCCCCGGTGCGAGCAGCGTCCCGATCGGCACGACGCTGAACGAGGACGGGACGTTCAAGAGCGCGGACGAGCTCCGCGAGCTGTACAGCGACGCCGGCGTCGACGGCGACGAGTCGACGATCACCTACTGCCGCGTCGGCGAGCGCTCGTCGATCGAGTGGTTCCTCCTCCACGAGCTGCTCGGCTACGACGACGTGCGGAACTACGACGGCTCGTGGACCGAGTGGGGGAACCTCGTCGGCGCGCCAATCGAGACGGGCGAGTAACGCGCGCCAAACTGCCTACCGCGTCGCGGACTTCCACTCCCGTAACCCGAGGCGACCGCCGTTCAGGTCCCCGGCCGGCGCCTCGGTGGCGGCCCAGACGAACAGCGGCGCGACGCTCTCGGGGTCGCGGGCGCGCTCTTTCCCCGTGAGGTCGGTCGCGACGAGCCCGGGGTCGACGACGCCGACCGTCGCGTCGAGGTCGGCGGCGAACCCGCGCGCGACCCCCTCGGCGGCCGCCTTCGACACCGCGTACGCGCCCATCCCGGGCTTCGACTCGGCGGCGACCGCGCCCGACGGGACGAGGACGCGCGCGTCGTCGGCCAGGTGCGGGACGGCCTCGCGGATCGTCGCGAACACGCCGCGCGCGTTCGTGCGCATCGTGTCGTCGTAGTCGGCGTACGTGACCTCGGTCGTCGGCCGCTCGCCCGGCGCGCCGTGGAACACGCCGGCGTTCGCGAACACGACGTCGACCGGGCCGGCCTCGCGAGCGACGCGCTCGAAGAAGCGTTCGAGGTCGAACTCGTCGCGCACGTCGACGCGGTCGCCCCACGCGGTCCCGCCGTCGTCCGCCGGCGAGCCGTCCCCGGCGTCCGCGTCGCCCTCGGCGTCGCCGTCCGGGTCGTCGCCCGCGCCGTTCAGTGCCGCGACGGTCCGATCGACGGCCGCGCCGTCGCGTCCGGAGACGGCGACGAACGCCCCCTCGTCGACGAACGCCTCGGCGACGGCCCGCCCGATCCCACTCGTTGCTCCGGTGATCGCGACCGTCAGATCCATGTGAACGGGAGTACGCGCGTCGGCGACTTAGTGGTATCCACTCCGGCCGCCCCCGCCGCTCCGCGCGCTCCCGTCGCCGTGGCGGACCGCTGCGATGCCGTCGCGAGCCCCGCCGACCGAACGTGTCAGGGACCTTCCCGCGACGCGTCTGACCGGATTTATACCGGAGCCGTCCCTAGGATCGCGTATGGACGTGGTCCCGGACATCGACGGCGTTGCCGGCGAGTCTGTCGTCGTTATCGGCGGCGGATTCGGCGGACTCTCGACGGCCTGTTACCTCGCGGACGCCGGCGCGGACGTCACGCTGTTGGAAAAGAACGAACAGCTCGGCGGCCGCGCCAGCCGGCTCGAAGTCGACGGCTTCCAGTTCGACATGGGGCCGTCGTGGTACCTGATGCCCGACGTCTTCGAGCGCTTCTTCGGGCACTTCGGGCGGTCGCCGGACGAGTTCTACGAGCTGGAGCGGCTCGACCCACACTACCGCGTGTTCTGGAAGGACGGAGATCAGGTCGACGTGCTGCCGGACCGCGATGCGAACCGGGAGATCTTCGAGTCGTACGAGCCGGGCGCGGGCGAGGCGTTCGACGCGTACCTCGAGGAGTCCAAGCGGACCTACGAGATCGGGATGGAACACTTCGTGTACGAGGACCGCCCGCGGCTGCGCGACTACGTGGACACGGACGTGATGCGCTACTCGTGGGGGCTCTCGCTGCTCGGTAAGATGCAGGGGCACGTCGAGGACTACTTCGACCACCCGAAGCTCCAGCAGCTGATGCAGTACACGCTCGTGTTCCTCGGCGGCTCGCCGACGAACACGCCGGCGCTGTACAACCTGATGAGCCACGTCGACTACAACATGGGCGTCTACTACCCCGACGGCGGGATCGGCGCGGTCGTCGACGGCATCGTCGAACTCGCCGAAGACCTCGGCGTCGACTTCGTCACCGACGCCGAGGTGACGGGGATCGAGGGGCGGTACGGCGCGTTCGCGGTCGACACCGAGAACGGCGAGCGCTACCTCGCCGACCGCGTCGTCTCCGACGCCGACTACGCGCACACCGAACAGGAACTGCTGCCCGAGCGCAAGCGGCAGTACACCGAGGAGTACTGGGAGTCGCGGACGTACGCGCCCTCCGCGTTCCTACTGTACCTCGGTGTCGAGGGCGACGTGCCGAACCTCGAACACCACACGCTCGTCCTCCCGACCGACTGGGACGAACACTTCGAACAGATATTCGACGATCCCGAGTGGCCCGACGACCCCGCCTACTACCTCTGCGTCCCCTCGAAGACCGACGACACGGTGGCGCCGGAGGGCCACAGCAACCTCTTCGCGCTCGTCCCGATCGCGCCCGGGATCCGTGACACCCCCGAGATCCGCAACCGGTACCGCGACCTCGTGATCGACGACATCGCGGAGAACACCGGGACCGACCTCCGCGGCCGGGTCGTCGTCGAGGAGACGTTCTCGGTCGACGACTTCGCGGACCGGTACAACAGCTACGCGGGCAGCGCGCTGGGGCTGGCGCACACGCTCACGCAGACCTCGCTGCTCCGGCCCGGGCATACCTCGGACGCGGTCGACGGGCTGTACTTCACCGGATCGACGACGACGCCCGGTATCGGCGTCCCGATGTGTCTCATCAGCGGGGGGCTGACCGCGGAAGCGATGGCCGGCGACGACGTGTGATCTCCGCCGTGAGCGACCAGAATCGACCGGCGACCGACGGCGAGCGAGCCACCGCCGAGGGCGGGGACCGGCCCGCGAGAAGCGGCGGCGAGGGGCTCCGGTACCTGCTGGTGCTGTCGCGGCCGCGGTTCTGGCTCTACCTCGCCGGGCCGGTCGCCGTCGGCGTCACCTACGGGATCGGCGACGTGAGCGGGCTGTTCACGCCCGTCACGGTCGCGCTCGCGGCGTACTTCCTCGTGCCGGCCAACGTCTTCCTCTACGGCGTCAACGACGTGTTCGACGCCGACATCGACGAGCTGAATCCGAAGAAGGAGGGCCGCGAGGCGCGCTGGCGAGGGAGCCGGTTCGTCTCGGTCGCCGTCGTCGCGTCCGGCGCGCTGGGGCTCGCGACGCTCGCGATCACCCCGCGGGTCGCGTGGCCGTACCTGCTCGGCTTCCTCGCCCTGGCGGTCGGCTACAGCGCGCCGCCGGCCCGGTTCAAGACGACGCCGTTCCTCGACTCGCTGTCGAACGGGTTGTACGTCCTCCCCGGCGCGGCGGCGTACGCGACGGTTGCGGGCGCGCACCCGCCGCTCGCGGCGCTCGCGGGCGCGTGGCTCTGGACGATGGGGATGCACACGTTCTCCGCGATCCCGGACATCGAGCCGGACCGCGCGGCGGGGATCGACACGACCGCGACCGTCCTCGGCGAGGCGCGCACGTACGCCTACTGCTTCGGGGTGTGGACCGCCGCGGCCGCCGCGTTCTGGCTCGTCGACCCGCGGCTGGGCGCCCTGCTCGGCGTGTATCCGCTGTTCGTCGCGTGGGTCGCGCGCTCGTCGGTCTCGGTCGACCGCGCGTACTGGTGGTTCCCGGCGCTGAACACCGTCGTCGGCACGCTGCTGTCGATGGGCGGCCTCTGGCGGGTGTACCCGCTCTGGGAGGCGCTACCGTGAGCGACGGCGACCGGGCGGGATCGGCCGGGACGACCGCCGCCGCGACGACCGGCTCTCGGCTCGACGCGCTCCGCGAGCGCGCGCCGGACACGCGCAACGAGGCCGAGGCGCTGCTGGACCGGCTCGTCCGTGAGAACCGCTTCACCATCGCGGTCGTCTTCCCGCTCGTCGGGGCGATCGCGCTCGTCGGCAGCGCCGAGGGGTGGGTGCCCGAGCCGTTCGCGTTCCACCCGTGGTTCGTGCTGTTCGGCGTGATCGTGATGCGCTCGCCGCTGGTCGTCGGCGTGCTGCCGACGATCGACCGCCGCGCGCTCGGCTGGATCGGCGTCCTAATGGCGTACACGTACCTCATCGAGTCGGTCGGCGTCGCCACCGGGTGGCCGTACGGGGAGTTCGCGTACACGGTCGACCTCGGACCGATGCTCGGCGGGGTCCCGGTCGCGCTTCCCGTCTTCTTCATCCCGCTCGTGATGAACGCCTACCTGCTGTGTCTGCTGCTGCTCGGTCCGCGTGCCGACAGCGTGTGGGTCCGGCTGGCGACGGTGATCCCGGTCGTCGTCGCGATGGACGTCGTGTTGGACCCCGGCGCAGTGTCGCTCGGCTTCTGGAACTTCGGCGGCGGACCGTTCTACGGCGTGCCCCTCTCGAACTACGCCGGGTGGGTGCTGTCGGCGATCGTCGCCGTCGTCACGCTCGACCGCGCCTTCGCGGCGGTCGGGATCCGCGACCGGCTGCGCGACTGCGAGTTCATGCTCGACGACATGGTGAGCTTCGTGATCCTCTGGGGCGGGATCAACGTCTGGTTCGGGAACCTCCTGCCCGCAGCGGTCGCGGCCGCGTTCGGCGTCGGCCTCGTCCGTGCCGACCGGTTCGACACGCGACTGTTCACGGAGTGGCGGCGATAGCGAGCGCCCGGGGCGAGCGCGGCGGCCGTGCGACGCCGCCCCACTCGGTGGCTCTTATATACCGGGGACTCGTTTGCTCGACCGTGACCGACGGCGGCAATCGCGGCGGGCGACCGAACCGGGAGGACCGACGGCGATGAGCGACCTCGCCATCGACTACGGCGACCACGAGCGCGTGTGCGAAGTCGTCGACCGGCTGATGTACTGCGCCGAACACGTCAGCGTCTCCTTCGACGGGTGGGAGGAACCGCACGTGAAGGGGCCGGGACTGTACTTCGCCGTCATCGGCGACAGCGACTACGGGGCGTACGCCGACCCGATGGGGGACAACCGCTGGCCCCGCGACACCGCCCCATCCGTCTTCGACGGAGGCGCGCTCGCGACGGCGGCGGAGTCGGTGAGCGTCGCGCAGGACGGCGGCGTCGTCGTCGCGGTCGACGGCGAGATCGAGGCCCAGATGGTCCGCTTCCGCGACCTGGGCACCCGCGACGAGGAGACCGATCTCGTCGACGACGTGAGCTACGAGCCGTGGATGGGGTCGCGGCACATGAGCGCCATCGAGACCTCGGTCCGCCCGGAGGTCGTGGCGACGGTGACGCTGAGCGAGGAGACCGGCCGCGTCAGCGTCTTCCGCGACGGCGAGGCGAACAGCATGCGGCGCGAGGAGATCGGCGGCCGCTGGCGCGGCGAGTAGCGCGCTTCGCGCCCGGCGGTTAGCACGGGCGCGGCGCTCCCAGGGTCCGGCCCCGAGGCCCCACGGTTAAGCCTCGGCCGGGCGAACGACGACGCATGTACGACGAGATACTGGTTCCGACCGACGGGAGCGAGGCGGTCGACCGCGCGCTCGAACACGCGGTCCGGCTCGCGACGGACCACGACGCGACGCTCCACGCGCTGTACGTCGTCGACCGGCGGATCGCGGCCGCCAACTCGGGCGACCTCCACGACGAGGTCGTCGAGGACCTCGAATCGCAGGGCGAGGCCGCCGTCGCGGCGGTCGCCGACGCGGCCGCCGAGGCCGGGCTGGACGCCGAGACGCACGTCGCGCACGGGACGCCCGACACGGAGATCGTCGGGTACGCCGACGAGGCCGGCATCGACGTGATCGTGATGAGCCCGGAGGGGAAGTCGCCGCGCGAGCGGATTCGGTCGCTCGGGAGCGTCTCAGACCGCGTCGCCGACGACGCGTCGGTTCCGGTGTTCCTCATCAAGTGACCCGCCCCTCGGAGCGAGTCCGATCGGACCGGAGCCGACCACGGCCGACCGCCGCGCGGCCGAGCCAATTAGGTGGGTGGGGCCGCGACCCGTCGGCATGGAACTCACCGTGCTCGGGTCCGGCAGCGCGATGCCGGTCCCGGACCGCGCGCAGGCCGGCTACCTCCTCGACGACGGCGACCGATCGCTGCTCGTCGACTGCGGCAGCGGCGTCCTCCAGCGGCTCGCGGGGACCGACACGGGCTACGAAGGCGTCTCGACGGTCCTCCTGACCCACCACCACCTCGACCACGTCGCGGCGCTGTTGCCGCTCCTGAAGGCCCGCTGGCTCGCCGGCGAGGAACACCTCGAAGTCGTCGGGCCCGCGGGCACGAAGTCGCTCGTCGACGGCCTGCTCGGCGTTCACGACTACCTCGACGGCCGGATCGACCTCGCCGTCCGCGAGGTGTCGAGCGCGCGCCCGTTCGCCGCCGGCGGGTTCGACGTGACGGCCCGGGAGACGCGCCACTCGATGGACGGGTTCGCCTACCGCTTCTCGCCGCCGAGTTCGGACGCCGCGGCCGCTGACGGCCCGCTCGCGCTCTCCGGAGACACCGAGGCGTTCGCGGGCATGGCGCGGTTCGCGGACGGCGCCGACTGCCTCGTCCACGACTGCTCGTTCCCAGATGACGTCGACGTGTCGAATCACCCGACGCCGATGAGCCTCGGCGAGTCGCTGGCGGACGTCGAGGTCGGGACGCTCCTGCTCTCGCACCTCTACCCGCACACCGGCGGCCGCGAGCGCGAGATGACGGAAAGCGTCCGCGAGGCGGGGTTCGACGGCGAGGTACGGGCCGCGGCCGACGGACTGCGCGTGTCGCTGTGACCGCTGCGCGGACTCGGACCGCAACCGTCGGTCGGCCGCTCACCGGTCTCGACGTTGCCGTCGGTCGGCCGCTCACCGGTCTCGACGTAACCGTCGGTCGGCCGCACGTCGGCTTGGACGTAACCGGCAAACGTTACCTATCCGCACGAACGACCCGGATATTTAAGCGCGCGTGGTCGTTCCTGTCTTCCATGGCCGGCCCACTCGCGGACGACTTCGGACGGGAGGTGACGGGGGTGCGGATCTCGCTTACCGACCGGTGTAACTTCGACTGCGTCTACTGTCACAACGAGGGGTTAGGCGATACGCGCGGGCCGATGGAGCCGAGCGACGCGGAGATGAGCGCCGACGACGTGGTCCGGTTCCTCGAGGTCGTCGAGGGATACGGCGTCGACGCTGTGAAGTTCACCGGCGGCGAGCCGATGCTCCGGCAGGACCTGGAGGAGATCATCGAGCGCACGCCAGATTCGATGGAGGTGTCGATGACGACGAACGGCACGTTCCTCCCCGGGCGCGCCGCGGACCTGAAGGCCGCCGGCCTCGACCGCGTCAACGTCTCGCAGGACGCGCTCGACCCGGACGACTTCGCCGAGGTGACGAAGTCCGGCGCCTACGAGCAGGTCCTCGAAGGCGTGAAGGCGGCGGTCGAGGCCGGGCTCGACCCCGTGAAGCTCAACATGGTCGTGTTCACGCACACCGCGGGCTACGTCGAGGAGATGGTCGAGCACGTCGCCGACAACGAGGGGCTCCAGCTCCAGCTCATCCAGTACATGCCGGAGCTAACCGGCAAGCCGGAGTGGAACGTCGACATCGGGCGCGTCCACGACTGGCTTGCCGAGAAGGCGGACCGCGTCGAACACCGCGAGATGCACGACCGGAAGCGCTACTTCGTCGGCGAGGCGAGCGACGACGAGACGGGCGGCATGGTCGAGATCGTCGACCCCGTCGAGAACGAGGACTTTTGCGCCAACTGCGGCCGCGTCCGCGTCACCCACGAGGGGTACCTGAAGGGGTGTCTCAACCGCAACGACGACCTCCGGTCGATGGGCGAGATGACCCGCGAGGAGATCGCGGAGACGTTCGAGGAGGTGGTGGCCAATCGGGTTCCTTACTACGGCGAGTACCTCGTCGAGGGCGACGACGGCGAGTACGAACTCAACGAGAAGTACCTCGGGACGCCGCCAGCGGCGGACTGAGGCACGGGCCGATGGGCGCGGAGCGCGCCGCGATCGCCGACGTTCGGCGCGCCGGTCGGGGCCTACTCCGGCGGCTCGTACGGCCGACTGCTCCCGTCGTCCGGGAGCCGACGCAGGTACTTCGCGAACAGGTCCGCCACACGGGTGTACGCGTCGAGGACGTGATCCAGTTCGCCGAACCCGTGCGGCTCGCCCTCGTACCGGCGGAGCTCGTGGCGGGCGTCGTGTTTCTCCAGCTCGGCGACGAGCTGCTCCGACTGGCTGATCGGGACGCGGGCGTCCTCCTCGCCGTGGAGCACCATGAGCGGGTCGTCGATGTCGGGGACGGTCCGGATCGGGCTCGCGTCGCGGTAGGCGTCGAGGTCGGCGACGAAGTCGCCCAGCTCGCGCTTGAGTAGTTGCCACCCCACGTCGTCGGTGTCGTCGACGAACGACTCGTAGTCGTACACGCCGTAGAAGGCGGCGCCGGCGCGGAACCGGTCGCTGTTGCCGAGCGCGTTCACGGTCATCAGCCCGCCGCCGGAGCCGCCGAATATCCCGACGCGGTCGCCGTCGACGGCGTCGTAGCGCGCCGCCGTCGCGTCCGCGGCGCGGATCACGTCGTCGAGGTCGCCGCCGCCCCAGTCGCCGTCGTTCGCCATGCGGAACGCCCGACCGAACCCGTCGGAGCCGCGGTAGTTGGGGCGGACGACCGCGTAGCCGAGCGCCGCGAAGTACGCCGCCCGGTGGTCGAAACCGAAGCCGTCGAAGGCGGTCGGACCGCCGTGCGGCTTCACGAGGAGCGGGACGGAGTCCGGCTCGGCGGCCGACGCGGGCGGGTGGACCACCGCGTTGACCCCGGTCCCGTCGGAGTCGTAGGTGAACGCCTCCGGGGCCGGAAGCCGGTCCGACAGCCCCGCCGTCGCCGTCGGCGTGCGTCGCTCGCCGGTCGCCGCGTCGACCGCGGTCGGCGGCTCGGTCGGCGTCTCCCGGACTGACAGCACGCGGTCGCCGTCCCACCGCGGTGCGCCGTGGATCGCGTCGCCGGTCGCGAGGGCGGTCGCGTCGGCGGCCGCGTCGGGGTCGGCGCCCGTCCCGGGGCCGGCGTCCGCGAGCGCGCCGTCGACGTCGACCGCGTGGACGTGCGTCCGGCCGCCCGCGGTGGCGGTCACGGCGAGCCTGTCGCCCGCGTCGTTCCACTCGGGCGCGGCGATCTCGGTCTCCGGGACGCCGTAGATCGGCGTCGGCGAGTCGCTCCCGTCGGCCGCAGGTTCGTCGCCGCCGACGCCGTACACCGCGTCGTATCCGCTGCCGTCGTGGACGAACGCGACCGCCTCGTCGTCGCCGGGTCGCGGGCGCGGACAGGCCGCCCGGACGCCCGGTTCGGCGAACAGTTCGGTGACGGCCCCGCTGCCGTCGCCACCGAACGGGACGCGGACGAGCGCGGCCTCGTAGTCGAACAGGTCGGCGTGTGCCGAGCGCGTCGCGACGACGCTGTCGCCCTGCCAGTGCGGGTCGGCGTAGAGGTACTCGCCGGTCGCGATCGCCTCGATCCGGTCGCCGTCGGGGGAGACGACCGCGAGGCTCGCCCGCGAGAAGGCGTCGGTGACGATCGTGATCCCGGGCTCGCCCCACGCGAGGCCGGAGATGCCGCCCTCCAAGTCGGTCAGCACCTCGACCGCGCCGGTGTCGGCGTCGACGGTCGCCAGCTCGGCGTCGCCGGTGACGAAGGCGATCCGGTCGCCGTCGGGGCTCCAGTCGAGCCACCGCGCGTCGGTGCGCCCGTAGCGCATGGCCGACGCCCCTTGGCTCGTGAGCCGGCGGTCCTCGCCGTCGGTCGCCAGCCAGACGTCGGTGGTCAGCTCGCGGTTCTTCGCGTACGCGATCCGCCCGTCGGGTCCGACCGCGGCTTGGACAACGCGGTCTGCGACGGCCATGTCGGCGAGCAGCCCGTCGTAGTCGGTGTCTCTGAGGTCTCGTCGGTACACGTGTGTCACTGCGGTGAGCGAGCACTTGGGCGTATGGCTCCCGGAAGGGGTAGCTCACGAGACGTTGGACTCGTTATCACGGCGCAATTGAACCCTCTCCCGCTGAGAGTCCGCTGAGCGCGTGCCGAACGCAGAACGCAAGCGTTGTACTCTCCCGTGTTCTGCGGGGCGATCTGCCGTGTGAATCTGGACGGAGACCGTCTCGACGCTTAATTCGCGCAGTGAGAAGCGGGTATCGGGCGTCCACTCGTGCGTCTCGTGCCAGTCTCCCGATTATTCCTGATACTGCGGCACACGGGTGAATAAAAAATATATGACGTCCTTCGTAGATCCCAGTCGTGTCTGAGTTCCTCACTCCGCCCCCTGTCGAACCCGGCGATCGGGTCGCGGTCGTCGCGCCGGCGTCGAACGCACCCGAATCTGCGCGGTTCGTCTACGAACTCGGTCTCGAGCGAATGCGCGACGTTTTCGACCTCGATCCGGTGGAGTATCAGACCGCGACCGCCGACCCGGAGTGGCTTGCGGACAATCCGGAGGCACGCGCCGAGGAGGTTATGAACGCATTCCGCGACCCGGACGTCTCAGCCGTGATCGCAAACATCGGAGGCCACGACCAGATCACGATCCTCCCGTATCTCGACGGAGACGTACTCCGTGAACACCCGACCCGGTTCTACGGGTACTCAGACAACACGAACCTGGCCCTGTTCCTCTGGAACCAGGGGATCGTCTCGTACTACGGCGGATCGACGCTGCTCGAATACGCGATGGACGGAGAGATGTTCGATTACACGGAGGAGTACCTGCGGCGTGCGCTCTTCGAGGACTCGATCGGCGACTGGACCGAAGCAGAGGTGTTCACTGACGAGGCCGGGGACTGGGAAGATCCGGAGTCGGTCGAGACTACTCGCGAGATCGAACAATCCGACGGCCGGATCTGGCGCGGCGGTGAAGAGGCGGTCTCGGGTCGGATCTGGGGCGGTTGCTACGCAGTCCTCGTCGAACAGTTCCTCGCCGATCGGTACCTGCCCGACCCCGACGCGCTGACCGGTACTGTCCTCGCGCTAGAGACGAGCGAATTGGTCCCTGACCCGGCCGTCGTCGGTGCGAACCTTCGCGCACTCGGCGAGCGCGGCCTTCTCGAACGATTCGACGGTGTGCTTGTCGGACGCCCCGCCGCTCGCTCACACATCGAAGAGAATCCGCGAGAGTGGCGGGCGGAGTATCGGGAGCGCCAGCGCGAGGCGATTAGTGACGCGTTCGAGACGTACAATCCGAACGCTCCCGTTGTCTTCAATTGCGAGTTCGGACACACGTACCCGACGTGTCCCATTCCGATCGGCGGTGAGGTCGAAATCGACCCCTCGACCGCATCCATTCGCCTTCTTTGAGTTCACGGCGGGCTAGAATCCGGTGCCAGATAGATTCTCTGTGTCCAGACGGAATGAGACCGGGGTTCACGCGCAAGGTGTGCCGGCCACCGCTGACCGGGGGTGGTGTACAGGCGCAGGTCATTCTGAGGCCGCAGCTACCTGTTCCACCAACAGTCTTCGACGACGAGGGATCGATCGAGGACGCCGAGGTCCGTGATTCCGCTTTGGCGAGGTTGCGGGCGATGCCGTCCGGGTCGTGGCAGGGGCGAGCGTGCTCGATACTGCTCCGTATCGGTGGTTCGAGAGACGTCGTGTCGACACCGCCGGGCTCGGTATCGTTTCCGTCGCGGTCGACGGTCGATTTCGGATCCTGCCGGACGAGGGTCCCGCCGAGCCGGTTCCGGTCGACGGTCCACGGAGAACCGCAACACGGGTAGGCGATCTCGGCGCCGCGTCCAGTGAAAGTCGGATGCGTGCGAGGGACCCGTTAATCTGCGGAACGGGACCCGAACCGCAGCGTCTCGGACGATTTAACGATCCGATCGCAGAGACGCGATCGACCCCAAATTCGGGTGTTTGACAGACGACCCGAGAACCGACGGGTTCGAAGCGAGCACGGTGGGATTCGAACCCACGGCCATCGGATTAGAAGTCCGACGCTCTATCCTGGCTGAGCTACGTGCCCTCACTCGACTCTGATCCGCCGCGTCTAAAAAACGCCCGCGGTTCGCGGCGGGCCGCTCAGCACCGGCCAACAGCAGACCTAAGTCCGCGAGCGGAGTAGCGACCGGTAATGAACGTCATCGGAACCGTCGGCCTCCCCGGCAGCGGGAAGGGGGAGGCGGCAAACGTGGCCGAGGCGGCTGGCATCCCCGTCGTCGTCATGGGCGACGTGGTCCGCGCCGAGTGTCGCCGCCGCGGGCTCGACCCGGCGCAACACCACGGCCGGATGGCCGGCACGCTCCGCGAGGAGGAGGGCGACGACGCCATCGCCGCTCGGACGCTCCCGCGCATCCGGGAGGCGGCGGCCAAGAGCGAGCGCGGCGAGACCGTCGTCGTCGACGGTCTCCGCTCGACCGTCGAGCTCGAACGCTTCCGCGAGGCGTTCGGCGACGACTTCACGCTCGTCGCGATCCGCGCGCCCTTCGAGCTCCGCGCCGAGCGGCTGGGCGAGCGCGGCCGCGACGACTCCGACTCGGACCTGGCGTCGCTCCGCAGGCGCGACGCCCGCGAGATCGACCTCGGACTCGGCGAGACGTTGGAGCGCGCCGACGTCGAGATCGACAACACCGACAGCCTCGCGGCGTTCCGCGAGCGCGTCCGCGAAGTGCTGGGCGTCGACGGCGAGGGCGCGGACCGCTCGGACGGCGACGCCGCCGAGGCGGCCGAGGCCGGGGGTGACGGCGCGTGATCTACAGCGTCGACGTTCGGATCGAGGTGCCGGTCCACGACACGGAGGTGACCGACCGGGTCGCCGACGCGGTCGAGAACGTCTTCCCGGACGCGGAGCCGGTCCACGAGGACGGGCGGCTCGTCTCCGAGACGCACAGCCTCGACGCGTTCTCCGACGTGCTCCACGAGCAGGAGATCCTCGACACCGCCCGCCGCGTCTTCCGACAGAACCGCACCGACGACGGGTTCGCCTTCTCGTTGAAGAAGCAGGCGGCGCTCGAAGGCGTCGTCAACTTCGCGGTCGGCGATCCGGACGAACTCGGTGAGATCGACGTCGAGGTGCGCGTCCGCGAGCCGGACGTCGAGTCGTTCATCGACTACGTCGCGCCCGAGACCGACGGGGGGCAGCCGGTCGACCCCGTCCGCGAGTACGGCGACCGGTTCGACCCCGAGGACGAGGCGTACTGAGGCGCCGACCCGGCGCGCCCGTCGCCGCTCTCCCGGTCACTCGGCCCGTCGCTCACTGATCCACCAGTCACTCGGCCGTGGCGCCGGCCGCGGCCCCGCCGACCGCGCCGAAGACGACCGGATAGACGAGCCCCGCGAGCAGCGCCGCCGTGACGAGCGTCGGGGCGACGCTGCCGCCGTCGCCGACGGCGTACCGGAACAGGAAGGCGCCGATCACCGCGAGCGGGAGGTAGCCGACGACGGCGAGCGCGCCGGACTGCGCGCCGTCGACCGGCGTCGCCGCGCCGGCCGCGCGCGCTATCCCGACCCCGGCGACGACGAGCAGCAGCGGCGGCACGGCGTACAGGAACGTCAGCCCGGCGTCGCTCTGCGCGACGAAGTTCACCGAGCGGGCGGCGCCGATCAGCGAGGGCACGTTCACGTCCACGAAGTGCGCGTTGTAGAACACCCAGCCGACGCCGCGCCACACCGAGATGGTGTCGCCGCCGAACAGGTCGGCGAAGAAGTTGATCCCGGAGAGCCCCTCCTCGACCCGGCCGCTCTGCGTGACGTAGACGACCAGGTAGCCGAGGACGTACGAGACCGCGCCCGCGACCGCCCCGACGACCGCGCCGCGGCCGAGGCTCCTTTCCGCCCCTGTCGCGCTCGATCCGCCGCTGGCTGTCGAAGACATGCGCCCGGTATCGTTTCGGCGGGCGTAAGTGTTTGTTGGGTCGGATCGGGACGCGAAACGATCGCGTCGACGGCCGCAGGAGTGCGTCTATCGGCGGACACCGTCGGATCAGGCCGTCGCCTCGCGCCACTCCGACTGCGAGATCGTGTACCGGACCTCGTCGTGGACGGTGCCGTCCGCGTAGACCAGCTCGTTGCGGAGCCGCCCCTCGCGTCGCCCGCCGAGACGGTCGACGTACCGTTCGATCGCGCGCCGCGACTTCTCGTTGTCGGGGTGGTGGCCCACGGCGACGACATCCAGGTCGAGGTCCGCGAACGCGACCTCGGCGAGCGCGGCGGCGCGCTCGCCGGAGTAGCCGCGGCCCCAGAACCGCTTGCGGAGCCACGTGCCGAGCGTCGCAGTCCGCTTTTCCCAGTCGACCCCGAAGCCGCCGAAGCCGACTATCTCGCCCGCACCGTCCTCCCCCTCGCGGGGGTAGATCACGTACGTCGCCGCCTCGCCGTCCTCGAAGCGCTCGCGCCCGCGTTCGAGGAACTCTAGCGTCTCCTTCTTCGTCTCGTGGGGGTCCCACGTGACGAACTCGGTCACCTCGTCGATGCCGGGATCGGACGAGCAGATCCGATAGCACTCGTCGAGGTCGACGTGTTCGGGACTCCGCACCTCCAGCCGAAGCCGGTCCGTCTCGATGGTCTCGGGGAACACGTCGTGAGGGTCGTCGCCCGCCGAATAAATTCCACCGGCGCCCTGCGACGGGTTGTCACGGGCACCGACCGCCGTCGGTCGTCGAACGCCGTCAGTCGCCGAAGGCGTCGGCGAGGTCGCCGCCGACGCTCGCGATCGCGTCGCGCGCCCGGTCGACCTCCGGCATCGTCATGAACCCGTGGACCATCGCGGGGTAGTTCTCGTATCGGGTCGCCACGCCGTCGGCGACGAGCTGCTCCGCGTACGCCCTCCCGCCGTCCCGGAGCGGGTCGAAGCCCGCTGTGACGACCGTCGCGGGCGCGACGCCGGAGAGGTCGCCGGCGTTGATCGGGTCGGCGTACGGGTTCCGACGGTGGATGTCGCTCCGGTAGTAGGCCGCCGAGAACCACTCGATGTCCGCCCGGGAGAGGACGGTCCCGGCGTGTTCCCGCATCGACTCCTGGTCGGGGTCGACGCCGATCCCCGGGTACAGGAGCGCCTGTCGGGCGATGTCGGGGCCGTCCCGCTCGGCGGCCATGAGGGCGGTCACCGCGGCGAGGGTGCCGCCGGCGGAGTCGCCCGCGACCGCGAGGTCGCCGGTCCCGCGGAGCCGCTCGGTCGCGTCCGCGGCCCGCTCGACGGCGGCGTACGCGTCCGCGACCGCGGCCGGGAAGGGGTGTTCAGGCGCGAGCCGGTACTCGACCGAGAGGACGGCGCACCCGCTCTCCCGGGTCAGGTGCCGACAGAGCCAGTCGTGGGTCTCGACGCTGCCGAGGACGAACCCCCCGCCGTGGAAGAAGACGACCGTCGGGTAGGGGGGCTCGGCGGCGGGGAGGTAGAGCCGCGCGTCGAGGTCGCCGACCGTCGCCCGGTCGCCGAGGGCGCGCCGCGCGTCGTCGTCTTCGGGTCCGGGAAGGGTCAGCGACTCGGTTGCGCCCACGCTCGGCGGGTCGCGGTTCCGGATCCGCATCAGCGGGTCGGTCAGGCGACGGAGGAGCTTCAGCCGGTAGCGACCGTGCGGGAGCGGGACCCGCGACTGTCGGGCGGCGACGCGCTCCGCCTGGGGGTCGATCTGTTCGGCGCTCACGGTCCGGAAGTCGTCGCCCCGCCGACAAGACGGTTGCGGCGGGGTCGGCTGTCGGGCGGTCGGTGGGGCCGTCGGGGTCCCGACTCAGCCCGCGACGCCGACCGCCCGCAGCTCCTCGCGGATCGCGTCGCGTTTCACCAGCGCGAAGCCGACACAGATGGTGAGGAAGCCCGCGACCGTCGTCGGGGTGATCCCCTCGTCGAGGACGAGCCAGCCGACGGCGGCCGCGAACACCGGCGCGACGTAGGAGACGAGGTTGATCTCGATCGGGCCGAGCCGGTCGAGCAGGTCGAAGTAGATGAGGAAGCCGATCCCGCTGGCGACGACCGAGAGGTAACCCAAGGCGAGCAGCGACTCCGTCGTCCAGGTCGCGTCGGCGACCGACTCGCCGAGCGCGAGCGCGAGCAGGTGGGTGAGCCCCGCGCCGAGGAGCATCGACCACGCCTCCATCGTCTCGATGGCGATGTCGGCCTCCGAGGCCCGCGAGAGGACGGAGCCGAGCGCGAACGAGGTCGCCGCGAGCAGCACGAGCAGCTTCGCGACGGTGCCGCCGCCGGTCAGGTTGGCGGGGTCGGGGTTCGCGAGGACGACCGCCCCGGCGAGGCCGATCCCGAGGCCGAGCGCGCCGACCGCGGTCAGCCGCTCCGCCGGCAGGAGGGCGCGGGCGAACACCGTGGTCAACACCGGCGAGAGGCTGACGATAACGGCCGCGACGGCGCTCGTCACCGCCGGGTCACTCTCCCCGACGAACAGGAAGGCGTGGTAGGCGGCGATGATGAACACGGCGCCGGAGACGACCTCGAGCCACTGGTCCCGGCCGCGCGGGACCGGGTCGTCGACCGCGTACGCCGCGTACGCGAGCATGACGACGCCGGCGACGTCGAACCGGAACGCCGCGAACAGCACGGGCGGGAAGTACGCCAATCCCGCGTTGATCGCGACGAACGCGGAGCCCCACGCGGCGGCGAGGACGAGGAACAGCGAGAGGTTTCTGAGACGGCTCACGGTCGTCGTCTCCGGGCGGCGAGCCAAAAGGTTCCGGAAACGGTCGCGGTCGCCGGATCCGGTCGACGGGAGGGGGCCGTCAGCGGACCCGGTACCCGTCTGCGTCGCGGGCGACCACGCCCACGTCGGAGAGCCGCCGCAGGGCGTCCGCGACCGTCGACTCGCGCGCGCCGACCTCGTCGGCGACCGCCGCGGGCGTGCCGTCGGTCTCGACCACCGCGGCGATGACGGTCGCGAAGAAGCGGCTGTCGGCCTGCCCGCCGAGCCGCTCGTCGATCTCGGCGAGCGTGTCCTCGACGCGGCCCTGGACCCACCGCTGGGCGAGCGAGAGCTCCCGGTCGAGGTCTTGGAGGCGGGTGAACTCCTCCGCGAGCTCCGCGAGGTCGCCGGTCGTGCCCGACCCGTCGGGGCCCTCGATCGAGAGGTGCGGACAGCGACCGGACATGTCGAGGCTGTTCTTCGCCGGGTACGCGCTCTTCGCGCCGAAGCCGTACGGCGAGACGCTCACCTCCAGCCGGAGGCTGCGCGCGATCCGGAAGTACTTCCGCCGCTGGTCGTCCGTCGTCGACTCGACGAGCCCGGCCTCCTCCAGCTTCCGCAGGTGGTCGATCACCGCCTTCGGGCTCACGTCCAGGTACTCCGAGATCTCCGTGACGTAACACGGCTTGGTGGCGAGAAGCCGGAGGATGCGCCGCCGGTTCTCGTTGCCGAGGAGATCGAGCAGTACCGCGGAGTCCATTAACGTGTGGTTAGCGTCCAGCGGATAAAAGGTTGGCTTCCGTGACCGGTCGCGTTCCGCTCGGAGCGTCAGGGTACGGCGATTCGGTGCGAACGCGGACAGTCTGTGCCGCTCGTGTCACCCCTTCGCTCGGCGGTAGCCGACGCGTCCGAACGACCCGCCGGGGACGCATCGGCTGTCGCGACCCTCCCGTTTATCACGGTGGAACCGGGAACGTTAGGGGATGAGTTCGGGGGGCAGTTCCGGCGCGAGCGGATCGAGCGGAGGCGGAGAGGGCGGGACCGTGAGCGGCGCGGAGGAGTTCGACTTCGCCGCGCCCGCGACCGACCAGTCGTTCGAGAACGCGCTCGCGAAGGCCCGCGACGGCGCTCGGCTGACGGTCGACGACGCCACCGAACTGCTCGCCACCGGCACGGGGGCGGCCGGGATCGACCCCGTCCGCAAGGAGGCGGTGTTAGAGGCCGCCGACCGGCGCCGGCGCGAGGAGGTGGGCGACGAGGTCACCTTCGTCGCCAACCTGAACAACAACGTCACCACCGCGTGTAACACCGGCTGCCTGTTCTGTAACTTCAAGGACTCCGCGCACGCGTTCGAGGCAGACAGCGACGTCGAGCACGCGGGGTTCACCAAGCCGCCCGCCGAGTCGCGCGCGGTCGTCGAAGACGCCCTCGACATGGGGATCTACGAGGTATGCTCCGTCTCGGGGCTCCACCCCGCGTTCGCGCTGAACGAGGAACATCACGAGATCCTCGCCGCGCACGACGACCCCGCGAGCGAGGTGAACTACAAGCCGCCCGAGCGGTACGCGACCGACCCGGGCACCTACGTCGAGCAGTTGGACGCGATGTCGGTCGGCGGCGTCCACCTCCACTCGATGACCCCGGAGGAAGCGTATCACGCCTCTCGGGGCACTGATTGGGAGTACGAGTCTGTGTACCGCGAGCTGGCGGCCGCCGGGCTCGACTCCGCACCGGGCACCGCCGCCGAGATCCTCGTCGACGAGGTCCGCGACGTGATCTGTCCGGGGAAGATCCGCACCGACGACTGGGTGGCGGCGATGGAGGGCGCGGCCGCCGCCGGCCTCGACGTCACCTCGACGATGATGTACGGCCACGTCGAGACGGTCGCGCACCGCGCGCAACACCTGAAGGTGATCCGAGACCTCCAAGACCGCACGGGCGCGATCACGGAGTTCGTTCCGCTCTCCTTCATCCACCAGAACACCCCGCTCTACCGGCGCGGCGTCGTCGACTCCGGCCCCTCGCACGCCGAGGACGAGCTCGTGGTCGCGGTCGCGCGGCTCTTCTTAGACAACGTCGATCACGTCCAGGCGTCGTGGGTGAAGTCGGGCGACGCCCACGGGCTCAAACTCCTCAACTGCGGCGCGGACGACTTCATGGGCACCATCCTCTCGGAGGAGATCACCAGCCGCGCGGGCGGCGAGTACGGCGAGTACCGCTCGTTCGACGACTACGTCGAGATGATCACGGCGATCGGCCGGACCCCGGTCGAGCGCTCGACCGACTACCGGACCCGGCGCCGGATCGACCCCGACGACGGGCCGCACGGCCCGCGTCTCGGCCCCCGCGCCGACGGGACTCCACTGCTCGCGAACCGCTCGTCCGACGGCGGACGCGGCGGCGGCGCGGTCGGAACGCCGCCGGCCGACGCCGACGACTGAACCGGCTCCGACGGATCGGTTAGCGGCCGAACACGTTCCGCCGGACCCCTGGCGACTCTCATCGAGTGGGAACCCCCGGTACGCCCTTTGTTATGTCACACGTCACCACGTGTGAGATGACCGCACCCGACGCACAGCCGGTCGGCCGCTCGGGAGAGAGCAACGGCGACGGCCGCGGAGAGAGCAACGGCGACGGCCGCGGAGAGAGCAACGGCGACGGCCGCGGAGAGAGCCTCGACGCGCCCTCGCTGACGCGCTCCGACGAGCGGCTGTTGGCGTACCTCGACGACGTGGGGACGGACTACCCGGCCTTCGTCGCGAGCAACACGGGACTGTACGCCGACCACGTCGAGTCGCGGCTGGAGGCGCTCGCGGCCGCGGGGCTCGTCGAGCGCGTGACCGGAGAGACCGTCTACCGTCTCACCGACGCGGGGCGGGCGGCGCTCCGCGACGACTGCCCGCGCTGGTCGGACTGAGGCGGAGGGCGCTCTGCGGGCCGCGGCGCCCGACTACCGCCCGAGTTCCGCGTGCGCCGACGAGAGGTGGCGGGAGCCGAGCGCCGCGAGCAGCGACAGTTCGCCGGCGAGCGCGCAGACCGCGATCGACTCCGCGAGCGCGTCGGCGTTGCTGCCGGCGGGGTCGCCGCCGCCGGCGACGCCGAGGATTTCCAGGCTCGCCTGCTGGGTCGGGAGCTTCGTCCCGCCGCCGACCGTCCCCACTTCGAGACTTGCCAGCGAGACGGAGACGTAGAGGTCGCCGTCGGCGGTCGTCTCGGCGGTCGTGATCGCGTTCGCCCCCTCGACGACCTGCGCCTCGTCCTGCCCGGTGGCGAGGAACATCGCCGCGACCGCGTTGGCGACGTGGGCGTTGAAGCCGAGCGCGCCCGCCTTCGCGGAGCCGACGAGGTTCTTCCGGGTGTTGATCTCAGCGATCGCCTCCGGGGTCGTGTGGAGGCGCTCCTCGACGGTCTCGCGTGGGACCGTCGCGTCGGCGACGACCGAGCGCCCGCGCCCCTCGACGGCGTTGATCGCGGCCGGCTTCTTGTCCGAACAGAGGTTCCCCGACAGCGCGACCAGCGAGGCGTCCGTCTCCGCCTCGATAACGTCGCAGGCCTCTCGGGTCGCGATGGTTGCCATGTTCATCCCCATCGCGTCTTTCGTGTCGTAGCGGAACCGGCAGAACACGTTGTTGCCGACGACGTACGGCGTCACGTCGAGCAGTTCGCCGTGGCTCGTCGTCGACTCCGCGGCCTCGCGCAGCGCGGGGACGTTGTCGCGCAGCCACGCGACGAGCGCCTCGGCCTCGGCGACGCCAGCGACCTGGAAGACGGGCGCGCGCGTCATCCCGCTCTTCGTCACGCGCGCGGTCGCGCCGCCGGCGTCCTCGACGACGGAGCAGCCGCGGTTGATCGACGCGACCAGCGCGCCCTCGGTGGTCGCCAGCGGCAGGTAGCGCTCGGCCGTCCCCGCGCCGCCGTCGACGGTCACCGGACCGGCGACGCCCACGGGGACCTGGACCCCGCCGAGGGTGTTCTCGATGTTCGAGCCGTGGACCGCCGCGGCGTCGAACGCGTACTCGCCGAGCGGGTCGAGGTCGGCGTCGGTCGCCTCCGCGACGAGCAGCCGGCGCGCGGCGGCCGCGGCGTCGGCGTCGGCGTGGTCTTCCAGCTCGTGGAAGCGGAGGTCGCCGTCGCGGACCCGGGCCGCGAGGTCCGCGGGAGTCGGTTGCGACATGCCGCCCTCTCCTCGCGGCGGGCGCTAATTACTGTCGGTTCGGCGGGCCTCCCGGGGCGAGCGGAGCGGACCGACGGGGCGAGCTACCGGCCGACGAACCCCGAGAGCCGCTCGCGGAGCGACTCGCCGCCGAGCTTGAGGTAGTAGGCGTCGCCCCCGTCCTCGTAGTAGTCGTCGATGCGGCGGATCACCTCGAAGCCGAGGTGCTCGTAGAAGCCGAGCGCCTGCCGGTTGGTCGTGCGGGCGTGACAGGTGACGGACCGGTGGTTCTCCGCGACGTCGGCGATCAGGCGCTCGGCGTGGCCGCGGCCGCGGTGATCGGGGTGAACGGCGAGAAAGAGGATGTAGCCGTCGCGCCGGACGGAGGCGAACGCGGCGAGCCGGTCGTTCTCGACGAGGAGGTGGGCGGTCGACCGGCGGTACGCGTCGACGAAGAAACCGCGTCGCTGTCGGAGGACGCCCTCAGCGGACCGAATCTGCTCTTTGAGCTCCCACGCGGCGGTCGCGTAGTCGGACTCGCCGGGCGGGTCGGTCCGTTTCTCGACGTTGACGCTCACTGCGATGACCTAACACGCGGGCGGAATATAACTCCACCGCCAGCGGGGACCGTTGCGGGCGGTAGCTCCGCTCTCAACGGGTCGGGACCGTATCGAAGGCCGGGTCCGAGGCGGGTCGGTACCCGGACCGCCTGCGGACGCCGGCGCGGGCCGAGCGCTCGACGGAAACGTTTTGTCGCGGTCGCGCGTGGTCGCGATCAATGACCGACGAGTCGTCGGGGGTCGAGCTGCTCCGACGGGCCTTCCTCACCGGCGTCGCCGTCATCGTCCCCGCCGTCATCACGCTGGCCGTGCTCGCGTTCGCGTTCAACGCGGTGTACGACTACCTCGACGCGTTCTCCTCGGCGGTCGTGGCCGTGACGCCGGGAGCCGGACTCCCGGTGATCGGCGCGGTCTCCCGCGAGACCGCGATCGAGGTCGCGACGCCGGTCGTGTTCGTGGCCGCGATCCTCCTCGTGGGCGCCGGCGTCGAGTCCTCGCGGTACGGCGAGCGCGCGGTCGACTACGTCGACGACGCGGTCGAGCGGGTCCCGGGCGTCGGCTCCGTCTACCAGGGGTTCCGACAGATGAGCGACGCGATGCTCGACTCGGAGGGCGGGAACTTCCGCGAGGTCGTCCTCGTCGAGTTCCCGACCGAGGAGACGTACACGCTCGCGTTCGTCACGAGCGAGACCCCCGATGTCATCGCGGACCACGCGGACGGCGATGGCGACGGGATGCGAACGCTGTTCATGCCGATGGCCCCGAACCCGGTGATGGGCGGCCACGTCGTCTTCGTCCCCGACCGCCGGGTCGTCGACGTCGAACTGACCGTCGACGAGGGGATCCGCGCGCTGGTCACGAGCGGGGTCGCGCTTGAGGAGGTCGCGGCCGACCTCGACGACGTCGACCCGGATGACCTCCGCCCCGGCGCGCCGGAGCGGACCATCGACGCCCGGTTCCCGGCGGACGGGCGACCGGAGAACGCGGAGGAGCCCCGCGACGAGAGCGGCGGAGAGGGCCACAAGACCGGCGGAGAGGGCCACAAGACCGGCGGAGAGGGCCGCGAGGGCGGCCGAAGCGTGGACGAGCGATGACCTACGAGCTCCGCGACCACACCGCCGACGTCGCCGTCGAGGCGACCGCCGAGACCCCCTCGGCGCTGTTCGCCGCGGTCGCCGACGGACTTACGGCCGCGAGCGCGGAGTCCGTTCCGGCGACGGGCGGCGAGCGGTTCGAGCTAACGGTCACCGCCGAGAGCCGCGAGGCGCTGCTGTTCGACTACCTCGACCGGCTGATATACGAGCGCGACGTGCGGCTCGTGCTCCCGGCCGATCACCGCTGTACGGTCGCCGAACCGGACGACGGGAACGGCGAGGACGACCCCGCGGAGCCGGGCGAGTGGCGGCTCGCGGCCAGCGCGCGCGGCGTCCCGCTCGGCGCGGTGGCCGCCCGAGAGATCAAGGCCGTCACCTACTCCGAGATGGCTCTCGAACGCCGCGGCGACGAGTGGTACGCGTACGTCGTGTTCGACGTGTGAGGCCGTGCCCCCCGCCTCGGAGCCGGCCGTGAGGAACCATTATAGTTATCGAACACATTGGTAACGTATGTCACACTCAGAGCGGAGCGACAGGATCGGATCGACGGTGACGGAGCGGCGGTGGCGCGCGGGGGCGAGCGGCGGGCTCGTGGCCGGCGCCGCGATGGGCGCCGTGTTACACTTCGGTCTCGGGCTCATGCCGACGATCGGCGCGCTGGTCGGGGTAGAGACGGTCCTCGTCGGGTGGGCCGTCCACCTGTTCAACAGCGCGCTGTTCGGTGCGCTGTTCGTCGCCGTCTTCGACCGCCCCTTCTTCGCGGAGCTCCGGGGAGATGTCGGCGGGTGCCTCTCGCTCGGCGTCGTCCACTCCGCGCTGCTGGGCGTGCTCACCGGCGGCCTGCTGTTGCCGGCCGCGATCGCGATCGAGGGCGCGACCGCGCTGCCGGTGCCGACGCTCCCGGTGCCGGGACTGACGGCCAGCTTCGAGTTCGGCGCGGTCATCGCGGTCGCGCACCTGCTGTACGGGCTCGTCCTCGGCCGAGTCTTCGCCGCGTTCACGCTCGCCGAGGGCGCGATCGGCTGGCTCCCGATCGACCCGCTCGACCAGTAGGCGGTCGCGGTCGGGCGACGGGCGTCGATCTCGACGGACTCGCTCGCGTCGCCGCCCGCTGACGCAACGCCCTTGCCTCCCCGCGTCGAACGCCGGGTATGACAACGCGCGAGTTCGATGGGATCCGACTGGAGAAAGTGCGCGAGCACGTCTGGGAGATCCCCCGCGAGGGCGACATGAACGTCCCCGCCCGGGTCCTCGCCAGCGAGTCGCTGCTCGAGGAGATTGGCGACGACGACTCGCTCCAGCAGTTGAAAAACGCCACTCACCTTCCCGGCATCGTCGAGCCCGCGCTCTGTATGCCCGACGGGCACCAGGGGTACGGCTTCCCGGTCGGCGGCGTGGGCGCTATCGACGCCCGAACCGGCTGTATTTCGCCGGGAGCGGTCGGCTATGACATTAACTGCGGCGTCAGAATGGTGCGAACGAATCTCACCTACGACGACGTGCGCGGCCGGGAGGAGGAGCTGGTCGACGCGCTGTTCGAGGCCGTCCCGTCGGGACTGGGCGGCGGCGGCGTGATAGACGGCGACGCCGACGCGATCGAGGGCGCGCTCGAACGGGGCGTCGAGTGGGCGGTCGAGGAGGGGTACGGGATCGAGAGCGACCTCGCGCGCTGCGAGGACGAGGGGCGTCGCCCCGACGCCCGGCCGGAGTACGTCTCCCAGAAGGCGATGGACCGCGGCCGGAACCAGATGGGGTCGCTCGGTTCGGGCAACCACTTCCTGGAGGTCCAGCGCGTCACCGACGTGTTCCGCGGGGACGTGGCCGAGGCGTACGGCCTCGAAGCGGACGGCATCGTCGTCTTAATCCACTGCGGGAGCCGCGGGCTGGGCCACCAGACCTGTAACGACTACCTCCGGCGGATCGAGCAGGAGCACGACGACCTGCTCGCCGAGCTCCCCGACAAGGAGCTCGCGGCCGCGCCGGCCGGCTCCGACCTGGCCGACGAGTACTACGGCGCGATGGGCGCGTGTATCAACTTCGCGTGGGTGAACCGCCAGCTGATCACGCATCAGGCGCGCGAGACGTTCGGCCAGGTGTTCGGCGCCGACCCGATCGAGGACCTCGGGATGGAGCTGCTGTACGACGTGGCGCACAACATCGCCAAGAAGGAGACCCACGAGGTCGGCGTCGACGCCGAGGGGCGCCCGGCCGTCGGCGACGCGGCCGTCGACCGCGCGGAGCGCGAGCTGTACGTCCACCGCAAGGGCGCGACGCGGGCATTTCCCGCCGGCAACAGGGACGTGCCCGAGGCGTACCGCGGGGTCGGCCAGCCCGTCATCATCCCCGGCAGCATGGGCGCGGGCTCGTACGTCCTCCGCGGCGGCGAGGAGTCGATGGGCGTCTCGTTCGGCTCGACCGCCCACGGCGCGGGGCGGCTGATGAGCCGCACGCAGGCGAAACAGGAGTTCTGGGGCGGCGACGTACAGGACGACCTCGAAGACGGCCAACAGATCTACGTGAAGGCGCAGTCCGGTGCCACCATCGCCGAGGAGGCCCCCGGCGTCTACAAGGACATCGACGAGGTGATCCGCGTGAGCGACGAGCTCGGCATCGGCGACAAGGTCGCCCGCACGTTCCCGGTCTGTAACATCAAGGGGTGACGACGGGCCCGGTCGCCCGCCCGCCCCCAGCGCAGAATCAGCGCTCCCGCTTCGCCTCCCGACCGAGCTGTTCCTCGACGGCCTCGACCTTCTCGTCCGCGGTCCCGTCGCTCGCCCGCTTGTCGTCGATCTTCAGGACCGTCGAGACGCGGTCGCCGTCGACCGCGTCGTGGGCCGCCGCCGCGGCCGCGAACAGCGTCTCGGCGTCGTCGGCCTCGATCACGGTCCCCATCGGGTTCGTCTCGTAGCTCACGTCGAAGTCGTCGAGCGCGGCGACGGCGGCCGCCACCTCCTCGGCCATGCTCTCCTCGACCACCGGGGCGACGCTCAGCATCGCGATGGCTGTCATGGGCGGGGATGCGCCGCGGACTCACTTAAGCGGTCGCGCGGGCGACGACGCCCGAGTTCGCCTCTCCCGCGGCGACCTACTCCAGCGCGTCGCGCAGGAAGGAGAGCTGGTGTCCGATCGCGCCCTCGAAGTCGTCGCCGAGCACCGAGAAGTGGTCGGCGGGCATGGTGACGACGGTCCCGCGCGAGAGCCGCTCGCCGGCGTCCGCGACCGACTCGGCGTCAACGATGTTGTCGTCGGTCCCCGCGAGCAGCAGCGTCGGCGCGTCGACCTCGTTGAGTCGCGTCACGGGGCGGTAGCCGACGAGCCCGAGCAGCGACCGGGCGGGGGTCTCGTTGCGCCACGCCGACTCGCGGTCGACGAGGTCGAGGTACTTCCGCTTCGTCCCCGGCTCCGTGATCGCCGCGCGCTCGTCCGTCCCGCCGACGATGGGGACGGTACGACCGCGACCGACCCGGTGCCCGACGAGGTCGCGGAGCCCTGCGATGCCGGAGCGGAGCAGGTACCGCCCGCCGCGTCGGCGGGCGATCGCGCGCCCGTCGAGCATCGGGACGAGGCCCACGACCGCGTCGACGTCCCGGCGCTCCGCGGCGAGCGTCAGGACGTGCGCGGCCGACAGCGACGCGCCCCACAACACGAGGTCGTCGCCCGCGTCGTCGAGGCGGCCCGCGCGGTCGATCGCGGCCTCGTACGCCGCGCGCTGGCGGGCGAGGTCGACCGTCTGCGAGTCGCCGTCCGACTCGCCGAACTCCGGGTGATCGAAGAGGAGGGCGGCGTAGCCCGCGTCGGCGAATCGCTCCGCGACGGCCGGGTAACCGAAGGTGCGCTCCGCGCCGAGCCCGGGCGCCATCACGACGATCGGCGGGTCGTCGGCGTCGCCGCCGGGCAGGTACAGCGTCCCGCGACAGGTCGCGCCGTCGGCGTCGAACGCGACCGCCCGGGTGGCGAACCGCTCTCGGGCCGGGCGCGCGAGGCGGCGCTGCGCTCGGTTGACTGGATGTCGGCGGGTCACCGGTCGCCCTCCGGATCCGCCTCGGACGCGTCCGGTCCGCCGGACGCGCCCGGGGGTTCGCCCTCCGCCTCGGTCTCGTTCAGTGTGTCGAGCACACGGGCCGAGAACTCCGTCTCGGAGATCTCGTAGCGCGCGAGCGCCTCGAACCACTCCGCCTCGGCGTGCCACGTCCCGAGGACATCGCCGGGGGACCGCACGACCGTGCCCTCGACGCGGACGGGGTCCCACTCGTCGGCCTCCGCACGGTCGATGAGCGCGTTGAGCGCGCGCCCGATCTCGCCGCGGTGGACCTCGCGGCCGGGGAAGGCGGTCATGTACGTCAGCTCCAGCGGGTCGCCCCCGTCGATCGATTCGACGCTGACGCCGTAGCTGCGGAGCGCCGGCTCCACGTCGGCCGTCCGCTCGTCGCCGGTCATACCCGATCCGTCGGCGGGACGGGATAAATCGGTACCGGCACACGCCGGCGGCGCCGCCGCTGGGATGGTACGGTCAGACGAAAGCCGCGGGCGGGGGACGACCGCCGAGTGGCGGCCGCAGATAGGTTGTCAGAGGCACACGATTGTCCCGCGCGGCCAACTTGGTGTAACCCGTGGAGTGGTATAAACGCTCGGGCCGGAGACCATTTATGCTGCTCCCGCTCCTGTGTGTAGTCACATGCTCACCGCGGCCGCGACGGCGCTGACCCGAACCGACGACACCGCGGGCGTTGTCCTCGTCGGCGGCGCCGTGACCCTGCTGGCGTGGGTGCTGACGCCGGCGTGGCTCGTCGGCGTCCTCTTCGTCAGCCCGGCGGTCGCCGCGGCGGCGCCGGTCGCGCTCGCGCCGTGGCTCGTCGCGCGGGGGTACTTCGTCCGGGTGACTCGAAGCGCGATCCAGACCGGTGAGGCGACGGGCACGCCCTCGCTGGTCGCGTGGGGGGAGTTGGTCAGAGACGGCGTCAAGTCGGTGCTGCTGTCCGCGGCGCTGCTCGCGCCGCTCGCGGGGGGGCTCGCGGTCGCCGGAGGCGTCGTCGCGGCCCTCATCGAGGGGCCGGTCGACCCGGCGGCGACGGCGACGGCGGTCGAGTCGGCGCTCGGGCCGGGCGGGCCGGCGGTCGTCGCGGTCGCGGCCGTCGGCGTCGTCGCCGCCCTCGTCGGGGCGTACCTCCTCGCGTTCGCGTACGTCCGCCCGGCGGCGCTCGCCGCGTTCGCCGCCTCCGGGCGGCTCAGGGACGGGTTGAGTCCGCAGACGGTGGCCGACATCGCCGCGACGGGCCCGTACGCCACCGGGTGGACGCTCGCCGCCGGGGCGCTCGCCGTCGGGTACGCCGTCGCGGCGCCGACGGCGCCGCTGGTCGTCGGCGTCGCGCTCGCCTTCCTCGTCCGCGTCGTCGCACACGGGCTCTACGGGCGGGGCGCGGCCGCCGCCATGGCGGGTGGCCCCGACAGCCGGACGGAGCCGGGCGTTACGGAGGCTCACATCGCCACGGACGCCGGTGGCCGAGCGCTCCGCGAAACGGGTGCGACGCACGGTGATGTGACGGCTCGTGGTGACGCGGCGACCCGCGGCGACGCGATAACTCGCGGCAACGCGACGGCTCGGGGCGGCACGGAGACTCGCGGCAAGGTGGCGGCTCGGGGCGGCACAGCGGCTGCCGAGGTCGGCCGCGGACGCGACGCCCCGTCGGTTCCCGCCGTGTCCGGCGACGGCGGGCGGCCGATGCGGAGCGAGCCGCCGGCCGCGGTCCAGACCGGTCGAACCGTGCCGATCGAGGGCGGAGATGACCCGGCCGACGCGACCGCGGAGGTCAACGCGGACGCCGCCGAACCGGACGGGGCGGACGCCGACGAGCCCGACGCCGCCGGCCCGGACGGCGGCTTCGTGTGGGGGCCGCGGCTCTCCGACGCGGAAGACAAGAGTTGATACGGTCCCGAGCGAACGCTCGGACATGCGCATCTCCGAGCGGGGGTACGGCGAAGAGGGCCGGGAACGGCTCACGCTGGTCCCCGAGAACGTGGACGACCTCTGGCACCTCGCGCACGTCCTCGAACCCGGGGACCTCGTCGAGGGCGACACCACCAGACGTATCCAGCGGAACGACGACCAGATGCGGGACACCGGCGGGCAACGCGAACACATCTTCGTCACCCTTCAGGTGGAGGACGTGGAGTTCGCGCGGTTCGCCAACCGCCTCCGCGTCTCGGGCGTCATCGTCGGCTGCTCGCGGGAGGACCAGCTCAACGCCCACCACACGCTCAACGTCGAGGAGCACGACGAGATAACCGTCGAGAAGCACTTCAAGCCCGACCAGACGGAGCGGTTGGAGGAGGCCACCGAGGCCGCGGAGAACCCCGACGTGGCCATCGCGACCGTGGAAGAGGGCGCGGCGTACGTCCACACGGTCCAGCAGTACGGCACGGAGGAGTACGCCTCGTTCACGAAGCCGACCGGCAAAGGCGAGTTCTCTCGCCCCCGCGAGGAGCTGTTCGCGGAACTCGGCGAGGCGCTCGCGCACCTCGACGCCGACGCCGTAATCTTGGCCGGGCCCGGCTTCACGAAGAACGACGCCCGCGACTACGTCGACGAGGAGTTCCGCGACCTCTCCGACCGGATCACCACCGTCGACACCTCCGCGGCCGGCGACCGCGGCGTCCACGAGGTGCTCAAGCGCGGCGCGGTCGACGAGGTCCAGAAGGAGACCCGCATCTCGAAGGAGGCGAGCCTCATCGACGAGCTGACCGAGAACATCGCGACGGGCGAGAAGGCGACGTACGGCCCGGACGACACCGCCGAGGCCGCCGAGTTCGGCGCGGTCGAGACGCTGCTCGTCGTCGACGAGCGCCTCCGCACGGAGCGGCAGGGGGACGGCGACTGGGAGATCGACGTGAACGCGGTGATCGAGTCGGTCGAGCAGCAGGGCGGCGACGTGGTCGTCTTCTCTTCGGAGTTCGCGCCGGGCGAGCAGCTCGCCAACCTCGGCGGTATCGCTGCGATCTTGCGCTACCGGCTCCAGTGAGCGGCTGACAGTCGAGGTGCGGTGGCGCGTGCCTGCGAGGCCGCCTCGCGGCCGAGCCGCACGCGCGAGGGAGTCGCTGGCGCCGCCGGCGCCAGCGACGAGGCTGGGGAGGCGTGAGGCGCGCGGCCGGGGCTTCGGCGGTCGTGCTCGGGTCGGTGACCGCGCATCGCCGAGCGGCCGGGGCTTCGCTATGCTCGGTCAGGGGGTCGCTCGTAGCGACGACAGTCACGTATCGCGTTCGAGGAGCGGCCGTGACCTTATCAGAGCGCGTCGCCAATCCCGGGTCGATGGCGGACCGACCCGGCGGTGACGAGAGCGTCTCGACGACCGCCGACCGCGAAGGCGCTGACAACGCGGACGCCGACGCGTTCCCCGACTCCGAGACCCTCCCCGACGACCTCGACGACGCCGGCGTCGACGAGGAGGTGAAGCGCCGGCTCCGCGAGGCGTACCTCAACGACGAGGAGAACGCGCTGATCGTCACTCGGGTACGCTCGGTCGGCGACCGAGTGGTCGTCGAGATGCGTCCGCCGCACGGCGACGCCACGCACACCGAGCGGTTCGACGCGCCCCGCGACGGATCGCTTCAGGAGTCCGAGGAATTCCTCGGATTTCTGGACGCCGCGGGCGTTTCGCCGCTCGACGTCGACGAGCTCGTCGGCACCCGCGTGCCAGCGACGTACGACTCGGAGACGGGCTGGCGGGTCGACGCCGCGTACCGCGCCGCTTCGGAGGCGGACGGCGGGAGCCGGTTCGCGGACGCCCGCGAGTGGCTGTGGACCTACAAGGCCTGGCTGTTGGCCGCGCTGCTCGTCGGCGGCGAGTTGGCGTTCGTCGCGGTGATCATCCTGTTGTACGCCTGACTCCGGGGGCGCGGCGCGTCGGCTCAGAGCACCCGGAGTCGATACCCCTCGGCTGCGGTCTCGTCGGTGACGCGGCCCGTTTCAAGCGCCGTGTCCAGGACCTCGGCGACGAACTCCTTCGGCACCTCGACGCCGATGAAGTCGGTCCCCTCGCGAGCGGTCGTGAGGCGCGCCATCGTTCGCTTCGTGCCGTCGTCGTTGTAGACGCTCCCGACGCGCTCGCCGTCGCGGCGGAACCGCAGCGTCACGTCGGTCGGTTCGAGCGCGTCGAAGCGCACCTCGAACACCCGGTCGTCGCCCTCCAGCCGCGCGAGCATCGCGCCGTCGTGTTCGATCACGGTCGTCTCCATACCCCCGTTACGGGCTCGACGTACATAACGGCGACACGCGATCGACGGGTGCGCTCGGAGGGGACGGGGCCGCGTCACCCCGAGTTCTCGGCGTCGAGGTAGCCAATCACCGCCTGCGGCGCCACGACGCCGACCAGTATCAGCACGCCGATCAGGACGGTGTCGCTCAGGCCCGTCGCGACGCGACCGCCGTACGCCAGCGCCAAGCCGGCCGCCATGAACAGGAGGATGACCGCGTTCTCTCGGGAGACCATAGGCAGACGTGGCGACGCCGATTACAAGAGTCTTGTCGGAGTCACTTCCCCCAGAAGGGGTCGCGCTTCCGGCGCGTCTCCAAGTAGCCTTGGAGGGCCTCGCGCTCGTCTGCGGTGATCTCCTCTTTTAATTCCTGTTCGAGGATCTTCGCGTGCTTCTCTGGCACCTCGGTCCAGAGGGTGTCGCCCTCCTCGATGCCGCGGCCGACGGTCGGGCCGTCGATAGCGATGCTGACGCGCTCGCCGGCGCGAGCCTCGTCGACGTCGTCGCCCTGTTTCTGGATCCCGGAGAGGTCGCCGACGCGCTCGAACTCGTTGCCCTCGAAGTAGCCGACGTTGCGGTTGTTCTGGAGCGTCCCGGAGATGATCTCGACGCCGACGACCGCGGGGTCGTTCTGCCGGAACGTGTGGTCGGGGAGGATGCGGAAGCGAGCCGGGCGGACCACTTTGTCCAGCACCGTCTCCTGTTGCGCGCGCTGCTTCTCCTCGACGTAGCGCTCGTAGTCTTCGACCAGCTGGTAGATGACCTCGTTTTTGAACAGCTTCACGTCCGCGTTCTCTAAGTCCGACTCCGCGTTCTTGAGGAGGTCGACGTTGAACCCGAGGATCGCCTTGTGTTCGTCCTGGTTCGCCGTCTCGGCGACCGCGATGTCGCGCGGCGCGATGTCGCCGACCTCGGCGCGCAGGATCGGGACCTCCGCCTCGCGGAGGGCGTTCGCCATCGCCTCCAGCGAGCCGAGCGTGTCCGCCTTGACGACGACGCCGTTGTCAGCGGTCTCGACCTCTATCTCGGCGAGTTCGGCCTTCACTTCCTCGATGACCTGATCGGCGGTGCGGTCGCGGACGACCCGGACCGGCGCGCCCGCCATCGCCTGATCGAGGTCGGGCGCGGCGATCTTCACGCCGGCCGCGGCGCCGATCTCGCCGACCTTCTCGAACTCCTTCTCGGTGCGGATCTCCGCGAGCGGCCGCGGACGGAGCAGCGCGCGGATCTCGGTGACGATCGGCTCGTTCTGTCCGCCGACCACGATGGTGTCGCCGTTCCGGATCACGCCGTCGTAGACGACGGTGTCGACGGTCGCGCCGAACCCCCGCTCGTCTTTCACTTCGAGGACCGTCCCCTCGCCGGGCCCCGTGACGTCGATCGCCATCTCCTCTTTCATGAACCGCTGGGAGAGACCCATGAGGACCGTCAGGAGGTCCGGGACGCCCTCGCCGGTGAGCGCCGAGAGCGGGACGACGCCGATGTTCTTCTGGAAGTCCTGGACGCGCCAGTAGAGGTCGGCGGAGAAGCCGGCGTCGGACAGCTGGCCGATAATCTCGTAGAGGTTCTCGTCGAGCATGGACTTCGCGCGCTCCGACTGCGCCTCCATGCTCTTCTGGATCGGTTCGCCGTCCTGCGGGTTCCACCCCGGCGTCGTGTCGGCCTTGTTGGCCGCGACGACGAACGGCGTCCCCGTCCGCCGGAGGATGTCTATCGCCTCCTCCGTCTGCGGCTGGAAGCCGTCGTTGACGTCGACGACGAGCACCGCGATGTCGGCGAGCGCGCCGCCGCGGGCGCGCAGCGTCGAGAAGGAGTGGTGGCCCGGCGTGTCGATGAACAGCAGGCCGGGGAGGTCGAAGTCGGACGGGTCGATCAGCTCGCCCGCCATGCCGGAGATGGTGTCGAGCGGGATGTCCGTCGCCCCGATGTGTTGGGTGATCGCGCCGGCCTCGCCCTCGCTGACGGCGGAGCCGCGGATCGTGTCGAGCAGGCTCGTCTTGCCGTGGTCGACGTGACCCAGCACGGCGACGATGGGGGTTCGCAGGGTGTCCGCGTGTGTGTGGTCGGTCATATGTGATCGCCCCGAGAAGGTTATAGCCACCATTCGTTCCGGCCGTCAGTTAAGCCTTTCAAAACGCCGCGGTGATCCGCGGCGGCGAAACCGGTGCCCAGTCACCGAGCGCCCGGCGCCGAGCCCGTCCGCGTCGGTCGCCCGTCGGACGGCCCGTGGCGTTTAAGACCGTCGCCCGGGACCGTGCGGGTATGGTCGACATCCTCGCGGAGAACCTCTCCGGGAAGGCGGTGATGAGCGCCGACGGCACGGAGCTCGGGGACCTGTACAACATCACGATGAACCTTGAGTCCGGCGAGCTGAACCACCTGCTCGTCAGCCCGCACGAGCAGCTCAGGAGCGAGCGCGTCGACTTCGACGTCGACGAGATGGGGCGGCTCCGGGTCCCGGTCGCGAACGTACAGGCGGTGAAAGACTACATCGTCGTCGCCCGCTGATGCAGGTCCTCGACTCGTCCGCGTTCATCCACGAGTACACGACCGACGAGGACGTGGTCTCCATCCCGGCGGTCCACGACGAACTGACAGGCGAGGTCGCGCTCCGGTTCGACGCGATGGAGGGCTCCGGGATGACCGTTCACGTCCCGGCGCCCGAGGCGGTCGACCGAGTCCGCCGGGCCGCGAAGGGGTCGGGCGACGCCGCTGAGCTGTCCGACACCGACATCCGGCTCATCGCGACCGCGCTGGAGCTTCACGGGACGCTCGTCACCGACGACTACGCGATGCAGAACGTCGCCGAGCGGCTCGACCTCCCGGTCGAGCCCATCGAGCGCGATGGGATCACCGAGGAGCGCGAGTGGCGCTTCCAGTGCGTCGGCTGCAACCGCACCTTCGACGAGAACAAGGAGCGGTGTCCGATCTGCGGCAGCGACCTGACGCGGAAGAACCCCGCGTGACCGGGCCGCCGGAGCGCCGCGGCGCGAGTCGTTCCCTCGCGCTCCCGAGCCGCGTGCGACCGGTCCGCACCCGACCGACCGATTGAACAGGCGCCCCGCCGACCGACCGGCATGAACGCCTTCGAGGAGTTGTCGCCGGACGCGCTCCGATCCGGGCGGGCGGACGCGCTCGACGACGCGGTCGCGACCGCGCTCGCCGCCCACCCGCTCGACGGTGTCGAGACCGAGTACCCCCACTATCGGGGCGCCGTCGAGGGGCCGGAGGCGCCGCCGCCCCCGTCGGAGGACCACCCCGTCTTCTACGGCTGTTTCGACTGGCACTCGGCGGTCCACAGCCACTGGGCGCTCGTCCGCGCGCTGCGGCTCGTTCCGCACCACCCGGACGAGGCCGATATCGCTGCCGGGATCGACGAGCGACTGGCTCCCGAGAGCGTCGCGAGCGAGGTCGCCTACCTCGACGAGAACCCCGGCTTCGAGGAGCCGTACGGCTGGGCGTGGCTGCTCCGGCTCGCCGCCGAACTCGACCTGTGGGACGACCCGCGCGCCGACGCGTGGCGCGAGACCCTCCGCCCGCTGGAAGGGCGGGTCCGGGAGGGGGTCCGAGAGTCGTTCCTCGGGATCGACCGCGCTCACCGCGTCGGTACGCACGGCAACACCGCGTTCGCGCTCGTCGGCGTGCTCGACTACGCGCGGGTCGTCGGCGACGCCGACCTCGAACGCGAGGCCGCGGCTGCGGCGCGCCGCCTCTACGCGGACGACACCGCCGCGGTCGTCGGCGCGGAGCCGGTCGGTTGGGACTTCGTCTCGCCCGCGCTGACCGAGGCGGACCTCATGCGCCGCGTCCTCGACCCGGACCCGTTCGCGTCGTGGCTCGACGACTTCCTCCCGGACCTCGCCGCGCCGCCGCACGACGCGCTGTGTTCGCCGGTCGACGTGGAGCCCGACGAGGGCGACGGCGCCGCGATACACCTGATCGGGCTCAACGTCTCCCGGGCGTGGTGTCTCGCCGGACTGGCCGACGCGCTCGACGGGCGGGACGGCCCGGCCGCGGACCGGCTCCGGGAGCCCCTCGATGCCGCGGCGCGCCGCCACGCGGAGGCCGGGGCCGCGGACGTGCTCACCGACGACTACGCGGGGTCGCACTGGCTCTCGTCGTTCGCGCTGTACCTGCTGACGCGGAACGAGGGCGGCGTCGCGCCCGGCGCCGCCTAGTCGGCTCCCGTCGACTCGGGCCCGTCGCCGTCGATCCGACCGGCGGACTCGCCGTCGGCCGGGCCGGCTGAGTCACCGTCGGCGATGTCGAGCGCGTCGTCGGAGAGGTCGCTGCCGTCGAGCCGGGGGATCCGCTCGCGGAGCCTAGCGGCGGCGGCGCGGGCTTCGGCGAACTCCACCTCGGCGAGCGCGCGCACCAATGCGACCGCGCGCTCGGCCCGTGCGCGCTGCCACGATTCCTCGCGCGACTCGTAGGTGCGGATCGCGCGCAGGAAGTCGACCTCGGAGAACTCAGGCCAGTAGGGGGCACAGAAGTAGACGGCGGCCTCGTTGCCGTTGGCGTGCCACGGGAGGAAGTTCGAGGTGCGCTCGTCGCCGCCGGTGCGGACGATCAG
The DNA here is from genome assembly GCF_005435095.1 of Halorubrum sp. CGM5_25_10-8B. Classification (NCBI taxonomy): domain Archaea; kingdom Methanobacteriati; phylum Methanobacteriota; class Halobacteria; order Halobacteriales; family Haloferacaceae; genus Halorubrum; species Halorubrum sp. CGM5_25_10-8B. Next base: position 25,957 of record NZ_SGTY01000008.1, on the reverse strand, counting down.
GTCAACGTCGCGGATCGGGCGGTCGTACAGGCGCGACTCGACGGTCTCGACGTCGACGTCCCCGGGAGCCATCTCGCCCGCGTCCACGTCGCGGGCGATGGCGCGCGCGGCGTCGAGCAGTTCGGTCCGGCCGCCGTACGCCAGCGCGACGTTGAGCGTGAACCGGTCGTTGCCGGCGGTGCGCCGCTCCGCGTACTCGACCGCGTCGCGGACGCGCGGCGGGAGCCGGGCCACGTCGCCGATGGCGCGGACGCGGACGCCCTCATCGTGGACGCGGTCGGCGTCGGCGAACTCGCGCAGCTTGCGTTCGAGCAGGTCGAAGAGGGGTTCCAGCTCCTCGTCCGGGCGCTCGAAGTTCTCGGTGGAGAAGGCGTAGAGGGTGAGCTCCGAGACGCCGAGGTCGGCGCACCAGTCGAGGACCTGTTCGGTGGTGTCCGCGCCGGCGCGGTGTCCCTCGGGAGCGTCGTCGCCCTGCTCGCGGGCGTACCGACGGTTCCCGTCCTGGATGACGGCGACGTGGTCGGGGATGTCGTCGATCTCGCGGCGGAGGTGCCGCCGGTACGCGCGCCCGGCGAGGCCGCGGAGACGCTGCCACATGACGGGGTCCACGACGCCGAACGGTATGTAGCTTTATGAATCGGTCCGGCGACGGTCGACGCATGGAGGCCGCCTACGTCTTCCGCGTCGCCGTCCGACTCGATCCCGCGGACGCCGCCGTCGACCCGGGCCGGTTCGAGACGACGATGGAACTCCCCGCGAGCGACCCCGGTGCCGACGGGTGGCTGTTCTTCCGCGACCGGCTGTGGCGCGGCGAGGTCGGCGACGAGCCGTCGTTCCGGCGGCTGGCCGCGGAGCGCCTCGGACTGGCGGACGCCGCGAGCGTCGAGGTCGCCGCCGCCGACTTCCGCGAACTCCGCACCGACGAGGCGTACCGCGACGCGCTGACGGACGCGATCGCCGCGGACCTCGGCCGCTTCAACGCCGACTCGGTCGACGAGGTCCTCCGAAAGTACCTCGGCTCGTCGGTCCACGTCCGGGGGTGACGCGAGGGAGGAAGCCGGCCGCCCGGACGGCTCCGGTCGGTGTGAGCAGGGATCCCGCGCACCCGCAACGCACTTGCCCGCCCCCGGCGTACGGGTGGACCGTATGGCCGTCACCGATTACGACTTCCACCTGTTCGACCTCGACGGGACCCTCGTCGACGCCGAGTGGGAGTACACCCGAGCGGTGTTCGACCGCGTCGGCGGCCGGCTGGGCCGCGAGTTCTCGGACCGGGAGGCGCGGGTCCTCTGGAGCGGTCTCGGCGGGTCTCGCGCGGAGACGCTCCGCGGGATGGGGGTCGACCCCGAGGCGTTCTGGCCCGCGTTTCACTCCGTCGAGGATCCGGTCGCCCGCGCGGAGGCGACGTACCTCCACGACGACGCCGCGCGGCTGCTCGACCGCGTCGAGGAGGTCGGCGGGCCGACGGGGCTCGTCACCCACTGTCAGGAGTTCCTCGCCGAGCCAGTCCTCGACCGCGTCGGCCTCGACGACCGCTTCGACGCCGTCGTCTGCTGCACCGACGAGACGGGGTGGAAGCCGTCCCCCGACCCGATCGAGACCGCGATGAGAGACCTCGGCGTCGATCCGACCCGAGGTCGCGGCTACTACGTCGGCGACGGCGAGAGCGACGTGGCGGCCGCCTGGAACGCCGGCCTCGACGCGGTCCACGTCGAGCGCGTCGGCCACGACGAGCGCGGGCGGTGCGTGCTCGGGGACCGGCGCGTGCGCCGGCTCGACGAGCTTGTCGACGCGTCGTGAGCGATTTATGCCGCCGCGGGCCGACTCGCGACACATGACGAAGTGGTTCCACAGCGGCCGCCGCCGCGACCTCTGCGCGCTCCTGTACGAACACGGGGAGCTGCGCGCGCAGTCGCTGAAGAGCCGGCTCGAATCGCACTACGACGAGCGGATCGATCCGGGATCGTTCTACGGCACGCTCTCGGCGCTCGTCGAGGCCGGCCACCTCCGCCGGCGCACCGAGGGGATCGCGGACGTGTACGCGCTCACCGAGGCGGGCGAGGCAGCCCTACTCGACCACTACGCGTGGCTCGGCGAGCGGATCGCAGGCGGCGACAGCGAGGGGACCGGAGGAGGCGGCGACCGGCCCGAGCGAGAAGCGGAACGCGGCGGCCCGGACCTCAAGGATTAACAACTTCCGCGGTATGATTTAATATATGACAGTCGTCAGCGTGTCCATGCCGGAGGAGCTGCTAGAGCGCATCGACAACTTCTCCGACGAGCACGGGTACACCGGCCGCAGCGAGGTCGTCCGCGAGGCCTCCCGGAACCTCCTCGGCGAGTTCGAGGACGCGAAGCTCGAGGACCGCGACCTCATGGCCGTCGTGACGGTGCTTTTCAACTACGAGACGACGAACGTCGAGGAGCGGATGATGCGCCTGCGCCACGAGGACGAGGGGATCGTCGCCTCGAACTTCCACAGCCACGTGGGCTCGCAGTACTGCATGGAGCTGTTCGTGTTGGAGGGCGAGCTCGCGGAGATATCGACGTTCGTGGGCAAGGTCCGCGCGACGAAAGACACGCTCACGGTCGATTACAGCGTCACCCCGGTCGACGAGTTCGGTCCCGGCGCGCTCGGAGACGCCGGCGCGCACGGCGGACACGATCACGGCGAGTCCGACGACGGGGGAACGGAGGGCAGAGAGGTGGAAGAGAAGGGAACGGAGGACGGCGCGGCCGCCGAGTCGAGCGGAGACGACTGACCGGAGACGGGACCGGCCCGCGGGACCTCGGCGCCCTCAGACGCTCTCGGGCCGGACGGACTCGAGCGCCGCGTCGAAGTCTTCCCCGGTGATACCCACCTCGTCGGCGTGGTCGTTGGCGGCCTCGCCGTGCTCGTCGGCGACGCGCTCGATGGCGCGCATCGCCGCCGCCCGCGACAGCGAGGCGATCTCGGCCCCGGAGAACCCCTCCGTCTCGTCGGCGACGCGCTCCAGGTCGACCTCGTCCGTGAGGGGCTTCCCGCGGGTGTGGACCTCCAGGATCTTGCGGCGCGCCTCGCGGTCCGGCTCCGGCACCTCGACGTGCGTCTCGAGCCGGCCGGGGCGGAGCAGCGCGGGGTCGAGCGCGTCCCGCCGGTTGGTGGCCGCGAGGACGACGAGGTTCGGGTTGTCGCTGGCCCGGTCGAGCTCCGTCAGGAGCTGGGAGACGACGCGCTCGCTCACGCCCGAGCCGTCGCCGCCCGCCGCGTCCCGGTCGGTCGCGACCGCGTCGATCTCGTCGAAGAAGACGATCGCGGGGGCCGCCTGCCGCGCGCGGTCGAACAGCTCGCGGACCGCCTTCTCCGACTCCCCGACGTACCGGTCGAGCAGCTCCGGCCCGGCGACCTGGATGAAGTTGACGCCGCTCTCGCCGGCGATGGCGCGCGCGAGCAGCGTCTTCCCGGTGCCCGGCGGGCCGTACAGCAGGACGCCGGTCGGGGGGTCGGCGCCGGCGGCGTCGAACAGCGGCCCGTACGACAGCGGCCACGTCACGGCGCGTTCGAGCTCCCCCTTGGCGTCGTCGAGGCCGCCGACGTCCGCGAAGTCTGTGGTCGGCTGCTCGGCGACGTACTCGCGCATCGCGCTCGGCTCGACGTTGGCGTGCGCCGCCTCGAAGTCCGCCTTCGTGACGGTCACGTCGTTCAGCGCCCGCGAGTCCGACTCCCGGGCGCGACGGAGCGCGGTCATCGCCGCCTCCTGCGATAGCCCCTCGATGTCGGCGCCGACGAACCCGTGCGTCCGGCCCGCGATCCGGTCCAAGTCCACGTCGTCCGCGAGCGGCATCCGGCGCGTGTGGACGTCGAGGATCTGCCGCCGGCCCGACTCGCCGGGCACGCCGATCTCGATCTCGCGGTCGAAGCGCCCGCCGCGCCGGAGGGCGGGGTCGATGGTGTCGACGCGGTTCGTCGCGCCGATGACGATCACGTCGCCACGGGCGTCGAGCCCGTCCATCAGCGAGAGCAGCTGGCCGACGACGCGGTTCTCCACGTCGCCGCCGTCGTCGCGCTTGCCCGCGATCGAGTCGATCTCGTCGAAGAAAACGATCGCGGGGGCGTCGTCGCTCGCGCGCTCGAACACCTCGCGGAGCCGCTCCTCCGACTCGCCCTTGTACTTCGACATGATCTCCGGGCCGTCGACGGTGATGAACGTCGCGTCGACCTCGTTGGCGACGGCGCGGGCGATGAGCGTCTTCCCCGTCCCCGGCGGGCCGTGGAGGAGGACCCCCTTCGGCGGGTCGACGCCGAGCCGGGTGAACACCTCCGGCTCGGAGAGCGGGAGCTCGATGGTCTCCCGGACCAGCTCCAGCTCCTCGTCCAATCCGCCGATGTCCTCGTAGGTCGCGCCTGCGGTGTGTTCCTCGGGCGGCGACCCGCCCTTCGGACGGCCGTCGTCGCCGGGCGTCTCGGTCCCCGGGTTCGCCGGCCCGCTGGCGCGGTCGCTCCCCGGCGCGGCCGACGCGTCGGCGCGGTCTCCGGCGGACCCGGCGCCGTCCTTGTACTCGACGGAGACGTCCGTCGAGGCCGTGATGCGGACGGTGCCCGCCGGGTTGGTCCGAGCGACCACGAACCGGAGCCCGCCCAGTCGCTCGACGTGGACGGCCTCGCCCTCGGTGACGGGGCGGTCGCGGAGCTCGCGGGAGAGCGCCCGCTCGACCACCTCGCGGCTCACGTCCACCTCGGCGAGCCGCCCGGGCGCGGCCAGCGTCACGCGGTCGGCGTCGGCGACGTCGACGGCCGCGATCGTGACGGTATCGCCGACCTTCACGCCGGCGTTCGCACGGGTGTCGGCGTCGATGAGGACGGAGCCCTCGGCGGCGTCGGGACCGCCCGGCCACACCTTCGCGACGGCGGTGCGCTCGCCGCGCACCTCGACCGTGTCGCCGCTGAGGAGGGCGAGCCGCTTGCGGGCCGACTCGGGGAGCCTGGCGATGCCCCGGCCCGCGTCCCGCTTCTCGGCGGCACGCACCGTGAGCCGGAGCCCTGCGGTGTCGTTCATACCACTAGTTCTCGCCGGCGGCTCTTTACGCTTGTCCGGTCGCGGCGGAGCCGCGCAGTCCGGCGTGTCCGTTGGGAGGGATGGGCCGGACGAGAGGGCGCGATCGACGGCGGCTCGTCACCGTCGACTTATCGGCCGGACCACGCGCCGACCGCGTGATCCGCTGCGAGCGGGACGGCCGCCCGGGCTCACTCGTCCAGCACGGTCGTACCGCGGCCGATGCGGGTCTGGTAGGCGCGCGCCTCGATCCCGGCGCCGGCGAAGGCGTCGAGCATCTCGGCCGCGACGGCCCGGCGGTCGCGCTCGCGGCAGGCCGCGATCACCGCCGGACCGGCGCCGCTGACGGTGACGCCCGTCGCGCCGGCGTCGAAGGCGCGTTCGCGCACGTCGTCGTAGCCGGTGATCAGGCGCGCGCGCTCGGGCGTGACCACCGGATCGGTCATGCCGAGGCCGACGAGGGCCGGGTCGGAGCGACACATCCCGACCGCGAGCGTCGCCGCGTTGCCGACCGTCTCCACGAGGTCCTCCATCGAGGCGGTCTCGGGGACGACCCGGCGCGCGTCGCGGGTCGAGACCGCCACGTCGGGGAGACAGACGACCAGGGGGACCGCGGCGTCGACCGAGTGCGTGCCCTGGGCGGTCGTCACGGTGAAGCCGCCGAGGATCGAGGGCGCCACGTTGTCCGCGTGCGCGACCCCGGAGACCACCGCCTCGCCCTCGGCGGCGATCGGGACCAGCTCCTCCCGGGAGCGGCCCCTGTCGTACAGTCGGTTGAGCGCCACGGCCGCGCCCGCGGCGCTCGCGGCGGAGGAGCCGAGCCCCGACGCCGGGCGCACCCCCTTGTCGATGTGGATGCGCGCGGGGGCGTCGAGGGCCTCGACGACGGCGCCGACCGTGTTCTTGTCGGGGTCTTCCGGAATGTACTGCGCGCCGACGCCGGTGACCTCGATCGTCGTCTCGGCCGCCTTCTCGACGGTGACGACGTCGGCCGGCCGCGAGAGGGCCGCCCCGAACACGTCGAAGCCGCTCCCCAAGTTCGCGCTCGTCGCGGGGGCCCGTACCGTTACCATGGCGGGGAGTGTCCCCGGTGGGGCAAAAAGGAGCGGGATCGAACAGAAGTCGAAACCGCGGGGGAGCCGACCGAGTCCGTCTAGGGGGTCGAGAGAGCTGAGAGCAAGAGAGTTCGGCCGCGCGCGCCGCTCGACGGTCAGTTGACGCGGTTCTCAGCGCGCCATCGTCCACAGCAGTGTGCCGACGAGGACGAGCGGGATGCCGAGGAGGATGAACGTCGGCGGCATCGTCGTGTACGGGGCCATCAGGAAGATGACTCCGAACACGGCCATGATCGACGCGAGGGCCTTCTGGGACTTCAGCGGCGCGACACCCAGAAGCGAGACGACGAGCCCGAACAGTAGGACGTGCCCGAGGTGGTAGTCGAGCAGGAACGTGTCGATGACCAGCGGCGAGATCATTCTTGTCCGGAGGTGCGAGCGATTCGCGCATTAAAGTTCCGTTTCTCGTGGCCCGGCCGGGCCGCTGCGTGCCGATCTTATAAGGGCTGTCGGCGCGACCGCCGATCGTGCGACTCGTTCAGGTCATGATTCCGGCGGGCAAGCGGGCCGCTGTCGTCCGCGCGCTCGACGACGAGGGGGTCGACTACGTCGTCACCGACGAGACGAGCGGCCGGGAGTACACCGCGGTCGCGACGTTCCCGCTGCCGACCGCCGCCGTCGAGCCGGTCCTCGACCGACTCCGGGAGGCGGGGATCGACGAGAGCACGTACACCGTGATCGTCGCGGCCGAAACGGTCATCTCGCGCCGGTTCGAGGCGCTCGAAGAAGAGTACGAGGCGGACGCCGAGCGGAGCGGCGACCGCATCTCGCGGGAGGAGCTCCAGGCGAAGGCGGACGACCTCGCCTCGGGGCTCGGCACGTACGTGCTGATGACCGTCATCTCGTCGGTGATCGCCACGGCGGGGCTGCTGCTCGACTCGCCCGCCACCGTGGTCGGCTCGATGGTGATCGCGCCGCTCATTGGGCCGGCGATGTCGGCGGCGATCGGCACCGTCGTCGACGACGAGGCACTGTTCCGGCGGGGAGTGCGGATGCAGGTGATCGGCGTCGCGGTCGCAGTTATCGCGGCGACGGCGTTCGCGTTCGCGCTGCGCTCGCTCGCCTTGGTTCCGCCCGGGCTGGACCCGCTCGAACTCGCGGAGGTGTCGGAGCGACTCGCGCCGAACGTCCTCGTGTTGGTCGTCGCGGTCGGGGCCGGGATCGCGGGCATCGTCTCGCTGATGACCGGCGTCTCCGCGACGCTCGTCGGCGTGATGATCGCGGTGGCGCTCATCCCGCCCGCGGCCGCGGTCGGCATCGGAATCGCCTTTCGGATCCCGCGGCTCGTGATCGGGGCGGGCGTCATCGTCGCGGTGAACGTCCTCTCGATCAACCTCTCGGCGCTCGTGATGCTATGGTACGAGGGGTACCGCCCGCAGCGGTGGTTCCGGGAGGACGAGGCACGCGCCGCGTTCCTCAAGCGCGCCGCCGTCCTCGCGGTCGCCATCGCGCTGCTGTCGGTGTTCCTCGGCGGCGTCACCTACGAGTCGTACGTCGCCTCGACCACCGAGGCCGACATCCGCGCCGCCGCGAGCGACGAGTTGACCGCGCTGGACGCGGAGTTCGAACTCCTCGATCTGACCGTCGAGCGGACGGGAACCGTCCCGCCGCTCGAGACCGACCGGGTCGTGATCCGGGTCGGCACGCCCCCCGGCGGCACCGTCGAGGGGCTCGCGCCCGCGCTCGACGACCGGATCGAGTCGGTCGTCGGCGGCGAGGTGGAGGTTGAGGTCCGCTCGGTGACCGTCGAGCGCGCCTGAGTCCGTCTCGTTCTCCCGACCGCCCTAAGTCCGTCTCGTTTCGCCCGACCGCCCCTGAACTCGTCTCGTTTCGCCCGTCGCTGCGGTCCGCCGGCTCGCGTCCGCGTGATCGGAAGAGCAAGGGCTTTTTATCGGGCCTTCGTGGGCTCGGCCAGTGACGGATCCCACGCAATCCGACGACGATTCCATGCGAGAGGTCGTCGAGCGGTCCCGGAGCGGCGCGCCCGCGGTCGGCGAGGCCGTCCGGGACCGGTTCTCCTCCGACGAGGTGTTCCAGCGGATCATCGCGGCCGCGGACGAGGAGGTGACCTCCGGGAGCCGCGAACTCTTCTTCAGCGGGCTCGCCGCCGGGCTGGCTATCACGATCACGTTCATGCTGTACGCGTCGCTGACCGCGGCGACCGACTCTCACCCGATACTGAGCGTCCTCCTCTACCCGCTCGGGTTCATCTACATCATCATCGGCGGGTACCAGCTGTACACCGAGAACACCCTGCCGCCGGTGGCCCTGACCTTGGAGCGGCTCGCGAGCCTCCCCACGCTCCTCCGGCACTGGACGATCGTCCTCGCGGGCAACTTCGTCGGCGGCGGGATCGGCGCGGCCGTCCTCTCGTACGGCGGCGTCTTCACGGGCGACACCGTCGACGCGGCGCGGTACATCTCCGAGGGGGGATTCGGCGTCCCGTTCGTGCCGCTGTTCTTCAAGGCCGCGATGGCGGGGCTCGTCGTCGCCGGCGTCGTCTGGGTCGGCTTCGCCTCCACCGACTCCGTCAGCCGGATGCTCGTCGTCTACCTCGCGTTCCTCGCGATCCCGCTCGGCGACCTGTTCCACGTGGTCGTCTCCTTCACCGAGGTGCTGTACCTGTTCTTCCAGCACGGCATCCCGCTGTACGGCGCGGAGATCAGCCTCTTCTCCGGGCTCGTCGGCTTCGTCCTCCCGGTCCTGCTCGGGAACACCATCGGCGGGGTCGTCCTCGTCACGCTCGTCAACTACTTCCAGACCAGCGAGGAGCGCCTCGAAGAGGCGCGCTTCGAGGGCGTGAGCCGCCGCCTCACGGTCCCCGAGTGGGTGTTCGGCCGCGCGGCCGGGCGCTCGTACGTCCCGATATTGGACGCCACCGAGGCGACGCTGTTCGCGGGCGAGGGGTACCGGGTCATGGTACCGATCACGAACCCCCGGACCGACGGCCCGATCGTCGACCTAGCGGCGCGGCTCGCGAGCGACCACGACGACGGCGTCGTCCACATCGTCCACGTCGTTCAGGCGCCCGAGCGCATGTCGCTGTCCACCGGGGACGCCGGGCGGCGCATCGCGGACGTCTCCGGCGAGGGGATGGCGAACCTCCGGTCGACCGCGGCCGACTACGACGTGGAGGTGTCGACCTCCACGGTCGTCTCGCACCGCTCGTTCGAGGAGGTGTTCAACATGGCGCGGCGGACCCGGCCGGACGCGGTGCTGATGGGGTGGGGCGACGACCAGCTCTGGAGCGCCGCCCGCGCCGAGCGGCCGATCGACGAGCTCACCAACCAGCTTCCCTGCGACTTCCTCATCCTCAACGAGCGCGATCTCGACACCTCGCGGATCCTCATCCCCACCTCCGGCGGCCCCGACTCCGACCTCAGCGCGGAGGTGGCGAAGGTGCTCGCCGACGCCACCGGGGCCGAGGTGACGCTGCTTCACGTGGTGGACGGGCCCGGAAACAGGGGACGGGGCGAGGCGTTCCTCGCGAACTGGGCGGCGGAACACGACCTCGACGACGCGGAGCTCGTCGTCGACGACGGCGGCGACGTGGAGGACGGCATCTGTCGGGCGGCCGCCGGAAAGACGCTGGTCATCATCGGGGCCACGGAGAAGGGGCTGCTCTCGCGGCTCGTCTCCAACTCGCTCCACCTCGACGTCATCCACGAGGTCGACGCCTCGGTGCTCCTCACAGAGCGGCCCAGCAGCCGGTCGCTGCGCGAGCGGCTGTTCGGCTCCGGCCGCCGCGCCGCAACCGTGACCGGCGGCGTCGAGCGCGAGTCGAACCGCTCCGAAGGGACGGACGTGCAGTCCGCCGCGGACCGCGGTGACGGCGGTATCGAGGGTACCAGCTCGCAGGGCGACGGCGACTCCGACGACGCGGACGCGGGCGACTCCGGAGGCGCGAGCGACGACGCGTTCATCGCGGACCACGACGACGCGGACGAGGAGATCACCGAGGACGCGGCCGGCGAGCGCGACGGCGACGACGGGCGGTAACGAAAACGACTCTTTGCGTTATCTGCGGTTTATACGTGCTTTCGGACCGACTAAGCGCATATGAACAGGCGACTGACAGCGATCGTTGGCATCGCGGCCCTCGTCGCGTTGGCCGGCTGTGCGGGGTTCGCGGGCACCGCGACCCCGACGGACGGCGACGAGGCGCAACTGGAACGGAACATCGAGGTGACGGCGACGGGCGAGGCGACCTCGGCGCCCGACCGCGCCACCCTCCGCGTCGCGGTCACCGCGACCGGGTCGGACGCCGCGGCCGTGCGCGACGAACTGGCCGCGGGCGAGGAGGATCTCCGGGCGGCGCTGACCGAGTGGGGCCTCAGCGACGACGCGATCCGGACGGAGCGGTACGACGTACAGGAGAGCTACGAGACCCGCGACGACCCGAACCGGACGCGGTACCAGGGCGTCCACCAGTACGCGATCGAACTCGACGACGTCGGCGCGGTCGGCGAGGTGATCGACGTCGCGATCGACGCCGGCGCGGACGAGGTCCAGCGGATCGAGTTCGGGCTGAGCGAGGAGACCGAGCGGGAGGTCCGCGAGGAGGCGATCACGCAGGCAATGTCGAACGCCGACGCCGACGCCGCCGCGCTCGCCGACGCGAGCGGGCTCGAGGTCTCGGGGGTCTACGAGGTGTCGACCGGGCGGTCGCAGTCGCGGCCGTACGTCGCCCAGACGTACGAGTCGGCCGCGGGCGGCGACGCCGGGGCCGCGACCGCCGTCGAGAGCGGCGACGTGAGCGTGAGCGTCTCGGTGAACGTCGTGTACGAGGCGGCGCCGGCGTAGCGCCGCGAGGAGCCTTTTTTCGCGGTTCGCGACCGTCGAGCGCGTCGACCGACTACTCCCCGTCGCGGGTGGGGAGGTCGGGCTCGTAGCCGACCGCGTCGACGGCCATGTCGAGGACTTCCTCGACGTTCTCGTCTTCCGTGACGCTCATCGTCGCGTCGACCGATTCCGCCTTGACGCCCTCGAAGCGGTCGTGTTTGTTCGCCACCGTGAGCAGCGGCACGGCCGCGCCGAACAGCTCGCGGGCCTCCTCGCGGAGTTCGAGCTGGACCTCGAGCGGGTAGCCGCAGTCGCCGGAGGGGTCGATGACGAAGATCACGGCGTCCGCGAGGTGTTCGAGGGCGCTCACCGCCTGCCGCTCGATGTCGTTGCGCTCGTCCGCGGGCCGGTCTAAGAGTCCGGGCGTGTCGACGATCTGGTAGCGGATGTGGTCGCGCTCGAAGTGGCCGATCTGGACGCCCTTCGTGGTGAACGGGTACTCCGCGATCTGGTTCGACGCGCGGGTGACCCGGTTGACGAACGACGACTTGCCGACGTTCGGGTAGCCGGCGACGACGACGGCCGGCTCGTCCGGGTCCACGTCCGGCAGGACCTTCAGCTGGTCCCGGGAGTCGCCGATGTAGCGCAGGTCGTCTTCGATCTGGTCCATGATGTCCGCCATGCGGGCGAACGCCTGCTTCCGGTGTTTCCGCGCGGTGTCCACGTCGGAGTTCCGGACCTTCGTCGTGTACTCGTCGCGGAGGTCCTCGATCTGGCGGCTCGCCCACATCACCTGCGAGAGCGCCTGGCGGAGGCGGTCGACGTCGACGAGTGCGTCCGCGAGCTCGTAGTAGAACGGGTCGACGTCGAAGCCGAAGTCGGGCCACGAGGTGACGACGTTCTCCAAGTTGTCCGAGAGCACGTTGCCGGCGGTCCGTAGCATCGACTCCTGCGCCTCGTGGCCGCGCTTCGCGCGCCCGGCCCGCGCCGCCCGCGAGAACGCCTTGTCGACGAGCTCCTCGGAGCGCGGAGTCGTCGGGAGGCCCTCGAATATCATGTTACCCCGGCTTCGCCGCCGACGCGTATAAGAGCGTCCGTTCGCGGACCGCCGCGACACGGCGGCACACGGGCGGACGCGGCGGGTGCCGCGGGGCCTGCCGAAGCCGCTCACCGTAAGCGGCAAGATCTATCGCTATCTATCACACGCATATTTCGAGCCATACTTATGCTTCAAAGGAATACAATCGGACATGGCACGCTCGTTCACCCCGACGGCGTACGACGACCTGGATCCCGACCGCCGCCCGAGTCTCGCGGCGGCGCTGGTCCCGGTCCTCGCCGTCGTGGCGTTCCTCGGAATCGGCTCGGCCGTCCTCGGCCTCGACCCGCACCCGCCGCTGTTGTGGAGCATCGCCTTCGTCGGCGCGTTCGGCCTGTGGCTCGGCTACGACTGGGACGCGCTGTTCGACGGGATCGCGAACGGCCTCGTCATGGGGCTCCAGGCGCTCCTCATCATCTTCACCATCTACGGGCTGATCGCGACGTGGGTCAGCGCCGGCACGATCCCCAGCATGATGTACTACGGCCTGGAGATCTTGTCCCCGACGACGTTCCTCCCCGCGGCAGCGGTCCTCGCCGCGATCGTCGCGTTCGCCATCGGTTCCTCGTGGACCACCGTCGGGACGCTCGGCGTCGCCTTCGTGGGCATCGGCGCGGGGCTCGGCGTCCCCGCACCGATGACGGTCGGCGCGGTCCTCTCGGGCGCGTACGCCGGCGACAAGCAGTCGCCGCTCTCCGACACCACGAACCTCGCCGCCGGCGTCACCAACACCGACCTGTACGGGCACATCCGACGGATGCGGACCGGCACCGCGATCGCCTTCGGTCTCGCGGTCCTCGGCTTCGCCGCGCTCGGCCTCCGCACGAGCGGCGACATTCCCGCCGGCGAGATCGCGGCGATCCAGGGCGGTCTCACCGAGACGTACGCGGTCACCGCCGTCGCCTTCGTCCCGCTCGTCGTCACCTTCGGGCTGGCGCTGCGGGGGTACGCCGCGCTGCCGACACTCGTCGCGGGCGTGTTCGCCGGCGCGCTCACGACGATCCTCCTCCAAGGGACCGGATTCGTCGCCGCCTGGGAGATATTCATGTACGGGACCTCGCCGGAGTCGGCCTCTACGACCGTGAACGAACTCCTCGCGACCGGGGGACTCACCGGCTCCGCGTGGACGATCACGGTCGTCGTCGCCGCGCTGTCACTCGGCGGCATCTTGGAGCGCACCGGCGTCCTCGCGGTGATCGCCCACGCGTTCACCTCGTCCGTGCGGAGTCCGGGCGCGCTCGTCGCCGGAACTGGTGTCTCCGCGATCTTCATCAACGCCCTCACGGCCCAACAGTACATGAGCATCGTCCTGCCGGGCGTCACGCTCCGGAACACCTACGACGAACTCGGCCTCGACACCGACCAGCTCTCGCGCGCGGTCGAAGCGGCCGGGACGCCGACCGGCGCCCTGATGCCGTGGCACGCGGGCGCCGTCTTCATGGCGAGCGCCACGGGCGTCCCGACCATCGAGTACGCGCCGTACTACCTGTTCGCGTTCCTCTCGCCGTTTGTGCTGTTCGTTATGGCCGGGACCGGCCTCACGATCGACGCGGATCCGACCTCGGCCGACGCCGACCCGGCGGAGACCGCCGCCCCCGGCGACGACTGAGTCCCGGGATCGTCCGGTCGCCCCCGGGTTCGACACGTTTACGCGCCCGCCGGGCCGTTCGTCTCACATGAGTCTGGAGGTCGCCGTCGCCGCCCCGTTCAAGGCTCGGGCACAGGACCGGCTCGGGCAGGGGGAGTTCGTCGTCGCGCTGTCGCTGGAGCGCGAGTGGTTCTCGCCCGACCAGGCGAAGCGGCTCGTCGACGTCGCGCTCGGCCGCGGCCTGCTGGCGTCCGAGGACGGCGATCTGGTCCCGCAGTTCGACCCGGCCGAGGTGACCGTCCCGGAGGGGTTCACCCCGGACGAGTCGGTCCTCCGCGAGCAGTCCACCTTCGAGAGCGCGCTCGACGCCGTCGTCGCCGCGGGCGTCGAGAAGCAGCGCGCCGTCGCCGCGATCAACGAGCGTCAGCGGGCGCTGGCGGTCACCATCGAGGCCGCCGCGGTCCTCTACGCCCGCGAGCAGGGCGTCGCGGTCGACCGCCTCGCGGTCGACGTGCGCGAGGAGCTCGCCGCCGAGGCGGGCGACGCGGGAGGCGATCTGACCGACGCCGACGACTCGGGGGCGGCGTGAGATGGTGACGGACCGACTCGCGGACGGCGTCCGGATCGCTCAGCTCCTCGCCTCCGAGGTGACGGGGAACGAGAGCCGGCTCCGCGGGCTGACCGTCGCCGACGCCGACCCCGACGTCGAGCCGACCGCCGACGGCGCGCTGGCGTACCGGATCGTCCGCGAGCGCGACGGCTCGCCAGACGGGGACGCGTCCGCGGAGACCGACCCCGACCCGACCGTCGCCGAGGTGTACGTCCAGCCGGACCGCGCGCGGATCGAAGCGGTCGCGGCCCCGGACGCGGTCGCGGACGCGGCGAGGGAGGTCGACCTCCGCGTCCGGCCGAAGGCGGTCCGCCCGCCCCGGACGCTTGTGTTCGTGGAGGACGGCGCGGGAGTGAAGCGCGCGCTGGCGGTCCTCGAAGCTGTTCGGAGCGAGTCGGACGATAGATAGCCGGGCAGCGCCGAACCGCGGAAAAACGTCTCGTCGCCGCGCGTCTACTCGCGCTGGCCGCCGTCGCCGACCGCCGCGCTCGGGCCGGGGCCCGACGCGGGACCGGTCCCGCCGCCGGAGACGTCGAAGTCCCGGACGAGCGAGCCGAGCCGCTCCGCCTGCTCCGCGAGCGACCCGGCCGCCGTCGTCGCCTCGCTCATCGCGGTCAGCTGCTCGTCAGCGGCCTCGGCGACCGCGTCGGCCTCGTCGGCGGTCGACCCGCTGATCTCCGCGACCTCCTCGGCCATCGAGACGGTCTCCTCAGTGCTGGCCGCCTGATCGTCGGTGGCCCGGCTGATCTCGCGGATCCCCTCGTCGGTCTCCGCGGCGTTCTCCGACACCCGCGCGAACGCGTCCGCGGCGTCCTCGACGGCGTCGGCCCCGGCGGCGATGTTCTCCTCGGCGCTCCGGACCGCCTCGACGGTCCCCTCGGTCTGCGACTGCGTGGCGCCGATGAGCTCCTCGATCTCGGTGGCGGCGTCCTGCGTCTCCTCCGCGAGTTGCTTCACCTCGTCGGCGACGACCGCGAACCCGTCGCTCCCGCCGCCGCTGCCACCCGCGCGGGCGGCCTCGATGTTCGCGTTCAAGGCGAGCAGGTTCGTCTGCTCGGCGATGTCGCCGATGAGGTCGACGATCTCGCCGATGTCCTCCATCCGGTCGTCGAGCTGCTGGACGGTCCCCGCGGCCGAGTCGAGCGCCTCGCGCGACTCCTCGACGCGGCCGATCGCCGCCTCGGCGGTCTCCTCGCCCTCGTCGGCGATGTCGGCGGTCTGCTCGGCGACCGAGACGACCGTCTCGGTCGAGGAGGCGACCTCCTCGATCGTCGCCGAGAGGTCGTTCATCTCGTCGGACACCTGCCGCAGCATCTCGCGCTGCTCGTCGGCGCCCTCGGCGATCTCCGTGACCGACCGGCTGACGGCCTCGCTCCGGTCGGACGCGGTCTCGACGCCGTCGACCGTGTCCGCGCTCGCGGTCGACACGTCCTGCGCGAACGACCGCACCTCGCCCATCGCCGCGTCGATGTCCTCCATCATCTCGTTGAACGCCGCGCCGATCTGCGCCATCGCCTCGCTCTCGCTCTCCGCGTCGAGCCGGACCGTGAGGTCGCCGTCTGCCGCCCGGCCCATCGCGGCGCTGTAGTCGTCCGCCTTCGTCTCGAGGTGGCTGTTCAGCCGCTCGACCTCCTCCCGGCGCTCCTCGACCTCCGCCTTCGCCGCCTCGACGTCCTGGATCTCCGCCTGCTTCCGCTCCGCCAGTTCCAGCTGCTCGCGCGCCGCCTCGCGCGACTTCTCGATCGAGTACCAGTTGACCATCAGCGCGCTGGCCAGCGCGAGGACGAAGACCGCGTGAATGCCGCCCCAGACGATCGGGTTCTGTATCGCCGCGGTGTGGTTGTAGACGAGACTCGAATCGATGAGGCTGAACGCGCCGTGGCCGACCGCCACGTACACGACGCCGACGGCGAACGGGAGCCAGTCCTCGTACAGCGCGAGCACCCCGATAAACACGAAGAAGCTGAAGTGCGCCTCGATGTAGCCGCCCGACAGCTTGACCATCGCCATCGAGACGGTCATGAGGCTGAACGCGGAGAGCACCGTCCGCTGGCGGCGGCCGAGCCGCGACCAGCTTGCCAGTGCGCCGGTGCCGAGGATGACGGCGACGAACCCGCCGAGCATCCACAGCGGCGTCGCCGGAATCTGCGCGCCGGTGAACGACTCCGTCCCGTTGTAGAGGCCGAGCCCGATCAGCAGCGGCACCTGGGCCGCGATCGAAATCAGGATGTTCCGATGCCGCGGGCTCCACATCTCCTCCGGCATCGAGGTGCCGTCCGGAATGTAGCGGATCACGTCCCGCACGCTCTCCGCCAGCCCGCCCGATCCCCCCGCGTCCACGCCGGTCGCAGTCTCTGCCATGGGCGACGATTGTCGCACGGTATAAAAACACGTCGCCTCCAGATATTATCGCTGATACCGTCTCTCAGGTCCTGAGACGCTGGTAATTAAGCCGCTGAGTGATATCGCGCTGACACAATTTACCCCACGACGTTGCCGATTGTTCGGCGATGATCGAACACGTTCGTCCCAGCGGGCGGAATGAACTCATTGAGTGACACGAACTTCACCGGACGGAACCGGTTTCACTGAGCGAACTCCCGCCGAGTGAACCCCCGCTGAGCGAACTCGCGCCGGGCGCCCAGGTCGTCGACCGCGCGGCCGACGCCTTTTATATTGGTCCGGCCCGCCGTACGGTCGTGACGCTCGATCCGATCCACGTCGAGAACATCGCCCGGCTCGCGTACGGCATCGGCGGCGACGTGGACGCGACGGACCACGACGACCTCGCCGAGCGCGTCTGGCGGGAGTGGCTCCCCGAACTACGGCGCGACGGCCGGGTCGTGCTCGCGGCGCTCGGCGACCACGAGCGCCATCGGGCCGCCATCGACGACGTGGCGCTCGCCGAGCGCCCGTTCGAGGCGGTCCACGGGCTCGACTCGGGGACGATCAACCCGACGACGTTCAAGAACGGCCTCGTCGTCGACGTCGCCCACGCGGCGATGGCGAGCTCGCCGACCGACCTCGACCTCCACCGCGACCGCACCATCGTGGCCACCGTCCACGCCGGCGACTCGACCGCCGGCTTCGACAGCGAGTGGACGCGCCGCGACGAGGGCCACACCAAGCAGCGCGTCCTCCACGTCCCGCGGGTGAACCGCTACGCGGAGCGGGTCGTCCACGCGCTCGCCTTATACCTCGCGGAGGGGACCCACGCGCTCGACCACGCCGACCGGGTGGAGGACCTGCTCGTCCTCGACGGTCCCATCTACCCGAAGGAGCTGTTCACGTGGGCCGACCGCGACCCGGAGCTCGGCGCGCTCGCCCGCGAGGCGAAGCCGCGCGCGGTGATCGAGAAGTACGTCCGCCTCGTCGAG
This sequence comes from Halorubrum sp. CGM5_25_10-8B, assembly GCF_005435095.1. Lineage (NCBI taxonomy): Archaea > Methanobacteriati > Methanobacteriota > Halobacteria > Halobacteriales > Haloferacaceae > Halorubrum > Halorubrum sp. CGM5_25_10-8B. The sequence goes on along the minus strand of NZ_SGTY01000008.1, from coordinate 8,353 downwards.
CGGTTCGTCGAGCGCGACGTGCCGCTGGCCGGCTTCGTGAAGAACCCCGCGAGCGGCACCGCCGTCCGCGCGCTCTCGCGCGCCGGCGTCGAGTCGCCGTGGCCCGACGACACCGCGCTGTTCACCCGGCTGTTGGAGCGCCGCGAGCCGTACGGGGCCGCCGGCGACGGAGAGTTCACCGACGACGACCGGGGCGCAGAGCGCGGCGCGCGGCTCGACGACGACCTCACGTTCACCACGTGGTTCCGCAGCCGCGGCGGCGCGGACGCGCCGATGGCCGCCGACGGCGACGCGCTCGGTGTCGACCGCGAGCTCGACCCCGAGCTGTACGAGCCCACGTTCATGGTCGTCTACGACCCGCGGACCGACGTGACCTACAAGCTGGAGGCGCCGTACGCGTTCACCCGCGACGCGGGGACCCGCGAACGGCTCACCCGGCAGGTGGTCGCCGAGGTGGCGGCGACCCGCGGCCCGCCGGAGCCGGTCGCGAAGGCGGACGCGCTGGCGCGCATCTCAGCCAGCGAGAAGGCGGCGCTCCGCCGGAAGTTCGAGGAGCGGCTCGGCAGCGACCAGCAGGCGACCTACGACGACCTGCGGTGGGGGAAAGAGACGTACTGAACCGGTGCCCCTCAGAGGGCCTGCGCGAGCAGCACCGCGTAGGTGACCGCGTTGTAGATGCCGTGGACCAGCCCCGGCACCACCACGTTGTCCGTCCACTCGTAGAACGCGCCGAGGACGGACCCCAACACGACCACGATACCGACGTACGCCCACTGCTCGACCGGCGTCCCCGAGACCGAGGGGAGGTGGATCAGCCCGAACGCGAGGCTCGCGATGAGCACCGCGGGGACCGCGTCGAACGCGCGGCGGACGGTGCCTTGGACGACGCCGCGGAACAGCAGCTCCTCGACCGGGCCGACCACCGCGAGCGACACCGCGATCATCGCGAGGTAGTACGGGACGGGGTCGCCGGCGGGGACGACCGCCTGATTCTGCCCGGTCGAGAGGCCGACCTGATCGAGCGCGAACAGCGCGCCGTACTGGAACGCGAAGAGGGCGATACCCCCGCCGACGATGATCGCCGCTTCGCGGGCGTCAGGGCGGGAGATCCGGGCGAGCGTCCACTGGTCGGTGATCGCGAGGTAGCCGGCGACCGCGATCGCGAACCCGACGAACTGGAGCAGCGTCTGAAGGAGCTGGTAGCCGGTCGTGCCCTCCGACACCAGCCCGAGGGAGGCGGCCAGCTCCGCGCCCGGCGCGGTGATCGCGCTCGCGACGAGGAGCGCGAACACGATCGCGAACAGGGCGCTCGCGACGCGGAACACGCGCTGGCCGACCGCCGAGGCCGAGAGGTCGTCGCTCATTACAGTGAACACGACTCGCAAGGGCTTTAGACGCACCGGAAGGGGATTGGCGCCGGCAACGTCCCCACTCGCAGATCGGATCAGTCTATTCGCAGTTCGCGCTTCTCCGCGACCGCCTCGGCCTCCTCGAAGTCGCCGCCGCCGAGCAGCCCGCGGGCCGCCTTCTTGCCCCATTCGACGGCGGGCTGGGTGAACGTCGAGACGCTCGCGAGCTCGCCGTACAGCACGCAAGCGGCCTCCATCCCGAACAGGAGTTCGCCGAGCGCGCGTTCGTCGACGCGGTCGATCTCGACCCGAACGTTGGGGACGCCGGCGGCCGCGAGGCTCGCCTCAGTCGCCTCGAACTCGGCGTCGAGCAGGCCGCCGAGCGACGAGCCGCCGAGGTACGCGAGCCCGTCGAGGTCCGTCTCGGGGATCGGCGCGTCGGCGCGCTCTGTCGGCCGGACGAGCGTCACCAGCTTGTCGGGTGGCCCGGCGCGGTACAGCTGGAGCTGGGAGTGTTGATCGGTCGCCCCGAGCGCGCGCGCCGGGGTCTGCCCCAGCCCGTCCTTCCCGAGGCTCTCGGCCCACAGTTGGGCGAACCACTCCGCGAACGTCTCCAGCGACTCAGCGTACGGCATCACGGCGTTGGTGAGCGCGCCCCGCTCCGCGAGCGCGTACGTCGCCGCCCCGTAGGCGTACGCGGGCGAGTCGTACAGCGACCCGGCGAGCGCGTCCATCCCGTCGCGGCCCCCCGCGAGGACGGCCTCGATGTCGTGGCCCTGGAGCGCGGCGACGGCGAGCCCGACCGTCGACAGCGCCGAGAAGCGCCCGGGGACGCCGTCGGGCACCGGGAGCGACGGAAGGTCGTGGCGGTCGGCCAGCCGGCGGAGGTTCCCCGACTCGCCCGTCGTGACGAGGGTGCGCTCGGTCCAGTCGACGCCCGCGTCGGCCATCGCCTCGCGGACGACGAGGAAGTTCGCGAGCGTCTCCGCGGTCGTCCCCGACTTCGACACCACGTTGACGACGGTGTCGTCGAGCGGGAGGTCGGCGAGGCGGCGCCGCGTCTCGTCGGGGTCGACGTTGTCGAGGACGTACGCGTCCACGTCGCTGTCGAGGGCGTTCGACAGCGTCGCCGCGCCGAGCGCGCTGCCACCGATCCCGACCGTCAGCACCGCCTCGGGGCGGTCGAACCCCTCGACCGCGGCGTAGATCGCGTCCGGGTCCGCGGTCTCGGGGAGCGTCAGGGCGGCGTACCCGAACTCGTCGTCGGCCATCCCGGCCGCGATCCGCTCGTGCGCGGCCGCGACGCGGTCGTCGAGTCGGTCCAGCGTTGCCGTCGTGAGCCCGGGCGTCGTCGCCAGGGCGTTGCCGAGGTCCACTCGCATACCTCCCTCACCGCGCGAGAGTAACTTAAAAGCCGGCGGGGGGTCGCGGTCGCGGCGCCCGCCCGCGGTCGTGGCCCGTCACGGACGAGCACCCGTCGCGGTCAGTCCGCCGCGACCGCCGAGTCGTCGCCGTCGAGCGCCGGCCGACCGAACCAGTAGTCGAACGCGAGCGGGCCGGAGCCGAGCGTGAACACCGCCGACGCCATCCCGAACAGCGCCACGTGCGCGAGGACGGGGTCGTCCGGGAGCCCGAACAGGGTCGTCGTGAACAGGACGAACGAGAGCGCGGCCGCGCCGCGGGTGAAGAAACCCGCGATCAGCGCGAGCCCCACGGCGACCTCGGTCACCCCCGCGCCGACGACCCACAGCCCCGGGTCGACCGGGACTACCGCCGTGAGGTCGTACTTCTCGACAACCTGGAGCGCGCTCGCGGGGTCGGCGAGCTTCTGAATGAGGCCGAGGTAGACGAACGAGACGCCCATCCCGACCCGGAGCACCGTCGGGACGTAGCGCCGCAGCGGGGCCGTCGACTCGTCGAGGAACGACTTGAGGTACTGGACGGGGTCGACCCGGCCGTAGTACGAGCCCGGCGTGCTCGCGACCGCCAGCAGCATGTCGTCGGCGCTCGGGCGGCCGCCGCCGAGGATCAGCAGCGCGAGGAACACCGGGACGTACTCCACGGCGAGGAAGACGAGGGGGTCGACCGCGAGGAACACCCACGCGTACGTCAGCAGGCCGACCGTCGCGGTGATCCGCGTCGCCAGCCCGAAGAGGGTGAAGAACCCGAGCCCGATGAACAGCACCCGGAGGAGCGGGCTCGCCCCGGTGTCGAACGCGAGCGTCGGCGCGAAGAGATACCCCTCGAAGCCGGCGCCGACGAGCGGGAGCCCGACGGCGAGGCGGAGCATCCACGGGACGAGGTCGGCGTACCCGGCGAGCTTTTCGCGGAGGACGACGATGTCGACGATCGTCGGTCGCACCCAGAGGTACGCCGCGATGCCGACGAGCCCGAGCGCTCCGGACCCCGCGAACAGCGCCGCGTTGAACGGGTCCGAGAGCACCTCGACGACGAACGCCACAGCGTCGAGCGGGTCGCCGGAGTCCTCGGTGACGTAGTCGACGTGGGCCGCGGCCGGTCGCGCGGCGAGCGTCGCGAACATGGCGAGCGCGGCGACGGCTACCGATCGGTGACGGACGGACATACCCCTCGTACGGGCTGGATACACCTAACGGTATTTCTTCACGAACGTTCGAATGCGACGGTGTGGCGGCGGTTTCGGACAGATACGGGACGGTCGTTTAGGGTGCCCGCGCGACGACGCCGAACGTTTCGGTCCGCGTCTCGGCGCGCTCGATCTCGAACCCGGCGTCGACGAGCGTTTCGCGCGCGTCGCGCGCAGCGAAGCGCTCGTCGACCGGCGGCCCGTGGTCGCCGTCGCCGTCGGCCGACCAGTCGAACACGACGAGCCGCCCGTCGGAGCGGAGGACGCGGGCGAGCTCGCCGATCGCGTCCGGACTCGCGAACTCGTGGTACGTCATCGTCGAGCACGCCCCGTCGAGTTCGCCGTCGGCGAGGGGGAGGTCCGAGACGTCGCTCGCGACGAGGTCGACGTTCTCCGGGAGCCCCTTGTCGCGGTAGTACTCGTGCATCTCCGACTGGACGTCGACGCCGTAGACGGTCTCGGCGTGTTCGGCGACGGCATCGGTGTAGAAGCCGGTACCGCTGCCGAGGTCGGCGACGACCGCGGCGCCGACCTCGACCAGCGGGCCGATAAGCTCCTCCGCGGAGACCCATCGGTAGCGGCTCGGGCGCTCGAGTTGCGACGCCTGCTCGGCGTCGAACGTGTGGAATCCCATGGGCGGTATTGCGCGTCGAGTACTAAAACGCGTCCGGTCGAGGCGCGTGCGACTGAGCCGACGCGACCCCGCGACGTGGAACGGGACGGCGACCCGTCCCGCCGGTCACCACTCGGGTTCCAGCGCGTCGAGGAGCCGGTCGACCTCCGCCTCCGTCGAGACGGCGTGGACCGACACCCGGATCCCGTCCGGGTGCGGGAGCGACCGGACGACGATGTCCCGCTCGCCGAGTCGCTCGACGGTCGCCTCCGGGTCGTCGACGTCGATCGTCACGAGCCCGGACTCGAACGCCCGCGGGCTGAGGAGTCGATCCTCGGGGACGCCGTCCTTGAGCCGGTCGGTGAGCGCCTCGATCCGCGCCTCGATCGCGTCGAGGCCGACCGCCTCGATGGCGTCGAGCGCCTCGACGAGGCCGACGTGCGCCGCCGCCGTCGTCGTCCCGACCTCGAAGCGCCCTGCGGCCGGCTTGAACTCGATCTCGTCGCCGGTCGGGTCCTCGACGCCGCGGTAGCCGACCGCGTGGGGCGCGAGATCGGCCGCGGCGTCGCGGTCCACGTAGAGGAATCCGGCGCCCCACGGGCCGAGCGTCCACTTGTGGCCGGCCGCGGCGACCGCGTCGGCGCCCCACTCGCTCACGTCCATCGCGCCCTGCCCGGGCGACTGAACCGCGTCGACGAGGGTGAACGCGCCCGCGTCGTTCGCGACCGCAACGAGGTCAGCGACGGGGAGGCGGGTGCCGTGGGTCCACGTGATCGCGCTGAAACAGACGAGCCGGGCGTCCGCGACCGCCGCTGCGTACTCGTCGCGGTCGACGCGGCCCGCCTCCGTTTCGAGGACGCGGACTTCGACGCCCTCGCGTTCGAGGCGCTTCCACGGGAGGACGCCTGCCGGGTGTTCGAGATCGGTCCGGACGACCACGTCGCCCGGTTCCCAGTCGATCGCGCCGGCGACGCGGGTAATCCCGTCGGTCGTGCTCTCCGTCAGCGCGACCTCCTCGGGGTCGGCGCCGACGAACGCCGCGATCCGCTCGCGAACGCGGTCGTACGTCTCGAACGCGTGGCCGTACGGGTCGGTGGTCGCGGAGCCGTACTCGTGCTCCTCGATGAAGGACCCGGCCGCCTCGACGACGTACTCCGGGCTCGGCCCGTGCGCGCCGAAGTTGAAGTACGCCGCGTCGCCGAGGGCCGGGACGTCCGCGCGGAGCTCTCTCGGGGTCATACCGTCGTCGTCGAGTTGGATCGTTCTCATGGTGTCGGTTTCGGCGACTCGGGCCGCGATGGCCGGCGCGGTCCCGCGTCTCGGGTGTTCAGTGTGTGACGCCTGTCGGACCGATTTAGGCGGTGTGTTCGCCGACCGCGTCGGTCAGCGCCTGCTCGCTCTGCGCGCCGACCATACGCTCGACCGGCTCACCGTCGGCGAACACGAGCAGCGTCGGGATCCCCTGGACGCCGTACTCGCCGGCCAGGGCCTGGTGGACGTCGACGTCGACCTTCAGCACCGCCGCGTCGGTGTCGCTCGCGACCGCCTCGACGGCGGGCTCCATCATCCGGCACGGACCGCACCAGTCGGCGTAGAAGTCGACGAGGACGACATCGTTCTCGGCGACCCGGTCGTCGAACGCGTCGGCGTCGTCCAGCTGGATCGGTTCTGCGGGAGCGGCTTCTGTCGAACTCATACCACCGGGTACACGCCCGGGACTGATAATGGTTTTGGATATAGACCACAATACTACACACTACGGAGGATGAGCCGGAGCGACTCGGCCGCCCCGGCCGCTCTCGATCGGTCCCGATTCCGGCGGAATCGGTGGCCGTCGCCGTACTGACCGTATCTTTCCGCCGGCCGGTTCGGGGACCGAGACGACCCGCTGCCGGGTCGCGGCGTAATCGAGAAGAGCGGCGAGAGCATCGATCGGTGACAACACAACTGCGCGTCCGGGGCGGTCCGCTCGCCCGACGAGTCGGGCGTCGCTACTGGATGTGGCCTTCGCGGCGGAGCTGGTCGGCGTCCTCGTCATCGTACCGCCACTCGACGTTCGCCTTCTCGTCCTGCCAGTCCCACGGCTCGGCGAGGACCACGTCGCCCTCGTTGATCCACGTGCGGTACTTCATGCGGCCGGGGATCCGGCCGAGTCGTTCCTCGCCGTCGGCGCAGCGCAGTTGGACGTGGTTGCCGCCGAGGTGTTCTGTCACTACGGCGAACACTTCGTCGTCGTTGGGCATGCGGAGGTTCTTCCGCCCGGATTCTTCGCTCATACCTTCCGTTGTGCGCTCGCCCGTATAAGTGATTGGAGACGCGTGTGTGCGCCCGTCACGCGATCCGTTCGCACGACGACGGCGCCCCGGAGCGCCGGACCGAACTCACTCCGCGTCGGTGAGCGTGGTCGACCGATCGTCTCCGTCAACGGTCGAACCTTCGACGGCCGTACCTTCGCCGGTCGCGTCGCCGTCGGTCGCGTCGTACCCGGCCGCGTCACCGTCGGTCGCCCGCTCGCCGAACGCCGCGTCGACCTGCGCGAACGTCTCCGCCTCGGTCCCGGAGTTGTCGACGACGACGTGCTCCGACGCCACCTCGTCGAACAGCTCCTTGAAGTGGAGGTGGATCTCGAAGTCGGCGTCGCTGATCCCGTCTCGGCGCTCGATCCGGCGCTCGACGACCGCCTCGTCGCAGGCGACCTCGACGAGGTCGAACTCGGCCGCGGCCTCGGCGGCCGTCTCCCGGGCGTCCGCCCGGAATCGGGCATCCGCGAACGTCGCGTCGAGGACGACGGCGCCCCCGTCGCCGACGTCGTCGCGAGCGCGCGCGAGCAGTTCGGCGTAGACCGCCTCGGTCTCCGCGTCGGTGTACTCCGGGTCGTCGAACAGCTGCTTGCGTATCACGTCGGTCCGCCGGATCCGCCCGTCGACGTGGTCGGCGATCCGCTCGGCGACGGTCGTCTTGCCGACGCCGGGCAGCCCGCAGACGACGACCAGTCGCCCGGTCGACGCGCCGTCGTCGGCGACCGGGGCGGACGAGGTCGGCGACGCCGGATCGAAGGAACCCGCCGTTTCACCGCTCGAAGCGGGGGATTCGGTTCGGTCCGACGGTCGACCGCCTCGGTCACTCATCTACCGCTATTCTCCGGGGTGAGGTAAAAGAAACTTCTCATTAGCCACCCCCGACCGACGCGGTGAGGTCCCCCGGCTCGCGGCGGATCAGGACCCCTCGACGTACCGCCGGATCAAGCGTCCGTCCCGGGTCGTCCACCGATAGCCGATGGAATTAATCGAGTATCGTTGCGAGAGTAGCGACGAGCAAGGCGACGATGGTTCCGACGAGGAGGCCGAAAGCCGCGGCCATAGTCACAGAGAGGTACAGTGACAATCCGGTTACCGCCACGACCGCGACGATTACAACCGGGAGTTGTAGCGCAAATCGGGAGCCGAATTCGGAGGTGGCCTCGGATCGGAAACTTATGCTCGGAGGGAAGAATCTCTGCTCAGAAAATCTCCCCGAGCGACGGGTTTGCGATCACAGTCTGATGACTCGTTCAGTGTTCAGTTAGACAGAGTAACGCACTGCCTCCGCTGAACTCGTCGCTATATCGTCCGGTGATTACATCCGGGACTCCCGCCGTCGTGTGGTATCGGCCGCAAGAAAGTGGGTTGGGGCGGTTTTCCGGGTGCCGTCCTGCGATTCTTCCGTTCTCGTAGTATGTTCACTCATTTTGATCGTCCTCGTCAAACCGCAGTTTGTTCAGATGCTGTTCCCGTCGCTGTTGGAACT